>NZ_JAFBBR010000001.1:318120-636240 GCF_016907295.1 Microbacterium dextranolyticum
GGCGTTGAGCGGCGCCCTGCCGTCGATCTTCCACTGGCCGTGCGGCTTCGACGCGGGACGGGCCGGGCGAGAGGCGGAAGCCGTCGCCGGGGCGCCCGTGGTCTGCGCGCGTCGCGCATCCACGCGCGGCAGCTGCGCGCCGCGTGCATCGGTGTCGCTCGTGGTCATTCCGCTCCTCGGACATCAGGCGCGGCGAGCTCGCCGCGACCGCATCAGGAGAGAGTAGGAAGACCGCCGGAGGCGGCATCGCGGTGACCGACATCTCGCGTCATGTGTCGTCATCTGACGACACAATGCGGATGCGACAGCCTGCGATGTGCTGCGCCAGGTGTGCCCGCCTGGGTGCCGCGGGCGCGGAGAGCGCAGACGGGGGAGCGCGCCGAGGCCTCGTCAGGCGGTGCTGCGGAAGCGCGCGACGACCAGATCGACGAGGGCCGCCGCAGGTGGGTCGGCATCGAGCAGCGGTCGGGCGACGATCGCGCCCGGCGCCTCGCGCACGGCGAGGTCATGGAAGTAGCCCGGAGCGAGCAGGTACGTCGCCACGAAGACGCGGTGGCCCCCGGCGGATGCCCGCGCGACCGCTTCTCGCACGCGCGGCTCCGCCGCGGCGAGAAAGGCGATGCGCACGGGGCGCCCCAGGCGCCCGGCGAGCAGACGCGCCGTCTCGCGGCAGTCCTCGTTCGCGCGTTCGTCGCTCGATCCCGCGACGGCGAGGATGATCTCTGCATCCGCCCCGTCGCGGTAGCCGGCCTCGACGAGACGGGCGACGAGCACATCGACGAGCCGATCGTCGGGGCCGAGGGCCGCCGTGATGGTCACGTCGGCGCGGTGGGCGATCGCCCGTCGCAGATCGACGTGGACGTGGTATCCCGCCGACAGCAGCAGCGGCACGAGCGTCACCGGTTCGGCGGTGAGCGCGGAGAGTGCGGCGGCGACGTCGGGCTGCTGGACGTCGACGTGCCCGAGTCGGACGACGGTATCGGGCAGTGCGGTGGTGACCCCCGCGACGAGGGCGGCGACCGCGTGCTGCCCGGCGGCATCCGCCGTTCCGTGAGAGATGCCGAGGAGCGCCGTCATGCGGGCCATTGTCTCGCATGCCCGCAGTCGACGACGGCGCGAGGGAGACCGGGGCCTCCCTCCGTCGAGATGCTCGCGCTCAGGCCGCGTCGGCCTCGCGTCCTCGTGCGAACCCGGCGTCGAAGCCGCGCTCGTACGCGTGCTCGGCGCGGGGGTCATGTCCGTGGCGCTCGCCGCAGCCGCCGTGGCCGGGGCCGAACCCGTGACCGGGCCCGAACCCGTGACCGGGCCCGAACCCGCGAGCGGGGTCGAACCCGTGGCGGCCGGGCCCGAATCCGCGATGCCCGAATCGGTGCGGCATCCGCTCGTCCGGCGTCCCGCCGAACTCGCGGACGAGCGCCTCGAGGCTCGCCTGGGTGGTCGCGAGGTCGTCGTCCGAGACGGCCGTCGAGATGCGCGTGCGGACGCGCTCGGTGGCCTCGTCGAGGCGTGCGGCGGTGGCGCGCCCCTCGTCGGTGAGCGTCCAGGCGCCGTCGTTCTCGGCGACCCAGCCGCGTTCGACGAGGCCGCGCAGCTTCTTTCCGCCGTGGCGGCGGATACGCTCCGCGAGTTCGGGCGGCAGACTCTCCGCGCCGAGCAGGGTCAGCAGGCGCGCGTCGCGACGGCCGATCCCTTCCGCGGTGACGGCGGCCCGCAGCTCGCGGGAGATCAGTCCATGGGCGGCGCGGAGCCAGAATCCGAACGGGCGTGTCGGGGTGTGGGGTGTGTCAGAGGTGTTGTCGTGGGTCTCCATGGGAGAGGTCCTTTCGTGAAGAGATGTGAGGGGCGGTGCGATGACGCTTCGCCGATGCATGTCATTGTGCATGCACATGCAGTATGACATGTAATTTTCTTGCATGTCAAGGTGCATGTAAATTCGTCGTATGACGGATGCCTCCCCACCCGGCTCGGGTTCGCCCGACATCGATGCGATCGCCGCAGCCCTCGCCCGGCTGCGCGGGCGAGGGCGCGGACCGGCAGGGTTCGGCGGGCCCGGAGGATTCGGCGGCCCGGGAGGAGGGGGCGGCCCGCACGGGCACCACGGCCATCGCAGCATGCCGGAGAGGCCGGGCCCGGAGGGACCCGGTCCGTTCGGGTTCGGCGGCGGAGGACGTATGGCCGGCCTCGCCCGCATGCGCATGCTCGAGGCTCTCGCCGGGGCATCCCACGCGCTGAGCGTCAGCGAGATCGGCGAGACGATCGGCGTCGATCAGCCGCGTGCCTCACGCCTCATCCAGCAGGCGGTCGAGCTCGGGCTCGTGCGGCGCGAGGCCGATCCCGATGACGCGCGTCGCACGCGGGTCGCGCTCACTGACGAGGGTGCGCGCCTCGTGAGCGGCTTCCGCGGCCAGCGTCGCGCACACCTCGAACATGCGCTGCAGGACTTCTCCGACGCCGAGCGCGCCGAGCTCGCCAGGCTGCTCACGAAGCTCGCGACGGCGTGGATGCCGGAGCGCTGACCCGCCTCTTACGGTGTGCGCCGTTTCGGCGCAAGGGGGCGTACACGGTTCGATTGCGGGGGAAGCCGGCGGTTAGCCTGGGGCGATGACCGAGATCCAGCCGGCCGCCGATCCGCTCGCCCCTCGGGGCATCTCTCCCTGGGTCTTCTGGCCCGCCGCCGTGGTGGTGGTGGTCATCGCGGGGTTCGCGATGATCTTCCCGGCTGTCGCCGAAGAGACCTTCGCGGAGTTGCAGGCCGCCATCGTCAGCACGTTCAGCTGGTACTACGTGCTCATCGCCGCGTTCTTCGTCGCGTTCGCCCTCGTTCTCGGCTTCAGCCGCTTCGGCGACATCAAGCTCGGCAAGGACGACGACGACCCGGAGTTCTCGCTGGGCGCGTGGTTCTCGCTGCTGTTCGCCGCGGGGATGGGCATCGGTCTCGTCTTCTACGGTGTCAGCGAGCCCCTCAGCCACTTCGTGAACCCGCGACCGGGCGTCACGGGCACCGACGCGCAGCTCGCCCAGAACGCCCTCATCCAGACCTATCTGCACTGGGGTGTGCAAGCGTGGGCCATCTACGTCGTCGTCGGCGTCGCACTCGCTTACGCGATCCACCGTCGGCGCCGGCCCATCTCCATCCGTTGGGCACTCGAGCCGTTGCTCGGAAAGCGCGTGCGCGGCGTCTGGGGCAACGTGATCGACGCCCTCGCCCTCGTCGGCACGATCTTCGGTGTCGCGACCTCGCTCGGGCTCGGCGTTCTGCAGATCGGGGCGGGGTTGGATGCCGCCGGGTTCGGCGCGCCCGACACGTTCACGCAGATCCTCATCATCGGTGTGATCACCGTGTTCGTGCTGGCATCGGTGCTCTCGGGTGTCGCCCGCGGCATGAAGTGGCTCTCGACGTTCAATCTTCTTCTCGCAGGCCTCCTGCTGGTCTTCGTCCTGTTCGCCGGTCAGACCGTCTACCTGCTGCGGGAGTGGGTGCAGTCCATCGGCTCGTATCTGCAGAACTACATCGGGCTGAGCTTCACCGTGAGCGCCTTCCAGGGCGAGGCCGGCGAGCAGTGGCAGGCGGCGTGGACCTCGTTCTACTGGGGCTGGTGGATCTCGTGGGCGCCCTTCGTCGGGATCTTCATCGCGCGGGTGAGCAAGGGACGCACGGTGCGCGAGTTCGTGCTCGGCGTGCTGATCGTTCCGACGCTCGTGGGCATCCTCTGGTTCGCCGTGCTGGGCGGGTCGGCGCTGTATCAAGAGCTGCAGCAGCCCGGATCGATGCTCACGCCCGACGGTGGGGTCAATCTGCAGGGTGCGCTGTTCCAGCTCTTCACCCATCTGCCGGCCGGTCAGGTGCTGACGATCGGCGCGATCATCCTCATCGCGATCTTCTTCGTCACCTCCGCCGACTCCGGCGCGCTCGTCATGGGCATGCTCGCCACGGGCGGCGACGCCGAGCCCCGCCGGTGGATCCGCGTGTTCTTCACTGTCGCGACCTCGGTGCTGGCGGTGGCGCTGCTGCTGGCGGGCGGCCTCACCGCGCTGCAGACGGCGGCGATCACGATCGCGCTGCCGTTCAGCGTCGTGATGCTGCTCATCTGCTGGGCGACCGTCATCGCATTCCGACGCGAGCGCCGCGTCTACGACCGTGCCGAACGTGCGCACCTGGTCGAATACGTCGGCGAGCACTACGGGCTCGACGTCGAATCCGGTAACGAGCAGGGCGTTCGGATGCCGTCGTGGCTGCGGCCGCGACGGTCGTCGCCCCGCTGACCTCGCGCTCCGGCGGGCTCCGGCGGGCTCCGGCGGGCTCCGGCGGGCTGATGGGCGACTCTCGCGGCGGGCCGCTCGCGGTCAGTGTGACGCGTCGGGCGCGGTCCGCGGCGGTGCCGTGACGAAGACGAGCATCACGAACCCGACGGCGAGCACGAGCGCGATCCCCAGAATGCCGTAGAGCGTCTGGTTGGCCGCGAGGGCGATGAACACGCCCCACAGCAGCGAGGCCATCCAGCTCGCGGCGCGCCCCGTGGTCGCGTACAGGCCGAAGACCTCGCCCTCGGTGCCGGCGGGGGTCACGCGCGCGAGGAACGACCGCGACGCCGACTGCGCCGGCCCGACGAAGACGGCCAGGACGATCCCGACGACCCAGAACAGGCCCTTGCCCGCGCCCGCCGCGAAGAAGACCGCGAGGCAGCACAGCACGATCCCGCCGATCGCGACGAGAATCACCCGTTTGGGACCGAAGCGGTCGTCGAGCCGCCCCGCGAAGATGGTCGAGACGCCGGCGACGAGGTTCAGGGCGATGCCGAAGACCACGAGGTCGGTGAATCCGAAGCCGAACACCCGCCCCGCGATGACGGTGCCGAACGTGAAGACCGCCGCGAGGCCGTCGCGGTAGACGGCGGATGCCAGCAGGAACCAGAGCGTCGGGCGGGCGTCGTGCCACAGTCGCCGGATCGAGCGGACGACCTCGGCGTAGCCGGCGAAGAAGCCGACGTCGCGCGAGCCCGTGCCCGCGGGCGGCTCGGGCACCCGCAGGAAGATCGGGATGGAGAAGACGAGGGTCCACACCGTCGCTCCGGCAGCGACGAGCTGGAAGGTGATCGACTGCGTTCCGTCGAGCACGCCCGCGAGGATGAGCCCGACGACGATCGTGAGCGCGATGATCCCGCCGAGATAGCCGAACCCCCAGCCGAGGCCCGACACGCGGCCCACGGTCATCGGCGTCGACACCGACACGAGCAGCGCGTTGTAGTTCGCGCCCGCGATCTCGCTGACGACCGTGCCGAGCGAGATCATCGCCACGCCGAACCAGAACATCGCGGGGATGCCCGGCACGAAGGCCATCGCGAGCTGGCAGGCGATGAGTGCGCCCGTGAAGACCCCGAGCATGAGCTTGCGGCGACCCAGGGCATCCGCTCGCTGCCCGACCACGGGCGCGATCAGGGCGATCAGCAGCCCCGCGATCGTGATCCCCCAGCCGAGGCTCGCATCCAGCGATCCGAGCGACCGGCAGTACTCCGTCGCGGTGTTGGCGGCCGTGTCGCAGTCGATCGCCTTGCCGTCGACGATGCCGCTGCGGGCGACCGCCGGATCGAGGAAGAACGGCGAGACGAGAAAGCTCGGCACCCAGACGAAGGTCAGCAGCACCGAGTTGAACGGCTGCGTCGCCCAGTCCCACAGCGCCCAGGCGAAGACGCGACGGCGCGATCGGGGACCCGCGGAGCCCGCATCGCGCTCCTGAGCGGCGGCCACGGCATCGGGGGCGGGATGATCGGGGAGCGACATGCTCGTCACGGTAAGCGGTCTCGGTGAACGATCGGTGCGCCGCGCCGGAGCGTCGCGCACCGGTCATCCCCTTTCGGGGGAGCTCTCGCAGCTGAACCGGGGCGATCAAGTGAGACGGAGCCGCACCATCACCGTGTGATCGCCATGCGCGGCATCGAGGACCAACTCGCCGGTCACGGTGGTCAAGTCCCCGGTGCCCGACCCCGGGATGACCTCGTACCGCAGGGCCTCCGCACCATCGGCCATCGAGCCGAGCTGCTGGAACGCGATCGTCCCCGTCCGACCATCGATGGAGCCTTCGAACACCTCGATCGCGACGTATCCCGCTGTTCCGCTCGCCGGGTCGCCGGCCGAGAGCATGACGCCAGCCGAGGTGCCCTCGATTCCGCCGGTCCATCTCTTCGTGAAGTCGAACCGGCCGGTGCCGGCAAGCAGCGCGTCCGCCGGGGCGATGTCGATATCGAAGCGTCCAGAAGCCATCACGTCAGTCATGTGTCAAGGATCATGGATGGATGGAGCGACGCCTAGAAGATTCGCGCCAGCACGACGAGGACATGCTGGCCCGCCATGCGAGTCGGGGAGTCCTCTACCCGCACCTCCTGCCGCAGTTCACTCGGAGAATGCCAGATGCGCTGCTTGCGGAGAGAGTGCGCTGGTTCTGGGCCGCATCCTGGCATCTGCCTCACGGCGTTACGTCCGAACAGACGCTGTTGCCCTTCGCCGCAGCCAACCTTGCCGTCGAGCCAACCGACGTCACGCTTTCCGGGCCGAGCGCCAGCACTGTCGCCACCATACTGAAAGGCAGCGGATGGGTGGTCGCGGCGAACCTGCAACCCGCCGCCACTGCCGCTCTCCTGGGCGGCCAGACCGTGATTCCCGACGCCACCCGGATCATCGTCGCGGCTGATCTCATTGCCGAGGTCGCCCAGGTGTTCCACCGCATCGAGGACTTCGACGCCGCCGTGGATGCCACCGTCGCCGCACTGTCGGCGTGGATCGTTCAGCGGGTACCGCCGCCCGGCGACTCAGCGATCAGGGCGAACCGCCTCCTCGCGCTGATCGAGAACGATCCGAACGTCACGACCCTCGGAGAGACCGCAGAAGCACTGCACATCTCCCCACGCACGGCCCAACGCATCGCCCACGACGACATCGGCATGTCGGTCGGCAGGATCATCCGTCGCTCCCGCCTGCAACGCACCCTGCAGCACGCCCGCGAGTCACCCACCGAATCCCTCGCCGCCATCGCCGCTGCGAACGGGTACTCGGATCACTCCCACATGGCCGCCGAGTTGCGAACCATCACTCGCCAGACGGCCACTCAACACCGAGCGGCCGTGCGCGCACCGAACCGCTGAGATGGTGGAGCAGGAGATCGACGGTCGCCGTACAGCCGACGACGACAGGCTGCGGAATCTCGGCGCGAAGCTCTCGCCCGAAACCCCCACCGCCCTCGGTGCGCCGGATCGGAGCGGCGCGTACCGGGTTCGCTCAGCACTCTCCCAGTACCGTGGGGGGATGACCATCGAGAATGCGCCCGACGAGGCGCCGGCGACCCCCACCCTCACGTTCGCCGATCTCGGCCTCGACGACGCGGTGCTCCGCGCCGTGCGCGACGTCGGCTACGAGACGCCGTCCGCAATTCAGGCCGCGACGATCCCGCCGCTGCTGTCGGGCCGCGACGTCCTCGGCACCGCCCAGACCGGCACCGGTAAGACCGCGGCGTTCGCGCTGCCGATCCTGTCGCAGCTGGATCTGTCGCAGAAGACGCCGCAGGCGCTCGTGCTCGCCCCGACGCGCGAGCTCGCCCTGCAGGTGTGCGAGGCCTTCGAGTCGTACGCCGCGCGTCTGAAGGGCGTGCACGTGCTGCCCGTCTACGGCGGCCAGGGCTACGGCCAGCAGCTGTCCGCGCTCCGCCGCGGCGTCCACGTCGTCGTCGGAACGCCCGGCCGCATCATGGACCACCTCGACAAGGGCACCCTCGATCTCTCCGAGCTGCGCTTCCTCGTGCTCGACGAGGCCGACGAGATGCTCAAGATGGGCTTCGCCGAAGACGTCGAGACGATCCTCGCCGACACCCCCGAGGGCAAGCAGGTCGCCCTTTTCTCCGCCACGATGCCCCCGCAGATCCGCCGCCTCGCCGGCACGTATCTGAAGGATGCCGAAGAGATCAACGTCAAGGCGAAGACCTCCACCGCGACCAACATCGCACAGCGCTACCTGATCGTGTCGTACCCGCAGAAGGTGGATGCCCTCACCCGCATCCTCGAGGTCGAGAACTTCGAGGGCATGATCGTCTTCACGCGCACGAAGAACGAGACGGAGACCCTCGCCGAGAAGCTGCGTGCCCGCGGCTACGCGGCAGCGGCGATCAACGGCGACGTTGCCCAGGCCCAGCGTGAGCGGACCGTCAACCAGCTCAAGGACGGCAAACTCGACATCCTCGTCGCCACCGACGTCGCCGCGCGCGGTCTGGATGTCGAGCGCATCAGCCACGTGGTGAACTTCGACCTGCCGATCGACACCGAGTCCTACGTCCATCGCATCGGCCGCACGGGGCGGGCCGGACGCACGGGCGACGCGATCAGCTTCGTCACCCCGCGCGAGCGGCGCATGCTGGCATCTATCGAAAAGGCGACGCGCCAGCCGCTCACCGAGATGTCGCTGCCGACCGCCGAGGACGTCAACGCGACGCGACTGACCCGTTTCGACGATGCGATCACCACCGCCCTCGCCGACACGGAGCGGATCGACCGATTCCGCGACATCATCAACCACTACGTCACGCACCACGACGTGCCCGAAGCCGATGTGGCGGCGGCTCTCGCCGTCGTCGCGCAGGGCGAGACGCCGTTGCTGTTGGATGCCGCGGCCGACGAGCCCGCACGCCGCGACCGCGACCGGTTCGAGCGCGATCGCGACCGTGGGGATGTGGGCAGCGGCTCGGGGGATCGCCCCCGCCGCGAGCGCCGGGGGTCGGGCCCGACGGCGACCTACCGCATCGAGGTGGGGCGTCGGCACAAGGTCGAGCCGCGTCAGATCGTCGGAGCCCTCGCGAACGAGGGCGGCTTCCGCCGCGAGGACTTCGGCGCGATCCAGATCCGCCCCGACTTCTCGCTGGTCGAGCTGCCCGCCGACCTGTCGCGCGAGACGCTGCAGCGCCTGGAGAACACGCGCATCTCGGGCCGGCTGATCGAGATCAAGCCCGATCGCTTCCAGCGCTCCGCGAAGCGCCCCGAGCGCGGCTACGGCGATCGGGACCGCGGCGGCTACGGCGACCGCGACGAGCGGCGCCCGCGCCGGGACTGATCCTCGCGCGAGCACACGAGACGAGGATGACCGGTCGTGCCGAAGATCGTCGACCATGACGCCCGCCGCGCCGAGATCGTGCAGGCGACGTGGCGCGTCATCGCCCGAGACGGCATGGAGGCCACGACCATGCGCGGCCTCGCCGCGGAGCTCGGGATGGCCAACGGGGCACTGGCCGGGTACTTCCCCAACAAGCGGGCGATCCTCGCGTCGGCGTTCCGGCACGTGTTCGACGTCACGAGCCGCCGCTACGCGGACGCGCGAGCGCAGGGGCTGCGCGGCGCGGATGCTCTTCGTGCGTTCCTCGCCGAGCTCTTCCCGCTCGACGAGGAGCGACTGCTGGAGTCGCGGATCGTGATCCCGTTCCTCGAGTACGCCGCGCACGACCGCGAAATGCGAACGTTGTACCGCGAGCTCGTCGGCCAGTGGGAGCGCGAGTTCGAGATCCTCCTCGGGGAGATGCAGGATGCCGGGGAGCTCGCCCCGGGGCTCCATTGCCGCGCCTACGTCGACCACCTTCTGGCGACCGCCAACGGGGTGCAGGCCTCGGCGGTGCTGATGCCCGAGACGGCCACGGCCGAACGTCTGAACGGACTCATCGGCTCACTCCTCGCCGCCGCGCGCTGACACACCGTCGTCACGAAACGCCCCCGCGTGTACCGGGGGCGTTTCGTGATGTAACGCCCATGAAAAATCTCCGCGCGAAGCGCTCTGCGGCGTTGCGCGGCGACGATCCGGATGTCATTTTTGCTCTACCGCTGTAGAGGTAAAGATCCTGCGATTCGCCCGGGGTCGATCCGCCGACCCGACCTCTCGGCCCGACCCGCATCGGAGAACCCGTATGAGCACCGCACCGCAGATCGACTTCCTGTACCTGTCCGAGCCCGACATGATCCGGGCCGGAGTCACCGACATGGCCGCGTGCGTCGACACGATGGAGGAGATGCTGACCCTTCTGCACGCCGGCGACTATCGGATGGCAGGGTCCAACAACGACTCGCATGGCGCCATGGTCGTCTTCCCCGACGAGTCGCCGTTCCCCGCTATGCCGAAGCCGACGGCCGACCGGCGATTCATGGCGATGCCCGCCTACCTGGGCGGCTCGTTCGGCACGAGCGGATGCAAGTGGTACGGCTCGAACATCGCCAACCGCGAGAAGGGTCTGCCCCGCTCGATCCTCATGTTCACGCTCAACGACACCGATACGGGGGCGCCGCTGGCCTTCATGTCGGCCAATCTCCTGTCAGCGTACCGCACGGGAGCGATCCCCGGCGTCGGTGCGCGACACCTCGCCCGCGAGGATGCCGAGGTCGTCGGCATCCTCGGTCCGGGAGTCATGGCGCGCACCTCGCTCGCCGCCTTCCTCGCGGTGCGCCCCGGCATCCGCACCGTCAAGGTCAAGGGGCGCTCGGCGGCGAGCGTCGACGCGTTCCGGGCCTGGGCACTCGCCGAGCACCCGCACCTCGAGATCATCGATGTCGACACGATCGAGGAGGTCGTGCGCGGCAGCGACATCGTGACCTTCTGCACGTCGGGCGAGACCGGCGACCCGTCGACCTACCCGCTCGTGAAGCGCGAGTGGGTGAAGCCCGGCGCGTTCCTCAGCATGCCGGCCAGCGCCGACATCGACGAGGCGATGGAGGGACCTGGCGTGCGCAAGATCGCCGACAACATCGGCCTCTACGAGGCATGGGCCGACGAACTGCCCTCGCCCGCGCACCACCACGTGCCCGTCATCGGCTGCAAGTTCATGGACCTGATCGCCGAGGGGCGCATGGATGCCGCGGACCTCGAGGACCTCGGGGCGATCGCCGCGGGGGTGGTTCCCGGGCGCCGCGACGACGAGGAGATCTCGATTCTCTCGGTCGGGGGCATGCCCGTCGAGGACGTCGCTTGGGGCACCGTGCTCTACCGCCGCGCGGTGGCACAGGGCATCGGCGTGAGCCTCAACCTGTGGGAGACCCCGGCGCTCGCCTGAGCGGCGAGGACCGGACGGGCACGAAGAAGAAAAGGACAGGGAATGTCGCAGACCAGAGTGGATGTCGTCTTCGTCGGGCTCGGGAGCATCGGGGCCATGGCGCTCTGGCGTACCGCGCTCGCGCTGAAGGGTACGGGCAAGACGGCGCTCGGGATCGAGCAGTACGGGCCGCTGCACGCGGCAGGGTCGTACACGGGGGAGTCGCGCCTGTTCCGCGTCGCCGCGAAAGAGGGGCGCTTCTTCACCCCCGCGCTGCTGCGCTCGCGAGAGCTGTGGCACCAGCTCGAAGCCGAGAGCGGGCGGCGCCTGCTGCTCGAAGCCGGCGCCCTGAGTCTCGCCCCGTCGGACCACCCCGACATCGCCAAGACGCTGCAGGCGATCGACGAATTCGACCTCCAGGCCGAGGTGCTGGATGCCGCGGCGCTCCGCTCGCGGTTCCCGCAGTTCGCCATCGAGGACGACGACCTCGGCATCCTCGACCCGCTCGGCGGGGGATCGCGGCCCGAGGCATCCGTGCTCTCGGGAATCGAAGCGGCCGAGCGTCTCGGCGCACAGGTGTGGAGCGGGGTCGAGGTGCAGCGGATCGAGCCGACGGGCGACGGTGTGCGGATCGCCACACCGCGCGGTGAGGTGGTCGCCGACCGGGTGATCGTCACGACCGGGTCGTGGACGACGCGGCTCGTGCCCGAGCTCACCGACCTGGTGACGGTCGCCTCGTACGGTCTCACCTGGCTCGTGCCCCGGCACATCGAGTGGTTCACGCCCGACCGCTTCCCCGGGTTCATGCGCGACCTCGGCGACGTGCACGCGTTCGGAGTGCCACCCTCGACGGTTTCAGCATCAAGATCTGCCCGCACGTGATCCTGCCCGAGGTCGGCGACTACGTCGACCGGTTCACCGAGCTCACCCCCGAGCAGCTGCGCTGGATCGGCGAGCAGGCGCAGAGGATCATCCCCGACCTCGTGCCCGACCCGGTGCGCTGGTCGGTGCATCCCGACTCGCAGACGGCGGCGCGCCTGCCGATCGTCGACACGATCGCCGACGGGGCGATCGTGATCGCTACGGGCATGAGCGGCAACGGCTTCAAGTTCTCGCCGGTGTGGGGCGAAGCCCTCGCCCAGCTCGCCGTCGACGGCCGCAGCGACTGGCAGAACCCCCTGTTCTCGATCGCCGCGCACCGGGAGGGGCGGGCGATCGCCTGACCCGCGCCGGTCGGAGGCGTCGATCCGCGGGTACCCGAAGGGTTCACCCGCGCATTGACGCCTCCGAGCCGTCGGGCGCGCCCGAATGTGGGCCGCGTGAGCGCGGGGGGAGGAAAAGTGGGGGAGGGCGGGGCGGCGTGTGTGAGAAAAGTTGAGCCGATCCATATCAACTTCACTTGACATGCGCATCGAGGGTCGGTAACGTGGCATCCGTCACAAGTTGAGCCTCTACGACTCAACCCTCAGCTTTCCTCATCAGCCACGAACAAGGAGAAACACACATGGCACGTGCAGTGGGTATCGACCTCGGGACGACGAACTCGGTCGTCTCCGTCCTCGAGGGCGGCGAGCCGAAGGTCATCACCAACGCCGAAGGCTTCCGCACGACCCCCTCGGTCGTCGCGTTCACGAAGGACGGCGAGGTGCTCGTCGGCGAGACCGCCAAGCGCCAGGCTGTGACCAACGTCGACCGCACGATCTCCTCCGTCAAGCGCCACATGGGCACCGACTGGAAGACGCAGCCGATCGACGGCAAGCAGTACACGCCGCAGGAGATCTCGGCGCGCATCCTCCAGAAGCTCAAGCGTGACGCCGAGCAGTACCTGGGCGACAGCGTCACGGATGCGGTCATCACGGTGCCGGCGTACTTCAACGACGCCGAGCGTCAGGCCACGAAGGATGCCGGGGAGATCGCCGGCCTCAACGTGCTGCGCATCATCAACGAGCCCACCGCGGCGGCCCTGGCCTACGGCCTCGACAAGGGCAAGGAGGACGAGCTCATCCTCGTCTTCGACCTCGGTGGTGGCACGTTCGACGTCTCTCTGCTCGAAGTGGGCAAGGACGACGACTTCTCCACCATCCAGGTGCGCGCCACCGCCGGTGACAACCGCCTCGGCGGCGACGACTGGGACCAGCGCCTCGTCGACTACCTGATCAAGCAGTTCAAGGACACGACCGGCGTCGACGTCTCAGGCGACAAGATCGCGCTGCAGCGCCTCAAGGAGGCCGCGGAGCAGGCGAAGAAGGAACTCTCGTCATCGACGAGCACCTCGATCAACCTGCCGTACCTGTCGCTCACCGACTCGGGCCCCGTGTCGCTGTCGGAGACGATCACGCGCGCGAAGTTCGAGGACCTCACGAAGGATCTGCTCGACCGCACGAAGAAGCCGTTCAACGACGTCGTCGCCGAGGCGGGCATCAAGGTCGCCGACATCGACCACGTGGTCCTCGTCGGCGGCTCGACCCGCATGCCGCAGGTCACCGAACTCGTCAAGCAGCTCACCGGCGGCAAGGAGCCCAACAAGGGCGTCAACCCCGATGAGGTCGTCGCCGTGGGTGCCGCCCTGCAGGCCGGTGTCCTCAAGGGCGAGCGCAAGGACGTGCTGCTGATCGACGTCACCCCCCTGAGCCTCGGTATCGAGACCAAGGGTGGCATCATGACGAAGCTCATCGAGCGCAACACCGCCATCCCGACCAAGCGCAGCGAGACGTTCACGACCGCCGACGACAACCAGCCGTCGGTCGCGATCCAGGTGTTCCAGGGTGAGCGCGAGTTCACGCGTGACAACAAGCCGCTCGGCACCTTCGAGCTGACCGGCATCGCGCCGGCTCCCCGGGGCATCCCGCAGGTCGAGGTCACGTTCGACATCGACGCGAACGGCATCGTGCACGTGTCCGCGAAGGACAAGGGCACCGGCAAGGAGCAGTCGATGACGATCACGGGCGGCTCGAGCCTCCCGAAGGAGGACATCGACCGCATGGTGCGCGAGGCTGAGGAGCACGCCGCCGAGGACAAGAAGCGTCGCGAGTCGGCAGAGGTGCGCAACCAGGCCGAGACGCTCTCGTACTCGATCGAGAAGCTCATCAAGGACAACGAGGACAAGCTGCCGGCCGAGGTCAAGGACTCCGTCCAGGCCGACGTCGACGCGCTGAAGTCCGCGCTGGCCGGTGAAGACGAGGATGCCGTGAAGACGGCCTTCGACAAGCTGAACGCGTCGCAGTCGCAGCTCGGCGAGGCCATCTACGCCGCGTCGCAGGCCGAGGGCCAGAGCGCCGACCCGTCGGCGACCGACCCCGGTGCCGGCGAGGTGCCGAACCCCGAAGAGGATGTCATCGACGCCGAGGTCGTCGACGACGAGGACGAGAAGAAGTAAGAAAGCGGATCATGACCAAGGACTTCGAGAACGAGGTCCCCGGTGACGAGGGGTCGGATGCCACGGCATCCGGCCCCGACTCGCAGGAGGACTCCCTGACGGTCGACGACATCCTGGGCGCCGAGCAGACCGACGACGCTGCCATCGCCGAGGCATCCGATGAGGACAAGGATCTGCTGCTGGACCTCAAGCGGGTGCAGGCGGAGTACGCCAACTACCGCCGGCGCACCGAGGAGCAGCGCCAGGTCGAGATCGACCGCGCCAAGGGCTCGGTGGCCAAGGGCCTGCTGCCCGTGCTCGATGACCTGGACCGCGCCGAGAAGCACGGCGATCTGGCCGAGGGCTCGGCGCTGTCGGTCATCGCGGACAAGCTCCGCGGCGTCGTGTCCCGCCTGGGAGTGGAGACCTACGGCGCGGCCGGCGAGGCGTTCGACCCGCAGCAGCACGAGGCGATCTTCCAGGCTCCCACTCCGGGTGTGGAGACTCCCACGATCCTGGAGGTCGTGGAGGTCGGCTACCGACTCGGCTCGCTCGAGCTTCGCCCCGCGAAGGTCGTCGTCGCCGTCCCGGCCGAGTAGTCGGAGAGGACCCGTATGGCCAGTCAGGACTGGTTCGACAAAGATTTCTACAAGGTGCTGGGGGTGTCCAAGGACATCTCGGACGCCGATCTGAAGAAGGCGTATCGCAAGCTGGCGCGCAAGTACCACCCCGATTCCAACCAGGGTGATGCGGCCGCCGAGGCGAAGTTCAAGGAGATCAGCGAGGCCTACTCGGTGCTCTCCGACAAGAATCAGCGCGAGGAGTACGACCAGATCCGTGCGATGGGGTCGGGCGGCGCCCGCTTCCAGGCGCCCGGTGCCGGTGGCGCGGGCGGGTTCGAGGATGTCTTCAGCCGCTTCGGCGGCGGCACCCGCGGGTCGTACCAGCAGGCCGACTTCGACGACCTGTTCTCGATGTTCGGGCAGCAGAGCGGCGGGTTCGGCTCGGGCCGGTTCGGTCAGTCGTCGGGCGGCTTCCGCGGCTACGGCGGGCCGCAGCGCGGCGCGGACGTCACGGCGCGGACGACCCTCGACTTCCAGACCGCGGTCAAGGGTGAGACGATCAGCCTCGCCGGCGAAGACGGCAAGCCGTTCAAGGTGAAGATCCCCGCCGGCGTCGCCGACGGACAGAAGATCCGCCTGCGCGGTCGGGGGCGCCCCTCGCCCGACGGCGGCGAGCCGGGTGACATCGTCGTGCAGGTCAGTGTGCGGCCGCATCCCGTGTTCACGCGTGACGGCCTGAACCTGCGCCTCACGGTGCCGGTCACCTTCACCGAGGCTGCGCTCGGCGCCACCATCGAGGTGCCGACGCTCGGCGGCGACCCCGTGAAGCTGCGGGTCGCGCCCGGCACCCCGTCGGGGCGCGTGCTGCGGGTCAAGGGCCGCGGAGTGCAGTCGTCGAAGGGCACCGGTGATCTGCTCGCCGAAGTGCAGGTGGCGGTGCCGACGCACCTCGACGACGAGGCGAAGGAGGCGCTCGAACGCTTCCACGAGCTCGAGCCGAAGGAAAACCCGCGCGCAGAGCTCATGGCGAAGGCCCGGGAGTAGCCATGGCGACGGACGAGATCCCCGACGACGAGGAGCCGATCTTCGCGATCGCGGTCGCGGCCGAGCTCGCCGGAATGCATCCGCAGACGCTGCGGCAGTACGACCGGCTGGGCCTCGTCACGCCCGGGCGCACGCAGGGCGGCTCCCGTCGCTACTCGCTGCGGCACGTCAAGCAGCTGCGCGAAGTCGCGGCACTGTCGGCGGAGGGCATGAACCTGCCCGCGATTGCGCGCCTCATCGAGATGGAGAACGAGGCACGCGTGCTGCGGCGCCGTGTCGCCGAGCTCGAGCAGCAGTTGCGCGACGAGGTGGAGCGTCGCTCGCGCATCTTCGCCGCTGGCGCGTCCGGCTCGGTCGTGACGCTGCGCCAGGGCACGCGCGTGCGCCGTGCCACCGACGTCGTCGTGTGGCGCCCGGCTCAGCCGACGACCGAAAGTCGCCGTAGGACCGAGGGCGCGGCGCGGGTGCCGTCGATCTCTGACGGCGGCTGCCGTGCGGCCGGTCAGCGCCCGCGGGCGACGAACGCGTCGTAGTCGCGGCGCGAGAGCTCGGCGTAGGCGTACGACCACTCGACGATCGCGTCGGCGACGGCGGCGCCCGTGCCGATGTAGCCGACGACCTCCGCGGCCGTCGGCGACTGGCCGTGCGCCCGCGCGAGCACCGTGGCGCATGCCTGCCCGTAGAGGACGAACGACGCATCGTCGAGCGTCTCGGCATCGATGCCGCCCTTCATGTCGCGGAACTGGCGGACGTAGTAGTCGTGCCCGCCGGCCGAGAAATGCCCGAGGCACGGGTCGGACACGCCCTGCAGGATGCGCTGCATGGCGACGACCCGGCCCCCCTCGCCGCTGCCGGCGACGTACGCCTCGACCTCGGCTGGTTGCGGGCGCGCGCCGTACCCGGCGAGGACGCTGCGGCCGGCCTCCTTGGTCTGCATGAGCAGGGTGTCGCCGTCGCCGTCGACGAGCGCCGTCACGAAACAGCGCGTCCCGACGCTGCCGACGCCCACGACCCGGCGTGCCGTGTCGGCGATCGTGTAGTGACGCAGCAGCAGGCGGATGTCCGCATTCGTCGTCTCCAGGTACTCTTCGAGCCCGGCGGTGAGAGTCGCCTCGAGCTCGGCGTCGAGGTGGACCGTGGTCGGGGGTGCCTCGACGAACCGCGGGCGACCGGAGGCATCCGGTGCGATGAGCTTTCGGGCCGCCCGGTCGGACGTGCGCTTCTCGGCGTCGGCGATCGCCGCGCGCAGCACTCGTCGCGCGCCCTTGCTCGACGAGTGCAGCCCGCCTTCGGCGTCGAAGTGCTGGTAGTACCGCGCGGGGGGGTCGCCTCGCGCGCCTCGCGCAGCGCGGTGGTGTACGCGCGGACAGTCGCCCGCGCGGCATCGGCGACCACCGCGTCGTCGCGTGCGGTGGCCTGGCCGGCGATCACCATGCTCGCCACGAGCCGCTTCACGTCCCACTCCCACGGCGCCCACGCGGATTCGTCGAAGTCGTTCAGATCGAAGACGAGAGTGCGCTGAGGAGAGGCGTAGAACCCGAAGTTCGCGACGTGCGCGTCGCCGCACGAGGCGACCTGGATGCCCGAGGTGGGGCCCGCCGCGAGATCGGCCGCCATGAGCGCGGCCGTGCCGCGGTAGAAGGCGAACGGGCTCGCCGACATGCGCTCGACGCGCAACGGCACCAGGTCGGCCAGACGCGTCGCGTTCTGGTCGTCGAGGATCCCGAGGGGATCGCGGCCGGTGGTGACGAGCTCGCCGAGCGAGCGCCGGGGCACGGCCCGGCGGATCGTGCGCCCGTGCGCGAGCGCATCGGCGGTGGTCGCGGCGGTGTCGGTGTTCGGGCTCACGGGGTCATCCTGGCACTGCCGGGAACCGGGCGACACCTGGGCGCGCTCAGGAGGGATCGATGCGCAGGACGGGGCCGCCCTCGCCCACCGTGAGGTCACCCGCGATCCGAAGCGAGCGGGCGAGGTCGTCCACGGCGCCGATCACGGTGCCGAACCGCTCGCGGTCGCCGCCGACGGCGGTCACCGTGACGAGGTGAGAGCCGTCGTCCCACGTGTACGTCGCGAACGGCGGCGGCACGGCGCCCTCGCGTGCGGGCGGGGTCGGCATGACGAGTTTCTCGCCCACGCCGAGGTAGGTGCCGCGGAAGGACTCCGTGTCGTCGTACTCCATCGGCATCATCGCGCGAGCGGCCCGCAGCTGCGGCGTCAGCGGCTGCACCTGCGCCATGACGACGACCAGCTCCGGCTCGGGCTTCCAGACCCAGACCAGCACACGGCCGTCCGCCCGACGCAGCAGTGCCGGAGCGGCCTGGCTCATCGCCCAGGCGGCGATTCGTCCGCCCGGCCGCTCGGCGGCGCCCATCGCCGCATTCGCCTGCGACAGCAGCATCCGAATCGCTCGCTTGCGCGCGCGGCGCCCGCCGAACCCGAACGAGTCGGTGACGGGAACCCAGCGGGCGGGGTCGGCGTCGGCCTGCAAGCGCATCATGCCTCCAGGGTAAGCGCCCGCCTCTCGCCCCGCCGGGCCCCGCGACACCTCACCTCTGTACGCTTTCGCGGCGTGTTGCGTGACACACGGGAGGTTTCGCGGGGGTTGCCGCGGGCCGGGGCGTCTCAGCGGGTTGCCGGGTGCCCTCGGGTAAGCTGACGGGCACCGCCGGCGCACCCGTCGGCGATGCCGCAGAGAGTAAGCAACCACCACCCGTGACTCCCACCGCGATACCTCCCGCGCATCCGGAGGGCGAGCCCCGCGCGACCCGCGAGCCCCTCACGATCGTCATCGCCGCCGACACCTTCGCGCCCGACGTCAACGGCGCCGCCCGCTTCGCCGAGCGCCTGGCCGCAGGTCTCGCCGGCCGCGGCCACCACGTGCACGTCGTGACCCCCAGCGTCGGCCACCGCAACCACGGCGTGTTCACCGAGAACATCGAGGGTCAAGACATCACGGTGCATCGCCTGCCCGGCGTGCGCTGGCCTCCACACGACTGGCTGCGTTTCGTATGGCCGTGGCGCAGCAAGCACTATGCGCGCAAGGTGCTGGATGCCGTGCAGCCCGACGTCGTGCACAGCCAGTCGCACATCGTGATCGGCCGGGGCCTCACCCGCATCGCGCACCAGCGCGGCATCCCCGTCATCGCGACGAACCACGTGATGGCCGAGAACATCATCGACTTCACGACCCTGCCTCCCGTGCTCGACAAGATCGTCGTGAAGCTCGCGTGGGACGACGCGAAGCGCACCTTCGACATGTCGCGCGCCGTCACGACGCCGACCCGGAAGGCCGCCGAGTTCCTCGAGGACACGATCGACATCACGGGCGTCATCCCGATCAGCTGCGGCATCGACAAGCGCAACTACACGCCCGACCTGACGCCGCGCGAGCATCACCGGGTGCTGTTCGTGGGCCGCCTCACCACCGAGAAGCACGTCGAGGTCACCCTTGCCGCGATCGCGAAGCTCGCACCCGAACTGCCGAACATCACGTTCGACATCGTTGGCGGCGGGGATCAGCGCCGCAACCTCGAGCAGACGGCGCAGCGCCTCGGCGTCTCGGACCGCGTCACGTTCCACGGGCGCGTCGACGAGCAGCAGCTGCGCGCGTCGTACGGCACCGCGGACGTCTTCGCGATCGCCTCGATCGCCGAGTTGCAGTCGATCGCCACGATGGAGGCCATGGCATCCGGCCTGCCGATCGTCGCCGCGAACGCCGTCGCGCTGCCGCACCTCGTGCAGGATGGCGTCAACGGCTACCTCTTCGAGCCGGGTGACGTCGACGACCTCGCCGACAAGTTGCGGCGCGTGCTCACCGCCTCGCCGGAGGAGTACCTGCGCATGCAGCAGGCCTCGCTCGACGGCGTCGAGATCCACGACATCGAGAAGACGCTCGACACGTTCGAGAAGCTGTATCGCGGCGAACCGCTGAGCTGAGCGGCATCCATGCGCCTGCTCTTCGACGCGCGGTACATCCGCACCGACTTCCACGACGGCATCAGCCGCTACTCCGCCGAGCTGGCCGCCGCCGTCGCCGCGGCGGCGCCGGCGCGCGGCGTCGAGGTCGTTTTCCTGATCCACGACGAGGCGCAGCGGGCCTTTCTGCCCGAGGGAGCGAAGGTGCTGCGCTTTCAGGCCCCGACGTCGGTCGCCGAGCCGTTCGCGGCGCTGCGCCTGAATCGCCGCCGACCGGATGCCCTGTTCTCGCCCATGCAGACGATCGGAGCGCTCGGGCGGCGGTTCGGGCTCATCCTGACCCTGCACGACACGATCTACTACCGCCACCGCACGCCGCCGCGCGACCTGCCCTGGTACGTGCGCCTGGGGTGGCGGCTGTTCCACCTGTCGTACGTGCCCCAGCGGCTGACGCTGAACGCCGCCGATGCAGTCGCGACCGTCAGCGACACGAGCGCTGCCGAGTTCGCCCGCGTGCGACTGACGAAGAGGCCGGTCGTGGTCGTGCCCAATGCGCCCCAGCGGCTGTCGGACCTGCTGCCCGAGGGCACCGAGGTCGTGCCGGGTGCCGAGAACCTCGTCTACATGGGGTCCTTCATGGGCTACAAGAACGTCGAGACGTTGCTGCGCGCCGCCGCCGCCCTCCCCGGCCGCACGCTGCACCTGCTCTCGCGCATCAGCCCGGAGCGCCAGGCAGAGCTCGAGGCGCTGATCGAGCCGCGCGGGGCATCCGTCGTCTTCCATGGCGGCGTGACGGATGCCGAGTACGCGGCTCTTCTCGCCGATCGGGCCGTGCTCGTCACGGCATCGCTCGACGAGGGCTACGGTCTTCCCGTCGCCGAGGCGCTCGCCCTCGGCGTACCCGCGGTCGTCACCGACATGCCGATCTTCCGCGAGGTCGCGGGCGACGGTGCGCTGTACGCCCCGGGCACGGATGCCCCGGCCTTCGCCGCGGCCGTGCGCTCGCTCGACGACCCGGACGTTCACGCCGCGACGGTCGCGGCGGGAACGGCCCACATCGCGCGATTCTCGTGGAGCCGGTCGGCCGAGGTGCTGCTCGACGCCGTCGAGGCCCTGCCGCGCCGCTGACCTCGCGGCCTCGACGGCCCCAGGGGCGCCGCGTCGGGAGCGGCTGTGCGCCCGGCATCCCCCGTCCGGAGGCGCCGTTGTGCGGGTGGTTGAGGCATCCACCCGCGGTTCGGCGCCTCTGAAACGCGAGCGAGCGAGCGCGCGCGCCGCGGCGCCGCCAGGGGCAGGAGCAAGGGCGGATGCCTCAGGGGAGTCTCGAGCGGTCGGTGCGGACGGGGCGATAGCCGTCCGTGACGAGGGCGTGGACGGTCGCGCCGACGGACACGACGACGACGAGAGCGGCGATGATGAAGAAGATGACCATGGCAGAAAAGCTACGGGCGCTTTGAGAAGGTCACGAGTGGCAGGACTGCACAAAGGAGTACGATTCCTGCCATGAGAACCGTCGCGTGCGTCGTCCAGTCCGGATTCGCCCCCTTCGAGTTCGGACTCGCCTGCGAGGCCTTCGGTCTCGATCGCTCGGACGATGGCATCCCGACCTTCGACTTTCGCGTCGTGACGCCCGATCCGGGCGCCGTGCCGAGCAACCTGCGCTTCTCGATCAACGTCGACGACGACCTCGCGTTCGCCGACGAGGCCGACCTCGTCGTCGTCACGCCGATCCCGCGTGAGCGGTGGTCGAGCGTGGACGCACGCGTCGTCGAGGTCGTGCGCCGGGCGGTGGAGCGGGGTGCCTGGGTGCTGACGGTGTGCAGCGGCGCGTTCGTGGTCGCGGCGGCGGGGGTGCTCGACGGCAGGCGAGCGACGACGCACTGGCGGTATGCCCAGACGATGGCCGCGATGTACCCCGAGATCGACGTCGATCCGAACGTGCTCTACGTGCAGGACGGGCGCATTATCACCAGTGCCGGCACCGCGGCGGGGCTGGATGCCTGTCTGCACCTGCTGCGACTCGAGCTCGGCGCCGAGATGACCAACACCATCGCCCGGCGCATGGTCGTCGCGCCCCAGCGCGACGGCGGTCAGGCGCAGTTCATCGCGAAGCCTCTGCCCGAGTCGACGTCGCTGTCGCTCGCGCCGGTCACCGAGTGGATGCTCGAGAACCTGACCCTGGACCTGTCGGTCGACCAGCTCGCCAGTCGCGCGCACATGTCGCCGCGCACGTTCGCCCGCCGGTTCAAGGCCGACTACGGCACGACTCCTGCGGCGTGGCTCGGGCGTCAGCGCATCATCCACGCGCAGCGGCTGCTCGAGCACACCGAGCTCGGGCTGGATGCCATCGCCGCCGACTGCGGGTTCGGTTCCGCGGCGGTGCTGCGGCAGAACTTCGCGCGCACGCTCGGGGTCACCCCGACGGCCTATCGGGCGCGCTTCACGTGCGCACCCCGCGAATCGGCACCCGCGGAGCGGGAGGCGATCGCCTCCTGACCGCGGGTCGCTCGGCCCCGGGCATTCGGCACCCGGCGCCGCGCGCGTCGCGACCCGGGGGTCAGGCGAGGCGGATGCTGCGCGCGAGCTCGTCGACCACGGGGTCGAGAGCCTCCGCCAGCGGCAGGTCCGAGCCGGCCGTCAGGACGACGATGTCGCGCTCGGGCGTGCGCCACACCCAATTGGTCGCGCGGACGATCGTGTCGCCCTCGGTGCGTACCCACCGCGTCGACTTCGTGCCCGCTCCCAGCGACTCCGAGGCGAAGGCGACGACCTCGGGCTCGCGGATGGCCGGCCCCTGATCCTCGTGGGTGAGATCGGTCAGGGCGACATCCTCCCGGCGCGGCAGGTCGTAGACATCGACGATCGCGTGCGGAGCCGTGATGTTCGGCAGGTGCACGAAGCGGATCGTGCCCGAGCGATTGCTCCGCACCGCGCCGACCAGGTACGCGCGCAGCCAGTCGACCAGCGAGGCGGGCGCCGCGGTGCGTCCCTCCCCACCGAAGGCGCGCGCGACGGCATCCGCCCACTGCGTCTCGTCGGCGAACGACTCCCAAGGGAAGACGTTCGGCACGTAGACCCATCGGTCGAGGTCGTAGTCCATCTCGATCGCCATCGGAGTCCTCTCAGTCCCACCGGAGTGTGCGCAGCAGCAGGTCGCCGAGCTCAGTGAGCCCGTCGACGATCGGAGCGAGCTCGGCATCCGCTTTCCCGCTGATCGTGCAGATCGCCCGTAGCTCACCGTCGCCGCCCGGGATCGGCCAGACGAAGCGCAGGCGCAGGAGCGGCGCCATCTCGTCGGCGCTCGCCGGGGGCGTGAACCTCACCGTCTCGCGCACGGCCTCTCCGGCCGACGTGGTGACGGTCTCCCGCGCCGCCGAGGGCGACGGATCCTCCTCGTCGCTGTCGGCGGCGGGCGCGGTGCTCCTCGAGGGAGCGGGCGCGGTGCTGATCGCGATCGTGAGCGACACGGGCGCACGCCACGCCACACCCATCGGAACGACGAGGTCGAGCGCCCCCGCATCGCGCGCGCTGCGGGCCGAGGCGACGAGCTGCGCCGCGGCGCGATCGATCTGCGGGCCGTAGCTGTCGCGAGGAAGATCGCGGTAGTGCCGGCGGACGAGATCCGCGACCTCGTCGTCGGTCGAGCGCGCGACGGGGATGAGCAGGAAGCCCGGCGGCAGGACGAGCCGGTAGCGCGGGGGTGCGATGTCGTTCACGGGGTCCTTCACTGGCGCGGAGGGCGACGCGTCACCCAGTCCCAGGGTCGTCGCGGCGTGCGGCGCACGATCTCCTTCGGCGGCACCACCGTACCGTCCTCGTCGATGTACTCCCGCCAGGTGCGCGGCACGAGTCGCAGGGCACCCAGCAGCATCCGCGCCACCGTCACGACGATGAGCGCGAACTGGAGGAGGGCGAGGATGTCGACACCGAAGTAGTTCGCGCGGCCCTGATGCGCCTCCGCGGCGGCGGTGGCGGCGGCGAGGAACACCGTGGTGCTGAAGGTGAAGACGAGTACCGTCAGGAACGTGCCGCGGGTCGTCGCCCGCGGGCCCTTCAGCGGCAACGGCAGTGAGCCGATCGCCAGCACGGCGAGAAGCAGCGTCATGGGGTACGCCGCCCACCACGGCGGCACGAACGCCGGGAAGCCAGCGGGCACGCTCCCCTCCGTCACGAAGGCGCCGGTGACGAGCTGACCGACGAGCAGTCCGACCGTCGGCAACGCGCCGAACACGATCCAGAGAATCGTCGCGAGGAAGAGGCCGTCGCCGAAGCGCGCCTCCCGGGCGACCTGACGCGTCAGCCTCATGGCGCGGAAGGACTGCGCCAGTCCGCCCCCATCGGCGCCTCGAAGAGGCCGGGAATGGCCCCGTACACCTCGTTGAGACCGGTCGTGAGGGTGCTCAGCGGGGTAGGTACCCCCGTCTGGTCCTCCGCCCAGTGGATGAAGTCGTTCCCGCGGCCGATGCCGATGCCGACCATGTTGTAGCCGTCGATGGCCGAGCCGATCTTTCCCATGGTCCCGACGACACCCTTCAGGCCGTCGACGCCGCTCGTCACGAGGTCGTCGATGGCCCCTCCGGCGCCGAGTCGGGCCTGCGAGGCGATCTGGTCGAACTCGGAGATGATGATGCTGTCCGACTTGCGGATGCCCTTGATGGCGTCGTCACCCCAGTGCGTGACCACCTGGGCGAAGTTCGGCCGCGCGCGCAGCACGCCCGCGCTCTCTTCGGCGACCATCCGCATCGGCTGGCGGAGCGAACCGACGAGACCGCGGTCGAGCAGATTGCCGACGACCTGGCGTGCGCCGTTCCCCCAGACCATGCCGGGGCTGCGCACGGCGAGCGTCGCGGCGCGCCCGCCGCGTAGGGCGACCGTGCCGAGCTTGATCCCCGCCAGAGCGGCGGTGCCGACGCCGAAGGTCAGCACGCCGATCGCGTCGAGAGCGAAGTCGAACCACGAGCCGTCGCCGGAGGAGGCCAGCAGGAAGCTGAGCCCCATGGATACGACGGCGAGCCCGAGGGCGATGGGGGCGAGCACCGGGAAGAAGATCGACAGGACGCCGACGATGGCCGTGACGACCGTCAGGATGTCCTTGACGACCTTCAGCCATCCCGCGTTCTGGTGCACCCAGTCCAGGACGTTGTCCCACACCGAGTCGTTGAGCTCATCGCTGGACACCGTCTGCGAGATCGTGGATGCCGCCGCGTCACCCGCGCGTTGGACCCGTTCGACGGCGGCGGCATAGGCGGACTCCGCCTGCGCCAGGTCGGTCGTGGCCGTCGCGCTCATCGACGAGTAGCGTCGCGCGGCATCCGTCGCCTCGGCGAGCTCGTCGGGGTCGACCGTCTGCCGGCTGGCCTCGCGAGCCTCGGTCAGATTGCGCTGGGCGTAGCTGTGTCGCAGCTGGGCCGCGCCGTGGGCGAGGATCGCGGACTCCGCCTGCTGCTGCGCGTGCTCGAGCTCACTCGCGAACGTGGTGAGAGCCGAACCGGCGACCTCGTAGCGTTCACGGATGCGGGAGAGGAACGTCTTCGTGTCGCCGATGGTGCCGGCCAGGGCGTCGACGGCCTCGCTCGTCTCGCTCTCGGAGGCGTCGATGACCGCCTGCAGCATCTCGACCGCGTCCGAGACGGCGCGCGCAGTGGAGCGGTAACGCGAGGCGTGCTCGCGAATGCCGGCGACGTCGCCGCCGATGGGTGCCATGGTCATCCGTTGCTTCCGTTCTGGAGTTTGTCCGCCAGCTGGCCGTCGACACCCTCGAAGGCATCTGCCGCGCCATCGGCGCGCTTCTGGAGCTGGTCCACACGATCCGCGAGGTCTTTGCGGCGACGATCCCACCCCGAGGCGAACTCGCCCACGGCGGAGGCGAGTCGGGTATGCGGGATCATTCCCGACAGGGCATGCGCATCCCCGTCCGCGGCGGTGAGGGTGCCATGGACGGTCGCGAGCTGGGACGCGAGGTTTCGGAGGTTGTCCGTATTGACGACGAGATCGGCCACGTCGTCACTTTAGGCGGGCGGTCGGCGGGACGCGATGGGGAGTACTGCCCATCGTCCGTGCCCCGTGTCGGCCGCCCCTTGCCGCAGGCATTGCTGTTTGGTAAAGTTGAGCCCAGATGGCTCAAGTTTGAGAATCGCAGATTTCGAGGAGAACGAATGAACGCACAGCCCCAGCCCGGGCAGGACGAGCAGCAGAGCGCGCTCGAACAGTTCGGGATCAACCTCACCGACCGTGCCCGCCAGGGCAAGCTCGACCCCGTCATCGGCCGCGACAGCGAGATCCGCCGCGTCAGCCAGGTGCTCACCCGCCGCACGAAGAACAACCCCGTCCTCATCGGCGAGCCCGGCGTCGGCAAGACCGCCGTGGTCGAGGGCCTCGCCCAGCGCATCGTCGCCGGAGACGTGGCCGAGTCGCTCAAGGACAAGGAGCTCGTCTCGCTCGACATCTCCGCCCTCGTCGCGGGCGCGATGTACCGCGGTCAGTTCGAGGAGCGCCTGAAGAGCGTCCTCAAGGAGATCACCGAGTCCGACGGGCAGATCATCACCTTCATCGACGAGCTGCACGTGCTGATGGGCGCGGGCGGCGGCGAAGGCTCCGTCGCGGCATCCAACATGCTCAAGCCCATGCTCGCGCGCGGCGAGCTGCGCCTGATCGGCGCGACGACCCTCGACGAGTACCGCGAGTTCATCGAGAAGGATGCCGCGCTCGAGCGCCGCTTCCAGCAGGTGTACGTCGGCGAGCCGAGCGTCGAGGACACCATCGCGATCCTCCGCGGCCTCAAGGAACGCTACGAGGCGCACCACAAGGTCGCCATCGCCGACGGCGCGCTCGTGGCCGCGGCATCCCTCTCGAACCGCTACATCCCCTCTCGCCAGCTGCCCGACAAGGCGATCGACCTGATCGACGAGGCCGCATCGCGGCTGCGCATGGAGATCGACTCGGCCCCGCTCGAGATCGACGAGCTGCGCCGCCACGTCGACCGGCTGAAGCTCGAAGAGCTCGCCCTCAAGCGCGAGAAGGATGCCGCGTCGAAAGAGCGCCTCGCGACGCTCCGTGACACGCTCGGGGGCGAGCAGAAGCGCCTCGACGAGCTGCAGGCCCGGTGGGAGCGCGAGCGCGCGTCGCTGAACGCCGTCGGCGACCTCAAGACGCGGCTCGACCAGGCCCGCATCGAGGCCGAACGTGCGCAGCGCGAGGGCAACCTCGAGAAGGCGTCGCGCCTGTACTACGCCGAGATCCCGGCGCTGGAGCGTCAGGTCGCGCAGGCCGAGAACGCCGAGGCCGCCGAAGGGGGCGAGCGGATGGTGAACGATCAGGTGACCGACGCCGACATCGCCGCGGTGATCGCCGCCTGGACGGGCATCCCGGTAGGGCGCCTGCTGCAGGGCGAGAGCGAGAAGCTCGTGCATCTCGAAGCCGAACTCGGCGAGCGACTGATCGGGCAGAAGGATGCCGTGAAGGCGGTCTCCGACGCCGTGCGCCGCTCGCGCGCCGGCATCAGCGACCCGAACCGGCCGACGGGGTCGTTCCTGTTCCTCGGACCGACGGGTGTCGGCAAGACCGAGCTCGCCAAGGCGCTCGCCGAGTTCCTCTTCGACGACGAGCGTGCGATGGTGCGCATCGACATGAGCGAGTACGGCGAGAAGCACTCCGTCGCCCGGCTCGTCGGCGCCCCTCCGGGGTACGTCGGCTATGAGCAGGGCGGTCAGCTCACCGAGGCCGTGCGGCGGCGCCCGTACTCGGTGGTGCTCCTCGACGAGGTCGAGAAGGCGCACCCCGAGGTCTTCGACATCCTCCTGCAGGTGCTCGACGACGGACGTCTCACCGACGGTCAGGGACGGACCGTGGACTTCACGAACACGATCCTGATCCTGACGTCGAACCTGGGCTCGCCGATCCTGATCGACCCGACCCTGTCGCCCGCCGAGAAGCGCGAGCAGGTCATGGCGCTCGTGCGGACGGCGTTCCGCCCCGAGTTCCTCAACCGCCTCGACGACATCGTGATGTTCCAGGCGCTGTCGCAGGACGACCTGGCGCAGATCGTG
Source organism: Microbacterium dextranolyticum (assembly GCF_016907295.1). Classification (NCBI taxonomy): domain Bacteria; kingdom Bacillati; phylum Actinomycetota; class Actinomycetes; order Micrococcales; family Microbacteriaceae; genus Microbacterium; species Microbacterium dextranolyticum. The sequence continues at coordinate 346,087 of NZ_JAFBBR010000001.1, forward strand.
GAGCTCTCGGTCGACGCGCTGCAGCGGCGCCTGCACGACCGTCGCCTGACGCTCGCGGTGACCCCGGATGCCCGGGCCTGGCTCGCCGAGCGCGGCTACGACCCGATCTTCGGCGCCCGGCCGCTGCGCCGCCTCATCCAGTCCGAGATCCAGGACCGTCTCGCGATGGCGTTGCTGTCGGGCGGCGTGCGCGACGGCGACCTCGTGAAGGTCGACGTCGCCGCGGACGGGTCCGCGCTCGTGCTGACGAGCGCGGGCGCCTCGCCGGAGACCGTCGCGGAGGCCGCGGATGTCTCGGACGCGTCCGCTGCCGATGACGACGTGATCCAGGCCGAGCTCCTCGACGAGTAGGCCGCCCGCCGGGCATCCTGATGCGGGGCTGTGTCGTTGCCGCGCGCGGTCACGCATCGCCACGGCCTGCCGTTGCTGGCCGCCGAGAAACCACTTTCGTCGCGAGAAACCACTTTCGTCGCGAGAAACCACCCCCGCAGGCGTTTCTCGCGACGAGAGTGGTTTTTCGTGTGTGTGGGGCGTCGCGCAGGTGCCTGCGGGCGGGGGCGGCGTCGCGCGCGAGAAACCACGTTCGGGGTGAGGAACCACGGCCGCACGTGTTTCTCGTGTCGGTGTTGGTTTCTCGCGGTGTTCGTGTGGGAACTATGCGCGGGTGCGTCGGGTCTCGCGCTCGGTGATGCGCCTCGCGGGTGACGATCCGAACGGATGCCAGGAATCAGCCCGCGAGGCGCACGCCGGTCAGGGCGAGTTGCAGCACGAGGACGAGTGCGGCGAGCATCACCAGGCGGAAGACGACCCGGTCGGGGTTCCGCAGGGCTCTGACGAGCCCGGTCGCGCCGATCACGACGACGCCCAGCAGCCCCAGTCCTGCGACGAGGACCGCGATCGAAACCTCCCCGCGTGTTCCCGCGAGAAGCGCGCCCCCGAGAGCGACGGCGGCGGCGCCCGCCGTGAGCGCCGCGAACGCGATGATCGCGCTCGCGCGGCCGCCGACACGGTGGGGGAGGCCGCGCACGCCCGTGGCGGCATCGTCGTCGAGATCGGGCAGCACGTTCGAGAAATGCACCGCGATGCCGAGCGCCGCCCCCGCGGCCGTCGCCCACGGCGAGGCGACCATCGGGTCGGCGCCGGCGAGGGTCGCCAGCGATGGGAACAGGCCGAAGCTCACGGCGAACGGCGCAACGGATGCTGCGGTGCGCTTGAGCCACAGGTTGTAGCTCCATGCCGAGGCGAGCGCGACGGCATGCGCCGCGAGAAAACCGGCACCGAGCAGCGCCGACAGGGCCAGGGCGAGGAGGAGCGCGGCGCCCGCGGCCGACCCCACCCCGCGCGCGGAGATCTCGCCGCGCGCGATCGGCTTGTCGAGGCGGCCGACCGTGCCATCCCGCCGCGCGTCGATCGCGTCGTTCGACCAGCCGACCGACAGCTGACCCGCGAACACCGCCCCGACCAGCAGCGCCAGTCGCGAGAGATCGAGCCCCGCCGCGGTGCCCAGCAGGAGCGACAGCGTCGACACGACGACCGTGGGCCCCGGATGGCTCGACCGCCACAGTGCGCCGAGCACGGATGCCCGACGCACTCGGCGCCGTGGTGCACTCCGCTCATCCGCAGACGAGGGCCAGGCGCCGGGGCGGTGCACCGGGCGCCCGCCGCCCGTCGCACTCACCGCGGCACCTCGAACAGTCGCGCGCCGGGGTCGAAGCCCATCGCGTACGCGCGGGCCAGCAGGCCCGCCGCCGGCGTGGCGAGAGCGGCCCGCACCCCCGCCACGGCGACCGGACGCGCCGGTCGGCCGAGCGCCGTGTTGACGCCGGCGATGCGACCGGCGCGCGACGCGGCGGCGAGCCGGGCCCGCTCCCAGGCCGCGAGGGGGCCGGCGACGTCCGCCGGCACAGTCGCGGGGGAGCGGCCGGCACCGACGCCCGCGCCTGGCGCCGTCGACCTGATGGCTCGACCGGATGCCCGTGACTCGGCACGGACCCAGCGCGCGAGCAGGGGGGCGAGTGTGACCGCATCGATGAGGCCGAGATTCATGCCCTGCCCACCGATCGGGCTCACCTCATGGGCGGTGTCGCCGATCGCGATGACACGGCCGGAGCGCATCGCCGCGAGACCCGATCGGGCGACCCCGAACGCGGTCGCATCGCCCACGGCCGAGGCGGCGGCATCCGACGCGGTCCGTGTCGCGACGGCCTCGCGCAGCCGGTCCGCGGGGGCGCCGTCGTCCCCGGGCCCGATCCAAGCGACGTAACGGCGTCGTCCGGCCGGCAGGGGGAACGATTCGAGCACTCCCCGCGCGTCGAGATGAACGACCGCGCGGTCGCCGTCGGGACCGTTGTCGGTGCAGTCGGTCATCAGGTACCGGTCCGGGTATCGGCGCATCCGGGCCGCCAGCGGCAGCAGCCCACGCGCGCGTACGCCGCCGGCGACCACGACGATCCGCGCCGCTCGGGCCGTTCCGTCGGCGAGGCGCACATCGACCCGATCGCCGTGCGGCGCGAGCGCGGTCACCGCCACGCCGCGGTCGGGCGCGGGTGCGCCCCAGTCCGCCGCCGTTTCGACCACCGCGGCCTCGGTCTCGGGTTGGGGGAGGGTGGCGACGTAGGGATGCCGCGTGCGCAGCCGCTCGAAGCGGACGACCCCCAGGGTGCGGCCGGCGCGACGGGCTTCGCCCTCGTGCACTCGCCGCGCGCGGGCGAGCAGTCGATCGGTCGCTCCCGACGGCTCCATCGCCGCGAGCGTGGTCGCGTGCACGCCGACGGCGCGGGTTCGGAGAGCCGCCGCGGCCGGGTCGGCTTCCGAGGCCGCATCGGCCCGGCGCCGTTCGATCACCGCGGCGGAGACCCCGTGGCGCGCGAGCTCTGCGGCGAGCAGCACGCCGACCGGGCCACCGCCGACGATGACGACGTCCTCGAGCGGTGTCATGCCGGGCTCCGGCGGGTCACGAGCAGACGGAATCGACCGCCGTGCTCGACGGTCCAGCCCTCCGGCAGACGTGCGGCGAGCTCGCCGGGTGTCCAGCTGCGCCGGATGGAGCGCAGGCCGTCCGTCCGCAGGAAGCTGCCCGGTGCGAGCGGGGTGATTCCCGCGGCGTAGGCGGCGTATGCGAGACGCGACCGGGAGATGTCGGAATGCACCACGAGCGCCGTGCTCAACGACGCCGAATCAGCGAGTAGACCGCGCAGCTGTGCATCGTCGAGGTGGTGCAGCAGGTGGTTCGAGATCACGACGTCGAACTGGCGACCGCCGCGCTCCCCCTCCGCGACGAGGTCGGCGCTGTGCGCCTGACGGAAGGTGACACCGTCCACGGGACGGCGTCGCGCCACCTCGAGCGCCCGGGCGTCGGGGTCGATGCCGACGCCCTCGAGCGAGATCCCATCCCGTGCTGCGGCGGCGGACAGCCGTCGCAGCACGTCGCCGCCCCCGCACCCGATGTCCAGCACGGTGAGGCGGCCACCGCGCTCGCGGGCAAGCGGGCGCACGTGGCGGCGGTACACATCGCCCCAGCCCGAGACCAGCCGGTTCACGATGTCGAAGCGCTGGAGGGTCCGGCGCAGCCGCGCGGGATCGCACTGGGGGTCGTCCATCAGTTCGCGCAGGTCCGCGTCGCGCCGCCCGAGCCCGGCGCTCATCGCACGGCGACCGCGTCTGCACGGGTGCGTGAACCGTCGGCGACGTATGGGCGGGCGGGCGCCGCGGCATCCGTCTCGTGTGCACCCTGCCGGATGCCGGTGCGCACCGTCATCCGCGCCGACTCGACGGTCAGCCCCGGCGCGAAGGCGACCGCGACGAGCGGGGCGCCGTCGACCGCGCTCGGGTCGTCCAGGAGCCGTTGCAGGATGAACACGATCGTGGCGGACGACATGTTGCCGTAGTCGCGCAGCACCTCGCGCGAGTGGCGGAGCGCGCCGGGGGCCAGAGCGCACGCCGACTCGACACGGTCGAGGATGCTGCGCCCACCCGGGTGCACCGCCCACACGGCCTGCGCGCTCGAAGCCTCCGCCGCCTCCGCCGCCGAAGACTGCCGATGCTCGTCCGCGCCACCGCCCGAGGCAGGCAGCAGATCGCCGGCGACGGGCGCGAGCGCGGCCCGAACCTCTCGCCCGACGATCCGCGGCACCTCGGCGGTGAGGGTCATCTCGAAACCGTGGTCGCCGATCGTCCAGCCCATGGCCGACTCGCCCTCGTCGGTGATCGCGGTCGCGAACCGGTCGAGGTCGATCCGGGGTGTCGTGGGGTCGGATGCCGCCGTCACGACCGCGGCGGCGGCCCCGTCGGCGAAGACCGCCGACGACACGATCTGGTCGGGATCGGTCGAGGCGCGCACATGGATCGTGCACAACTCGGCGCAGACGACGAGGACGACGGCGTCCGGTTCTGCGGCACAGATCCGTGCGGCCGAACGCAGCGCCGGCAGGGCGGCGGCGCACCCGAGGAACCCGAGATGCTCGCGCGAGACGGTCGTGCGCAGGCCCAGGTCGCGCACCAGGCGAAAGTCGGGGCCGGGCGCGAAGAACCCGGTGCACGACGCGGTCACGACGTGGGTGACGGCGGAGGCATCCGTCTGCGACCGCGCGAGCGCGTCACGGGCCGCGGCGGCGAAGAGGCCCGGTGCTTCGCGCACGTAGACGTCGTTGCGGACGCCGGTCGGCGGAGACAGGATGCGCCGGTCGCCGGCGTCGACGAAGGCTGAACCGGCGGGCGCATCCGCGGTGTCGCCGGGGCCTGCGGTGGTCGCCAGCTCGGGCAGCACGCTGTGCCGCGTGGCGATCGAGGACTGGTCGAACGCCGCGCCGATCAGACGCCGGGTCAGTCGGTCGGCTCCGGGCTGCACCGCGAACAGATCGCGCACCGCATCCTGGGCCAGCCGGGTGGGCGGGACGGCGGTTCCGATCCCGATGATCGCGGCCGTGCGCCGCTCACCGATCGGGCGGTCGCCGCCCGCCGGCGGAAATCCGGATCCCGACGCGGGGCGCGGGGGTGCGGAGTGCTCGGCCATATGCGCAGGCTACGTGTGCGAGCCGCGCGGCGACAGACCGGTTGCGCCTCGACGGTGGGTGTGCTGCATCGCGTCGGTCCCGTCCGATGCAGCACACCACCGGATCAGTCGTCGAGAAGGAGCGACTCGGCGATCGGGCGCCGTGTGCGCGGGGCGAGTTCGCGCTCGCGCAGGGCCTCGGGGGCCGTGTCGATGTCGCCGAGAGCGCCGACGGCCATGACCGTCACCGCCGCGAGGTCGTCGCCGAAGCCGAACGCCGCACCGATCGCGTCGCGGTCGAAACCGCCCATCTGGTGCGTGTGCAGTCCCGACGCGTGTGCCTGGACGGTGAAGTGCGCAGCGGCCTGGCCGGTGTCGTACGCGGCCCACGGCAGCGGCTTGCCGTCGAGGGATGCCGCGGCGGCGAAGACGACGAGCGCAGCGGCATCCGCGGCCCACGACTGGTTGAAGCCCATGAGCGCGCCGACGATCTGCGCGTGCGCGGCAGACCCGCGGCGGGCCACGACGAAGCGCCACGGCTGCGTGTTGCTCGCGGACGGAGCCCACCGCGCGGCTTCGAGCGCGCTCGACAGGGCATCTTCGTCGATCGGCGTGGTTGCGTCGAAGATCCGGGTGCTCCAGCGCTCGGCGAGGACGTCGAGGATGGGCGACGCGGTGTCGGCGGTGTGGGTGATGACAGAACTCATGACGACTCCTGAGAACGGTGGGTGGGACATCCGATGAGGGGACGCCGTCGGCCCCGACCGATCCAACAGCATGGACCGTGGATCTGTTCCCACGCTGACGCGGGATGACCGCGGCAGCGCGAGAATGGGGTATCTGCGGGGGTATTTTTCGCCGCGAGGCGGTCGGCGGCACCTGAGGAATCGATGCGCGCCTGCATACTCGACCTCTGATGACACGGTCATCGGCTCTCCTCATCGTGGAGCGCGGCGTTCGCCCTCCCGATGGGTGGCGCCCGACCGGGGATGTCGGGGGGGGGGGGGGGGTCCCCGGCAAGGCGCACAGCGCCCGGGGCGACTGCGGCCCCCGAGGCGGCCTGAACCGGATGGCGGCGGCCGGGGCGGTACGCTCGGTCCGAACGGCCGGCACGGGAGGCATGCGCCGGTGGACGTCCTGCCGAAGGGTGAGCACAGTGAGCGATGCCGGCCCCAGCGAGCTCGACACTCTCGAGGCGTTGCTGATCGAGCGGTGGTACGACATCGACGACGCGGCCGCGCGGCGTATCGTCGCCGCCGCTCGGGAACTGACCGACGTCGACCTGCTGCAGCATCCGACCTTCGCGGTGGGGGCCGTGATCGCTTCGGATCTCGTCCGAGACGCCGGAGGTGCGCCCGGCGGAGATCGTGCGTCTCTGCTGGAGCGTTTTCGTGCCGTGCCGTGGTCGCGGAGGCGATCTCCCTCGAAGCCGGCCATGACTCGAGAACTCCGCGGGGTCCCCGCTGGGTGCTGGCGGGCATGGTCGCCGCGCGCTGGAGCGGGGACTTCGCGACCGCGGAGTCCCTTTCTCCGCGGCTCGCGTCCGTCCCGACCGGCGCCGGCATCCGGGCGCAGCTGTTCGACGAGGCGCACCAGCTCGATCGTCCCGGCCAGATCGCCCTGCAGCGAGGCATCACCGAACTTCTCGTCGGCCGGACCGGCGCAGCCGTGGAGCTCTTCGCTCAGGCCCACCGCGCGGGCGGAGAGCCTCCCTTCCGTCATTTCGCCGGTGTGAACGCCGCAGCCAACGCCGCAATGCTGGCGGCGATCGACGGACACGATGTGGTCGCCGAGACCTGGTTGAGGCGCGCTGGACCGCTGGAGAGTCTTCCTGAGTGGTGCCGCGACCTCGTGGGGCTGGGATCCGTGGTGGCATCCACTGTGCTCGCGGCCGATGCGCTGGATCTCGCGACGGCGGAGGAGCTGGCGGCGCGTCTGGAGAACGCGGGGGACCGCTTCGAGCTCTGGCCGTTCCAGCTGTACGCGCTCACCCAGGTCGATCTCGCCGCCGGTAGACCGGTTCGCGCCTACACCCGGCTCAAGCAGGCCGGATTCGAGCGCAACCTCACCATCGCCACCGAGGCCATCGCCGATCACGTGGTCTTCCGCGCCTATCTGGACACGCTGATCGCCGGCGGCGAGGGCGGACTCGTCTTGAGGCTCGCCGAGCGGCTCGGCACGCCGCTGCGCTCTCTCGTCCCGATCGCTCGGACGCGCCTCCTCGCCGGCGCCGACCTGGGCGCGGCGCGCGTCGCCGCGCGGGGGATGCGGCGGGTGCTCATGCCGAAGCGCGATCTGTGGGAGTCGGCTGTCGTGCACGCGGTCGCCCGCATGCGGCTCGGTGATGCGGAGGCCGCCCGGCGCTCCTTCCACATCGTCGTGACCGACGATCCCCGGTCGCTGCCGTCGATCCTCGCTCGGCAGCGTGCCCAAGACGTCGAAGACCTCTACGCGCTGACCGGCGCCGACGCGCCGGATGTGCCGCGCTACTCGGCCCCGGTGCCGCTGGACGCGAGTGTGGCCGCGCTCACGCCGCGCGAGCTCGGAGTGCTGCAGCACATCGTCGACGGGCTGAGTGTCGCGCAGATCGCCGCCGCCGACGTCACGTCCGAGCACACCGTGCGCACGCACATCAAACGGATCTATCGAAAGCTCGGTGTCTCGGGGCGGCAGGAGGCCATCGCGCGAGCCAACCAGGACGGTATCGTGCGCTGGGAGCATCAGGACGGACGGATGGGCACCCGTGTGTAGAGCCGTCGCCTCGCTGCCGAAAGCTCACGCTGCGCCCTTGCCGCGGCGTGAACAACCGCGGATCTTCCCGTCGGATGCCTCGTCCCCCGCGGTCTCGGGCGGCGTAGCGTGACGTCATGACCACCATCGCCACGGCCGACCTGTACGATGAGCGCGCGGGCGAGGTCGACTCGCTCGCCCTGCAGCTGCACGATCTCGGGGGCCGTATCGCGTTCGACGGGCCTGTTCGCACGATCCGCTGCCACCGAGACAACGCCCTCGTGAAGGCGACACTCGCCTCGCCCGGAAACGGAGCCGTCCTCGTCATCGACGGCGGAGGCTCGCTGGAGTCGGCCCTGGTCGGCGACATCATCGCGGCATCCGCCGTCGCCCACGGGTGGGCGGGACTCATCGTGCACGGCGCGGTCCGCGACCGCGCGGCGATCGCGGACCTGCCCCTCGGGGTCAAGGCGCTCGGCTCCAATCCGCGCACCAGTGCGAAGGAGGGCATCGGCGAGGTCGACGTGCCCGTCGAGATCGCGGGAGTCGTCTTCCGCCCGGGTGCGCACGTCTGGGCCGACGCCGACGGGGTGCTCGTCGAACGATAGGGCTTGCGTCCCGCCGTGCAGAGGCGGAGGGTGGACCCATCGGACGAGGGGAGTCTCCATGATCGCGTTCACCGGTGCCTTCTCCGGATTCTCGGTCGACGACGTCGATGCCGCGGAGGCCTTCTACCGCGACCGGTTGGGCCTCGACGTGGTTCGCAACGAGATGGGCATTCTGGAGATCGCCCTCCCGGGCGGCGGTCGCGTCATCGCCTATCCGAAGCCCGATCACGCGTCGGCCGTGTTCACGGTGCTGAACCTGACGGTCGCCGACATCGACGCCGCCGTGGACGCGCTCAACGAGGCGGGCGTCGTGACCAAGATCTACGACGATCCCGACGACGGCACGGATGCCCGGGGCGTGTCCCGCGGCCGCGGGCCCGACATCGCGTGGTTCCGTGACCCGGCCGGCAACGTGCTGTCGGTGATCGTTCCGGTCTGAGCCGACGTCGACCCGAGGACCCCGGGCCCTCCCTCCGGCATCCGTGCGCCCGATCACACCCGGCGGCATCCGGACGGCGGGCGCGGGCTCGGGCAGACTGTTCCCCGGGGCGCCGCCGGGGTGCCGACGGAAAGGTGCACCGTGCCGCTGATCTTCCTGTGCGGGCTCGTCGTCATCGCGCTGTGGTCGCTGGTCAGCCACCGGTTCGAGCGGAGCGGCGTGGCCGGTCCGGCCGTCCTGGCCGCCGCCGGCGCCGCGCTCGTCTTCATCGATCTCACGGGGTTCGCCGACGCGGTCGGAAGCGATGGGGCCGAGCACGTCGTCGAGCTGATCCTGGCGGTGCTGCTGTTCGTCGACGCCTGCGAGGTCGAGGGTGGGATGTTCGGCGGAGAGGGTCGCGTCATCGCGCGGCTCGTGCTGATCGCGCTGCCGCTGTCGCTGCTCGCCGCCGTGCTCAGCGGCTTCCTGCTGCTGCCCGATCTGAACGTGCTCGTGCTCGTGGTGGTGGCCTGCGTCGTCATGCCGACAGACTTCGCCCCCGCGGCGACCCTGCTGCGCTCGCCGCGGATCCCACCGCGCATCCGGCGGATCCTCAATGTCGAGAGCGGCTACAACGACGGCCTCGTCTCGCCCGTGTTCGGCATGGCGCTCGCCGCCGCCGTCGCGCTGCCCGCGCTGGTGGCCGCCGCCGACGGCACCACGCTCAGCGCCCAGACCGAGGCCGAGCTCGAAGAGCACGCCGCCGAGTTCGTCACCGCGTTCTTCGGTGCCGTCCCTGCGACGCTCGTCGCGATCGTCATCGGGGTCGCGCTCGGCGGATTGTTCGGCTTTCTGGTCCGCGGGGCGGTGCGGCGCGGATGGGCGGATGCCGCGGGCATCCGCTATGCGATGCTCCTCGTGCCGCTCGTCACCTTCGCGGTCGCGACGCTCAGCGACATCGCGGCGAACGGATTCGTCGCGGCGTTCGTCGCCGGCATCGTCTACCGCATCACCCGCACGCGCCGGCTCGAGGACCGGGCGATCCCGCACGCCGAGGTGCTGCTGGTGGAAGAGGCGGGCACCCTCGCCGCGAACCTCGTCTGGTTCGTCCTCGGCGCGATGACGACGATCGTCGTGCTGAACGGCTTCGATGCGCGGATGCTCGTGCTCGCACTCCTCGCGCTGACCCTGTTCCGCGCCGTGCCGGTGTACCTCGCCCTGCTCCGCTCGTCGGTGCCGTGGTCGTCGCGCACCCTCATCGGCTTCGTCGGCCCGCGCGGCACGGCCACGATCGTGTTCGGGCTGCTCGCCTTCAACAAGCTGCCCGACAAGGAGGGGCTCGATGTGCTCGCCCTCACCGTGTTCACGGTGGTCGGCAGCATTGTGCTGCACGGGCTCGTCGCTCCGCAGATCGTGAAGCGGCGGATGCCCCCGTCGGTGTCGACGGGGGCATCCGCCACCCTCCGCTGAGGAAGGTCGCCGCGGTCAGCCGCGGATCGCCTCGCCGAGCTTCACGCGGGCGCCCATCCGCAGGATCGAGTTCTCGTAGATCTTCGCTCCGCCGAGGATCGCCAGCACGCAGGTGACGAGCAGGATCGCGAGCGAGACGAGCGGCTCCCACCACTGCGCCTGGCCGAGGAACAGACGCGTCGGCATTCCGACGGGCGCCGAGAACGGTACGTACGACATGACCGTCAGCACCGTCGGGTTGTTCCAGAAGAAGATCACCAGGAAGTACGGCGCGAGGATCAGGAACATCAGCGGCGTCGTGGTGGAGCCGATGTCCTCCTGACGCGAGACCATCGCCGCCGCCGCCGCGAACAGCGACGCGAGCAGCACGAACCCGAACAGGAAGAAGATCGCGAACCACGCGATCGGCCCTCCGACACCCTGCAGGAAGGCCGTCTGGCCGGTGACGGTGAGGCCGACGACCGCGATCGCGGCCAGCACGAGCACCTGGGCCATGGCCAGGACCGTGTTGCCGATGACCTTGCCGGCCAGAAGCGCCCGGGCGGGTACGGCCGAGATCAGCAGCTCCACGACCCGGGTCGACTTCTCTTCGACCACGCTCTGCGCGATCGTCGCTCCGAAGGTCTGCGCGGCGAGCAGGAAGACGATGCCGAACCCGATCGCGGCGATGTAGCCGATCCAGTCGGTGGCGCTCGACGGGTCGAGGACGACGACGTTCGGCGACTGCGACAGCGACGTCAGCAGCCCGGTGGGGGCATCGGATTCCACGATCACCGAGAACCCGAGCGGCGGGGCGTCGTCGGCGACGACGGCGGCCTTGACGGTGCCGTCGGCCACGAGGGCTTCGGCGGCGGCGCGGTCGCCCACCGTCGTGAGCTCGAGGTCGGGCACGTTCTGCACGTACTGCGCGGCGTCGCTCGTGACGGCGACGGCGGTGGTCGAGGCGTTCTTCGCACTGAAACCGGCCCAGATGACGCCGCCGAGGGCGATCGCGAACAGGATGCCGAACGAGATGAGGAACGCCTTGCTCCGCAGCTTCGAGCCGATCTCACGCTCGGCGACGAGCCACACGCTCTGCGCGAAGCCGGGGGCGGGGGCGAGGGGGGCGGACTGCGCGGTCACTGGATGACCTCCTTGAAGATCTGGGCGAGGGAAGGATGCCGGGGAGCGAAGCTCGCGACGTCGCCGGCGGCCACGGCGCGGCGCAGCACCCGCTGCGCCGTCGCGTCGGAGTCGGCGTCGAACAGGGCGTAGCCGCCGTCGAACTCGACGACGTCGACGCCGGGCTCGTCGCGCAGCCAGCCCGCGTCGCCGGAGGAGACGAGCTCGTACCGGTGACCGGCGTGGGCGGCGCGCAGCGCGTCGCGAGAGCCGGATGCCCGGATGGTGCCGCCGGCGATGATGACCAGCTCGTCGCACAGACGCTCCACGACATCGAGCTGGTGCGACGAGAACAGCACCGCGGTGCCGCTCGCGGCACGCGACTGCAGCACGGCGGCGACGACGTCGACGGCGAGCGGGTCGAGGCCCGAGAACGGCTCGTCGAGGATCAGCACCTCGGGGTCGTGCACGAGCGCTGCGGCGATCTGCGCGCGCTGCTGGTTGCCGAGCGAGAGCGTCTCGATGTTGTCCTGCAGGCGCTCGCCGAGACCGAGTTCGGTGAGCAGCGCCTCGGCGCGCGACGTGGCATCCGCCTTGTCGAACCCGTGCAGCCGCGCGAGGTACACGATGTGCTCGAGCACGCGCATCTTCGGGTAGAGACCGCGCTCTTCGGGCATGTAGCCGAAGCGGCGGCGGTCGGCGGAGGTGACGGCGGCGCCGTCCAGGGTGACCGTGCCGGCGTCGCGGGCGAGCACGCCCAGGACGATCCGCATGGTCGTGGTCTTGCCGGCGCCGTTCCCGCCGACGAAGCCGGTGAGTCGGCCCGGCGCGACGGTGAACCCGACGTCGTCGAGCACTCTCTTCGTGCCGTAGCTCTTGGTGATCCCGCTCAGTTCGAGCATGCGCTCCTCCTCCTCGGATGATGCTTCGACGCTACGGGCGAGTGCGGGTGCGGACCTCCCCCGCGGGGTGGGAATCCGCGGTGGAGGCATCCGCCGTCCGGGGGAGGGCGCGCGGCGGGGATGCCTCAGGCGAGTCCGTGCCGATGCGCCCAGACGACGGCCGCCACCCGGTCGCGGGCGCCGAGCTTCTGCAGCACGTTCGACACGTGCGTCTTGACGGTCGCCTCGCCGATGTAGAGCGCGGCGGCGATCTCGGCGTTGCTGCGGGCATCGGCGAGAAGGCGCAGCACCTCGCTCTCGCGCTCGGTGAGGGGGACGACGGGTGCGAGCGCCTCGTCGTCGGGCGCGATCGGTTCCGGCACCTCCGGGGAGGTCCTCGACGGATGCCCGTGTCCGGTTTCGGTCGCGTGCGCGAAGCGCTCGATCACACGGCGGGTGACCGAGGGGGCGAGCAGCGCGTCGCCGGCGGCCGCGACGCGCACGGCGGTCACGAGGTCTTCGGGGCCGGCGTTCTTCAGCAGGAAGCCGCTCGCCCCCGCCTCGAGCGCCTGGAAGAGGTAGTCGTCGCGGTCGAACGTCGTCACGACGACGACCGCGGCGGTGATCTCGGGCGACGCGACGAGTCGGCGGGTGGCCTCGAGTCCGTCCATGTCGGGCATCTGGACGTCCATGCAGATGACGTCCGGCTGCAGGACGGATGCCTGCGCGAGCGCCTGCGTGCCGGTGCCGGCCTCGCCGACCACACGGATGTCCGGCTCGGCCTCGAGGATCATCCGGAAACCCGCCCGCATCACGGCGTGGTCGTCGACCAGGAGGACGCGAAGCTCGTCGGTCATGTGCGTGCTCCTTCACGGGTGGGTGCCGCCGACGGCAGCGGGACGCGCAGCCGCACGAGGAAGCCGCCGCGGGGCCGGGGTCCGGCTTCGAGCGATCCGCCCGAGGCCGCGGCGCGCTCTCGCATGCCGACGAGTCCCAGGCCCGGTCGGCCGACCAGGTGGGAGCGTCCGGTGTTCGACACCTCGAGTTCGACGGCGTCGGGGGCATAGCGCAGGCGCACGTCGGCCGTCGCCCCCGGCCCGCCGTGCCGGCGGGCGTTGGTGAGGGCCTCCTGCGCGATCCGGTGCACGTTGACCTGCACGAGCTCTGAGACGGAGACCGGGTCGCCGATGACCGTGAAGGTCGTGGGCAACCCGTTCGCGGTGGCGTGCGCGACGAGGTCGGGCAGTGCCGACAGGTGCACGGTCGCGTCGGTGGGCGTCTCGGCATCGGGTGTGCGGAGGGTCTCGAGCAGATGGCGCAGTTCGCCCAGCGCGTCGCGGGCCGACTGCTCGACCGTCTGCAGCGCCTGTCGCGCGGCGACTGGGTTCCGCTCGAGCACGGCGCGGGCCGCGCCGGCCTGCACGCCCATCGCCGAGACGTGATGGGCGACGACGTCGTGCAGCTCGCGCGCGATGCGCACGCGGTCGAGGGCGACCGCCTGCGCGGCCGTGAGCTCGCGTTCGCGCTCGAGCTCGCGGGTGCGCTCTTCCAGCACGTCGCGCGCACGGGCCTGCGCCCAGGCCCGCTCGCCGAACAGGTAGGCGCCGCCGAAGAACGCCGCATTCACCAGGAACTGCAGCAGCATGTACGCCGCGAAGGGGGAGAAGAGTCCCGCTCGCGAGAGGGACTCGTCGTCGATGCTCACCGCGGCCTGGAACGTCGTGGCGACCAGCCACACGAACATGCCGACGATGACGACCAGGCGCACGATCGTGGCGCGACGCCTGTCCGACACCCACGCGCCGACGCTGTACATCGCGATGAACAGCGTCACGTTTCCGACATAGATCTCGGGGATCCGGTACGACACCCCGACGAAGAACGCTGCCGCGACGAGTATCAGCACCAGTTCGGGTGCGCGGCGCCGGTACGCCGTGGGCAGGGTGATCGCCGCCGAGTACACGAGCGCCCACGCGAACGCCGGCTTCTCGGCGCCGTACACACCAGCGACCTGGCCGAGCCAGGCACTGAGGATCGCACTGACGAGCAGAGCGAGCGCGAGCCAGAGGTCGGCTCGCCGTGCGTCGGCGCCGAGAGGCCTCGTCCACGGGAAGCGCTGGGCCGGGGTCATCCCTTTACGCTAGACGGCAGAGGATGCCCGAGCCTCCCCCGCAGGACGGAGAAGAGGTCTCCGCCCGCGCTGTCGCGCGCCCGTGCACTCAGCGAATTGCCAGCAGATCGTCATACGAACTCCACCTGGCTCTCAGTGCATATCTTTACACTCGGTACGGTGACGACTGCCTCCACGGTTCGCCGCGCCACCAGCGCGAGCGGAACAGATTCCCTCGCGTGGCTCCCCACCGGCGCACGACGCCGGGTGGAGCATCTGCTGAGCATGCGCGCCCCGTTGCTGCGCTTCGCCCTGACCCGCCGCGGTCTCATGATCGGCTTCGCCGTCGTGCACGGCGTGTACCTGCTGGGCCTTCTGCCCACGATCCTCGCCGGTCAGGCTCAGGGCGATCTGCCGCTCTACCGCCTCTGGGCCGAGCAGGCCCGTCTCGGCTACTGGCCCGTCATCGACATGCCGTGGGTGTACCCCGCCGGCGCCCTCGCCCCGATCATGGCGGCCATCGCCGCGGGGCCCTTCTACTACCAGCTCGGCTGGTTCGTGCTCATGGTCGGCGCCAACTTCCTGGCGATCATGGCACTCACCGGCAACCTCCGCCGGCGCTCCGGGTATCTCGCCGCGTGGTTCTGGCTCGCGATCCAGGTGCTGCTCGGCCCGGTGTCGATGCTCCGCCTCGAGGGTTTCTCGGCGCCGCTCGCCATCGCGGGTCTCGCGCTCCTCGCCCGTCGCCCCGCGGTCGCCGGGGCGCTCATCGCCGCGGCCACGTGGATCAAGGTGTGGCCGGCGGCCATCGCCGCCGCGGCCGTGACGGTCATGTCGTCGCGTCTGCGCATCATCGGCGGCGGCGTCGTCGTCAGCGTCGTCATCTCGCTCACCGTGCTGTTCTACGGCGGCGGGTCGAACCTGTTCAGCTTCGCCACGATCCAGGGCGATCGCGCGCTGCAGCTCGAGGCGCCCGTCGCGACGCCGTGGGTGTGGGCGACCGTCCTCGGTCTTCCCGGCGCGGAGATCCGCCAGAACTACGTGCTCGCCACGCGTGAGGTCGCCGGTCCCGGCGCCCACATCGCCGGCGACATCGTCGGCATGCTGATGCCGATCTCGTTCGCCGTCATCATGCTGCTGCTGTGGCGCGCGCGCCGGCTTGCGGTGCGCCAGAACCGCCTCACCTCGACGCTCGAGCTCAAGCTCGTGCTGAGCGGTAGCTTCGCGCTCACGGCCGCGCTCATCGTCTTCAACAAGGTCGGCTCGCCGCAGTACATGCTGTGGATCGCCCCGATCGTCGCCGTCGCCCTCGTGGTCGATCGTCAGGCGTGGGCGCGTGCGGCCGGATGGCTGGCGGCGACCTGCTTCCTCACGACGCTCGTCTTCCCGGTGCTGTATGTGCCGCTCATCAACGGTCAGCCGTTCGCCGCCTCGATCCTGTTGGTGCGCAACGTCATCGTGTGCGGCCTGTTCGTCTGGAGCGTCGTCGCGCTCTGGCGTGCGGGCAGCGAGAACGTGCGCGAGAGCGACACCGCTCTTGCCGGCGTTCGCGTCCCGGCTCTCGCCCAGGGCTGAGCCGGGGCGGACCGTCCGGGCAGCCGAGTCGGCCCCGGGGTCGCCGGCGCCGACCGTCCGCTCCGGTCAGAAGATCATCGGCCGATCGTCGTCGTCACCGGCGAGATCGAGGTCGACGGCCACCGGAACGTGGTCGCTCGGGATCTCGCCCTTGCGCTCGTCGCGGTGGATGGATGCCGCGACGACGGCGTCGGCGAAGGCGTGCGATCCGAGGATGAAGTCGATGCGCAGACCCTCGTTCCGAGGAAAACGCAGCTGCTTGTAGTCCCAGTACGTGTACCCGGCCGGCACGAGGGGGCGCACGGTATCGCTGAGGCCGGCGTCGATCAGCGCCTGGAAGGCCTCGCGCTCGGGCGGTGAGACGTGCGTCGTGACGCCTTCGACGACCGTGGGGTCGCCGTTGTCGGCATCCGTCGGGGCGATGTTGAAGTCGCCGGTGAGGGCGAGGGCGCGGTCGGGGTCGTTCCGCAGCGTGTCGAGAGTGTAGCCGCGCAGCGCCTCGAGCCAGTCGAGCTTGTAGCGGTAGTGCGGGTCGTCGAGTCCCCGGCCGTTCGGCACGTACAGGCTCCACAGTTCGACGCCGCTGATGGCCGCGCCGATCGCGCGTGCCTCCTGCGGGGCATCCGGGCCGTCGTAGCCCTTCGCGAACCCGGGCATGTCGGGAAAGCCGATCTGCAGATC
Source organism: Microbacterium dextranolyticum (assembly GCF_016907295.1). NCBI lineage: Bacteria > Bacillati > Actinomycetota > Actinomycetes > Micrococcales > Microbacteriaceae > Microbacterium > Microbacterium dextranolyticum. The sequence goes on from NZ_JAFBBR010000001.1 coordinate 362,651, forward strand.
CTCGATCGGCTCACGGCTGGCGATCGCGACGCCGTTCCACTGGTTCAGCCCGTGCGCCTCGACGGTGTAGCCCGCCTCCTCGAACGGTGCGTACGGGAACTGCTCCGGCTTGCACTTGATCTCCTGCATCAGCAGCACATCGACGTCGTGGCGCACGGCGAAATCGACGGTGCGGACGACGCGGGCGCGGATCGAGTTGACGTTCCAGGTGGCGATGCGCATGGCATCCAGCGTATTCGCCCGCGCCGACGGTGCCCGCGCGGCGGTCCCGCGCTCCCGCGGTGTTGCGCTACCGCGGTCGGTCGACGAGCTCGAGACCGTGCCTGCGCGTCGAGACCGACGATCCGAGTCACGGTCTCGACGCGGGATCTCTGTGTCGGTGTACGCACGCGGAGTGGGGAGGGGCGTATCCGGGCGTGGGGATGCCCGGGGTTTCTTCCGGCACGGAGCCTGTGGCTCGGGCTCGGGCGCCGCGTAGCGTCGGCATCATGTGGCGCAGGACGCGAGGCATCCGGACCGGGCTGGCGGTCGTCGCGTGGTTCGAGCTCATCTCCTGCCTGATCGGTGCCGTGCTGGGCGTGTTCTTCGGCGGGGCGGGTGTGCCGGATGCCTGGCTCGATGACACCCCGTTCACCTCGTTCGTCGTGCCCGGCCTGATCCTCGGAGTCGTCGTCGGCGGAGCGCAGGCGCTCGCGCTGGTCGCGCATCATCGCCGGCTCCGCCTCGCACCAGGTCTGCACGTGGCCGCCGGGCTCGTGATGATGACCTGGATCTTCGCCGAGATCGCGCTGTTGCAGGTCTGGTCGCCGCTGCAGGGCCTGTACTTCGCGACCGGACTCGTCCAGGTCGCCCTCGCCGTACTCGCCCTCGGCGCGTGGCCGCGCCCCTTCTTCGCCCGCGATCCGGAGTGATCGCGCAGCTCCGGTTCGCCACCGCTCCGATCCGGATGACGGGCGGGCCGCCCGCCCTGGCTCGTCACCGAGACCGCGCTTGCGCGTCGAAACCCGGGTTCCGAGTCACGGTCTCGACGTGAGAACGCGGTCTCGAGGTGAGGCGAGGCGAGGCGAGGCGAGGCGGAGCCCCGGGCGCTGGGTGGCGGATGCCACGCGGCATCCGCCACAGGGGCATCCGCCCCGCGACGGCGTCAGCCGCCGACGCGCGTGAGGGCCGTGAACACGATCGTGAGCACTGTGCCCGCGAAGGCGAGCGCCGCCGCGGCGATCCCGACCCCGATCCACACCATGGTGGGGATTTTGCGACGCAGGCGTCGGTCTTCGCGGGCGACGGTGTTCGTGGCATCCGTGGCCGCCTCGTCGTTCGCGGCGGACGAGCCCTCGAGGGTGAGTGAGGGCGGCGCGGCGCGCTCGTCGGCATAGAGGTCGGTCTGCGACCACGCCTTCTGTCCCACCGTGGCCCGGATGCGGGCGAAGCGCTGCCAGGTCGCCGGATCGGCGAGATCGACGCCGCCCGGCCGCAGCACGATGAGCTGGTCATCGCGCACCTCGACGTCGAGGTCGCCGGTCTCATCGATCAGCAGGGCCATGAGATCCGTCATGAACACGGAGAGCGCGTCACGTTCGTACCCGCGCGGTGCGTACAGGTGGAAGTGTCGGTCGAAGTCGCCCTCGAGCGACAGGCGTCGGTCGCGCGTCGGGCGCTGCCGTCGCTCGCGTCCGTTGCCGGTCGCATCGATCAGCAGGTGCGGCAGTCGGCGCGGCGGCGTCATGGCAAGGTATTCGATGCGCATGCTGCGCTCGGGCGTCGCCACCGAGACGGTGCGCGTGATCGTGAGGCGTCCCCTCTGCTCGGTGCGCGAGGCGCTGCGGTCGCCGCCCGTGATGTTGCCCGCTTCCCAGCCGTCGCCCGACACCTTGTCGCGCACGACGCCGCTGGATGCCTGTTCCCACAGGCCCTCGCCGAGCGCGAGCGGGTCCCCCTCGGCCTCATAGCGCCATCCGGATGCGGCGGCCAGAGCGGCGATCTGCTCGTTCATGGCCCCACCCTATGGACGCGGCATCCCCTCACACCCACGTGCCACGTGCCGCGTGCCGCGTGCCGCGTGCCGCGTGCCGCGTGCCGCGTGCCGCGTGCCGCGTGCCGCGTGCCGCGTGCCGCGTGCCGCGTGCCGCTGGCGCGCCCCCAGCCGTCGAGACCATGGTTTCGCGTCGAGACCGTGACTCGCACACGCGGTCTCGACGCACGGACACGCTCTCGACGGGTGGCGCCCGCGGTCGCGACGGAGGGCTGGGGCCGCACCCCCGGACGCACGCTCAGCAGCCTGGCGGGCGTGTGCCGTCGGCGCGCCCGCCATCGAGACCGTGGTTTCGCGTCGAGACCGTGACTCGTACACGCGGTCTCGACGCACGGACGCGGTCTCGACGGATCAGGTCCGCGCCCGAGCCCCGAGCCCGGGCCCAAGACCCGGCCCGGGGACCGGCGCGGAATGCCCGCGCCGGGTCACAGCGCCGTGACGATCTCCTCCACGCGTTCCTTGGCGTCGCCGAAGAGCATCTGGGTGTTGTCGCGGAAGAACAGCGGGTTCTGCACGCCGGCATACCCCGACGCCATCGACCGCTTGAACACGACGACGTTGTGCGCCTGCCACACGTGCAGCACCGGCATCCCGGCGATGGGCGAGCTCGGGTCCTCGGCCGCAGCGGGGTTGACCGTGTCGTTCGCGCCGATGACGAGTACGACGTCGGTGTCGGCGAAGTCGTCGTTGATCTCGTCGAGTTCGAGCACGATGTCGTACGGCACCTTGGCCTCGGCCAGCAGCACGTTCATGTGTCCGGGCAGGCGCCCCGCGACGGGGTGGATGCCGAAGCGCACCTCGATCCCGCGTTCGCGCAGCTTCTTGGTGAGGTCGGCGACGGGGTACTGCGCCTGCGCGACGGCCATGCCGTAGCCCGGGGTGATGATCACCGAGCGGGCGCCCCGCAGCAGTTCGGCGACCGCTGCGGCATCCGTCTCACGATGCTCGCCCTGTTCCTTGTCGCCGCCGCGCGGCGCTTCGATGCCGAAGCCGCCCGCGATCACCGACAGGAACGACCGGTTCATCGCCTTGCACATGATGTACGACAGGTACGCGCCGCTCGAACCGACGAGGGCGCCGGTCACGATCAGCAGGTCGTTGTTCAGCAGGAAGCCGGCCGCGGCGGCCGCCCAGCCCGAGTAGCTGTTCAGCATCGAGACGACGACGGGCATGTCGCCGCCGCCGATGGATGCCACGAGGTGCCAGCCGAGCGCGAGCGCGAGCACGGTCACGGCGACGAGCAGCCAGATCGAGGGCGTCGCGACGTACCAGACCGTCAGCACGAGGAACAGGACGAGCGCGCCGACGTTCAGGCCGTTCTTGCCCGGCAGCATGAGCGGCTTCGACGACATCCGCGCGGAGAGCTTGAGGAACGCGACGATCGACCCGGTGAAGGTGACGGCGCCGATGAAGACGCCGATGAACACCTCGGCGTGATGGATGCCGACGAGCTCGGGCGCGATGCCCTCGGCGTACAGGGCGCCGTTCCAGCCGACGAGCACCGCGGCGAGTCCGACGAACGAGTGCAGCAGGGCGATGAGCTCCGGCATGCCGGTCATCTCGACGACACGGGCACGCCAGAGACCGATCGCGCCGCCGACGAGGACGGCCGCGACGAGTAGGCCGACACCGAGCCAGGCGGTGACATCGTCGGGCACGAGAGTGCCGCCCGCGACGACGAGCACGAAGGTCGCGAGCAGGGCGATCGCCATGCCGGCGATGCCGTACACGACGCCGCGGCGAGCGGACTGCTGCTTGCTGAGTCCCGCCAGGGCGAGGACGAACAGAAGTGCCGCGACGATGTATGCCGCGGTGGCGATGGACTGGGCCAGCATGAGGCCGCCGGTGTCGCCGACGAGTGCATCGGTCACTTCTGGTCCCCCTTCTGGAACATGGCGAGCATCCGGCGGGTCACGGCGAAGCCTCCGAAGATGTTGATGGATGCCAGCAGCACCGCGATCGCGGCGAGAATCTGCACCACGGGGTTCGGCACGATGATCTGCGTCATCGCCCCGACGACGATGATGCCGCTGATGGCATTCGTGATGCTCATGAGCGGCGTGTGCAGGGCGTGGGCGACCTTGCCGATGACGTAGAAGCCGATCACGACCGACAAGGTGAGCACCAGGAAGTGCTGGGGCAGCGGCGGGGGCGCCACGGCGCAGACGAGGAACAGGGCGGCGATGCCCGCGACGATGAGACCCGTCTTGGCGGCCGGCGACAGGGTCTTCTTCTCTGCCGGAACCGAGGCCGGCGTCGACGCTGCGCCCGGTGCCGCGGCGGGCGCGGCCGAGACCTGGACGGGCGGGGGAGGCCAGGTGACGGCGCCGTCCTGCGTGACGGTGACGGCACGCTGCACGACGTCGGATTCGTCGATGCGCAGGGTGCCGTCCTTGCCGGGGGTGAGCAGGGTCAGCAGGTTCAGCAGGTTGGTGCCGTAGAGCTGCGAGGCCTGCTGGGGCAGGCGCCCGGCGAGGTCGGTGTATCCCAGGACGGTGACGCCGTTCGCGGTGACGACGCGCTCGCCGGCGACAGAGCCCTCGACGTTGCCGCCCTGGCCGGCGGCCATGTCGACGATGACGCTGCCCGGCTTCATCGCTGCGACATCGGAGGCGGTGATGAGGCGAGGTGCGGCGCGGCCGGGGATGAGCGCCGTCGTGATGATGATGTCGACGTCGGCGGCCTGGTCGCTGTAGAGCTTCGCGGCTGCGGCGTCATAGGCGGCGCTCGTCGCCTTGGCGTACCCGTCGGACGAGACTTCCTTCTGCTCGTCGGGGACGACGACCTCGAGGTAGGTGCCGCCGATGGATGCCACCTGGTCGGCGACCTCGGGGCGCGGGTCGGTGGCGCGCACGATCGCGCCGAGGCTCGAGGCGGCGCCGATCGCGGCGAGTCCCGCGACACCGGCGCCCGCCACGAGCACCTTCGCCGGCGGCACCTTGCCGGCGGCGGTGACCTGCCCGGTGAAGAAGCGGCCGAACTCGTTCGCCGCTTCGACGACGGCGCGGTAGCCGGCGATGTTGGCCATCGAGCTGAGCACGTCCATCGACTGTGCACGAGATATGCGGGGAACGGCATCCATCGCCAGTGCGGTCACGCCGCGCGCGGCGAGTGCCGACAGCAGCTCGGGGCGGCGCGCGGGGGAGAGGATGCCCACGAGGGTCGTACCGGGGTGAAGCAGCGCGATCTCGGCATCCGTCGGCGCGGTGACCATGAGCACGACGTCCGCAGCCCACGCGTCATCGCGCGAGGCGACGGTCGCACCGGCATCCGCGTACGCGCCGTCGGGGAACGACGACGCGGCGCCCGCTCCGGTCTCGACGACGACGTCGTATCCGAGCGCGATCATCTTCGCCACGGTGGGGGGAGAGGCGGCGACGCGCGTCTCGCCGGGCTGCTCGCGGACGATGCCGATGCGGGCCATGGTGCTCCTTCGATCGTGCACGGCCGGGGCATCCGGGCCACGCCCGCGCACCGCGCCGGGTGACGTTCCCGACTCTAGGGGGCGGCGTGGATGCCGGGGCCGGGGATGTCGCGGAAATAATCCCGGTTCTTCGATCCGTAGACTCGGGTGCATGACCGCCGCCTCCACGCCCGAGCTCGAGTCCGAGCGCCGCGCCCTCGTCGACCTGATCGCCGCCGAGGCCGTCTTCCACGGTGATTTCACGCTGTCCAGCGGCAAGAAGGCGACGTACTACGTCGACATGCGCAAGCTCACGCTCGATCACCGTGCGGCTCCCGCGATCGGTCGTCTCGTGCTCGACGCGGTGCGCGACCTGAACGTGGACGCCGTGGGGGGGCTCACCCTGGGCGCCGACCCGATCGCGAATGCCGTCATGCACGCGTCGGTCGCCGCCGGCACGCCCGTCGACGCGTTCGTCGTGCGCAAGGAGCCCAAGGACCACGGCCGCGGCCGTCAGATCGAGGGCGCTGAGGTCGCCGGAAAGCGCGTCGTGATCGTCGAAGACACCTCGACCACCGGCGGCTCGCCGCTGAAGGCCGCCGACGTGGCCGCCGCGGCCGGCGCCGAGATCGTCGCCGTCGTCACGGTCGTCGACCGCAAGACCGGAGCGCAGGCCGCCGTCGAGGCCGCCGGCTACGAGTGGCGGTCGATCATCGACCTCGACGACCTGGGGCTGGCCGCGCAGTAACGGGCCGCGCCGACGGGGGCGACGACCGCCGCGGGCCGCCACCGCGGCCCCGCGTCACCGCACGACAGCAGTGACAGTGGCGAGTCGGGCGAGCACCTCCTGGCTGATCGAGCCGAGCAGGAAACGGGCGAGTGCGCCGCGTCCGTGCGTGCCGACGACAGTCATCCGGGCATCCTGCGCCGCCTCGTTGAGCACGTGCGACGGATACCCCTGCACGGCCCGCCGCTCGACGGCCAGGTCGGGGTAGTCGACGGTGAGGCCGGCCAGGGCGAGAGCGAGCACCTCTTCGGTGGCCGCCTGCATGTTCGTCAGGTACATCTCGGGGTACACGGCGAGCGAGTTCCGCGGTGCGGAGAGCGGCGTCCAGGCGCTCACCGCGATGAGCTTCTCACCGAGGCGCGCAGCCTCGGCCGCGGCGAAGCGCAGTGCGTGCTCGGACGACGTCGACCCGTCGACCCCGACGACGACGCCCGACCTCGGCCGCTCCTCGAGAGCGGGCACGACGACGACCGGGCACTCCGCGCCGGCGACGATGCGCACGCCGTGCGCACCTCGCGCGGGACGGTCGGACGATCCGCGGTAGTCGCTGCCGATGACGAGCAGCGTCGCGTCGCGGGATGCCTCGTTGAGCACTCGCACCGGATCGCCCGCCGCGACGCGGGTCGTGATCGAGAGGCTCGGATGTGCCGCGCGCACTCGTTCGACGTGCGTGTCGAGCAGCTCTTGCGCGGCGGTCAGGGCTTCGGCGACGATGTCGTCCTCACCGACCGCACCCACTGCGCCGCCGACGACCGCAACGAGTTCGACGGCCTGCCTGCGGGCGATCGCCCGTTCGACGGCCCAGTCCACGGCGTGGCTGCTGACCTGGGCATCCTTCACGCCGACGATGATCGTGTTGTTCATGGTTCCGTCCCTTCATTGGGAGTGTCCGTGACTCCACGCTACGCGAGCGGCGCGGTGCGTGCCCCGGTGGGCACCGTGAAAACACTCGCTTGACTCTGCCGCAACGGCAATGCCTAGCGTGGGGTGACATGAGCATGCGGACGGATGACGACGCACCGGGAACGGGTGGGAGCGACATGATGGAGTGGCCGATCAGAGACCTCGCCCGGGCGACCGGACTCACCAGTCGCACCCTTCGCCACTACGAACAGATCGATCTGCTGCGCCCGTCCCGTGTGGCGGGCAATGGGTATCGCTTCTACGCAGACGCGGAGGTCGCGCGGCTCTACCGCATCCTCTCGCTCCGCGCGCTCGGGCTCCCGCTCGCGGGCATCCGTCTCGCGCTCGACGACGAGACGTCGCTCGCTTCGGCGATCGAGTCCCACCTCGCGCTCCTCGAGGAGCGACGAGACCACACCATCCACCAGATCGCCGTCGTCCGAGACACCCTCGACGCGGTGAGGAAAGGACGATCCATGTCGATCGACGATGTTTTCTCCGGGGTCGACCCGAGTCGGTACGAGACCGAGGTGCGCGAGCGCTGGGGTGACGACGCCTGGGAGCGCTCGGCCCGGCGACGCGCCGACCTGACCGACGAGCAGCGCGAGGCCGACGACCGCAGGAGTGTCGATGTCAACGCCGCCCTCCGGGCTGCCGCCGATGCGGGGGACGACCCGAGCGGCCCCCGCTTTCAGGCGCTGATCGCCGACCACCACCGGTGGGTCGCCGAGCAGTGGGGCGGACGGTCGCCGGACCGGGCGGCCTACACCGGCCTCGCCGAGATGTACGTGACGGATGCCCGTTTCGCCGCGGTCTACGGCGGTGTGCCCAGCGCCGAGGTCATCCGCGCGGCGATCCACCTCTGGAGCCGCGACCACCTCGCGTGATCGGGCTCGCTCGCCTCGTCTCGTGGGACCCGTATCGTGCGGCGCGTCTCACCCGGCTCGTCTCCCTCGGTTCGGGGTCTGGTGTGGTCGGGTCGGGGTGGTTGGGGCGGCCTCGCGCGGCCCCGAACTGGTGCGAGCGCGGCGCGGCGGGTTTGGGGTCTGGTGTGGTCGGGTCGGGGTGGTTGATGCGGCCACACGCGGCCCCGAACTAGTGCGAGCGCGGCGCGGCGGGTTTGGGGTCTGGTGTGGTCGGGTCGGGGTGGTTGATGCGGCCTCACGCGGCCCCGAACTGGTGACCTGGCGGCCTCACGGGGCCCCGAACCCGTGGCCTGGCGGCCTCGCGCGGCCCCGAACCCGTGCCGGGCGGCCACACGCGGCCCCGAACGTGTGTGGGCGCGGCCGCAGGCGGCCCCGAACGGGTCACACGAGAGGACTCAGCGGAAGATCGGCAGCTGCGACGCGAGGGCGAGCACGAGGCCCGCGAGGGTCAGCAGCAGGATGCCGCGACCGTTCGGCAGCGGGGTGCCCTGCGGGGCATCCCGTCGCCCGCGGACGAACAGGACGAGGGCGACGATCAGCAGGATCATCGCGGTGACGACGAGGACGATCCCCATCAGTCATCGCCCCGATCGCGCCGGCGTCCTCGCACGAACTGCACCACGAAGACGACGAGCGTTCCCGCGAGGATCAGCGCGCTGGTGGCCAGCAGCAGGGTCTGCTCGGTCGGGTTCACGACGCCTCCTCCGCCCGGGCACAGGCGGGCAGTGTCAGCCTAGCTCGCGGCGCGGGACGAGCCCGTCCTCCCCGAACACGGCGGCGGCGAAGCGGGCGGCGATCTCGGCGTACAGCTCCGCGTCGGGGTGCAGGCTGTCGGGCAGCGTGTAGCGGGCCTGGTCGTCGGGTCCGAACAGGCTCAGCCCGTCGAGGTAGGAGATCGGTTCGCCGGATGCCGCGCGCACGCGTGCGACCTCGGCGAGCTGCCGCCGCGACTCCGTCATCGTGAGCGCGCCCTTCGCGACGTCGCCGGCGGCGCCCGTCGTGTGGCAGCGCACACGCCCGCCCTCGAGGAACTCCACATCGGCCGGCCCGGGCACGTCCTCGCTGCCCGGCCAGAGGATCGAGGACGCCAGCACGATCGGCGTGTCGGGGTGGCCGACGCGTACCCGGTCGAGAAAGCCGTGCACCGCCGGGGTGAAGGTGCGCTGGTCCATCGAGCGGGCGCCGACGATGTTGACGCCCACCTTGAGGGAGATGACGTCGGCGGGACTCGCCGCGATCGCATCGGCGACGAATGGATCGAGCATGCACTGTCCGCCGAAACCCAGGTTGACGAGCGACAGGTCACTCCTCCGTGCGGCGATGACCGGCCACGCCCCGGTCGGTGAGGGAGTTTCGACGCAGTGGCTGATCGAGCTGCCATGGTGGATCCACACCGGCGCCCGAGAGGGCTCGGCGGCCGCGACCGGGGCATCCGCGCTCAGATCCTGCAGGTCGACGGTCATGCCCTGCGGCAGCCACACGGTGACGTCCTTCTCGCCGGCGCCGTCGAGGGTGAACTCGAGCGTCGCGGGGGGCGACATGATGGACGAGCTCGCCGCATCCCCCGTCCAGGACAGGCGGCGGATGTCGGTGACCGGCGCCCGCACGACGTGCACCGGCGCGCCGTCGACCTCGACCACGATGTCGTTCACGGGACCGGGGAGCTCGTCGAAGAACAGCTGCGTGCAGCGCAACGTCAGCGACAGCCGCGTCGCCGCCGTCGTGAGGCGCACACGCACGCCGCTCGCGTTCGAGGTGATGGCGCGCAGGATCTCGCCGTTCGGCGGAAAGTGCGCCCCAGCGCGGCGCGGCAGACGCAGCGGGCGGATGCCGTCGGTGTCGTCGATGTCGAGGTGACCTTCGAGCAGCACGTCGACAGCGCCGAGGCGCACGACCTCGCCGATGCCGGTCGCGGGGGCGATGAGCGGAGTGGTCACGAGGCGGTCCTTTCGGAGTGGTTCTGGATGAACGAGACGGTGCGCGCGATGAGGTCGTCGCGCTGGGGCAGCTGCGCCCAGCCGTGGTCGGCTCCCTCGACGACGACGAGTTCGGCGCGCTCGCCGAAGACATCGGCCTGCGTGTACCTCTCGGCGCAGCGCAGGGGCACGAAGTCGGCCGTGCCGTGCAGAAGCAGCGCGGGCCCGCGGTAGGCGGCCGCTCTCGCGTACGGGTCGAAGCCGAGCGCGTCGTCACGCATGGCCGGGCCCATGCGCATGCCGAAGAAGTCGAAGAACCCGCCGGGCGCATCGAGCGCCGCGAGCGAACGGCCCTGGATCTGCCCGGCTCGGATGTCGTCGACGAAGACCGATGCGGTCGACCACATCGTGAGCGAGCGGACGTCCGCCTCCTCGGCTGCAACTGCGGCGGCGATCACCGACCCCAGGCTCATGCCGACCAGGTGCACGTCGTCGGCGTCGACCTCGGGGAGTGCGCGCACCGCGGCGAGCACGTCGCGCGTGTCGGCGATGTCGCCGGATGCCGTCGTGTCGAAGAACTCGCCGTCGCTCTCGCCGTGGCCCGCGCGGTCGAACGCCACGACGCCGATACCCGCCGCGACGAGCGCGCGCGCCAGCGTCACGAAGACACCGGTCGTCTCGACGCGGCTGCCGCCGAATCCGTGCAGCAGCACCGCCGTGGTGCGCGGCGCAACCGGCCCGGTCGGTGAGGGGTCACCGGGCAGGTAGTGCGTGCCGCGGAGGGTGAGCCCGCGGACCTCGGTGGCGAAGGGCTGAACGTTCATGGGGCATCCGATCTCTCGATGGGCGGAACGGGGTGATGTGGCCCGGCTCGGTCAGGGGCGCAGCGGGTCGCCGGCGAGAACCGGCGCGACCGGGGATGCCGCGGTCACCAGTCGATCCTCGACGTCGAACTCGTTGCGCACGCCCCGACGGAAGCCGACCCAGCCGATGAAGAAGCCGAGCGCGGCGACGATCGACACCCCGGCGTACACGCCGCTCGGGTTGAGGACGAGCAGAGCCGGGGTCACGACGTTGAATCCGGCCGTCGCGAAGCGCGCCACGGCGTAGACCGTGCCCTGCGCGGTCGAGCGCAGCATGGTCGGGAACGATTCCTGCGTCCACACCTTCATGATCGTCTCGAAGCAGAACGCTCCCGCGAACGTCGACACGAGCACCGACACGATGAGCGCGGGCAGGGTGAAGCCGAAGACGACCGGCACGAGGTTCGCCGCGACGACGGCGATCGACCCGGCGACGAAGTACGACATCCGCCAGCGCGTGTCGGCCACCGCCATGAACCACACGGCGCCGAGGATCGCGGCGGGCATCGCGAGCAGCGTCCAGGTCTGGTACTCGTTCACCGGGATGCCGGCGACGTTGACCGCCACGAAGGGACCGAAGCTGCCGGCGACGCTGACGGCAACGGAGGCGAGCGTGTAGTACACCAGCAGCGTCACGAACGGGCGGCGGTACGGCGCGCGGCCGAAGTCGCGCAGACGGCCCCGCTCGGCCCGGACGGTCTGCACACCGCTGAGGCGTTCGTCGCGGGCGGCGATCCACGATGCCGACTCGGGGATCGTCAGGCGCAGCAGCAGGACGACGATGCCCACGCCGCCGAATGCGGCGAACATGATGCGGCCTCCGGTCTCGCCGAGCGCGCCGAAGAAGATGCCGATGAGGACGGCCAGCAGGATGCCGAACCCGCCGAGCAGGTTCGAGAAGACGAGGATCTTGCCCCGGTTGCGGTCGGTCGCCGCCTCGGAGATCGAGGCGAGGGCGGCGGGGAGGTCCGCGCCGACGCCGAGGCCGATCAGGGCGATGCCGGGGAGCAGGAGACCGATGGAGACCCCGAGGAACGGGGTGAGGGAACCGAGGACGATGAGGGTCATCGTGACGAGGAAGACGCGTCGGCGCCCGAATCGGTCGGCGAGCCTGCCGCCGACGAGCGAGCCCACCGCGACACCGGCGGTGAGGACACCGGTCAGCAGCCCGACCTGGTCGAACGTGAGCCCGGCCGCTCCCGGAGCCGGTGACTGGAACAGCACCAGAGCGACGGCGATGCCGGTCGTCGCTGCGGCGTCGACGAACGTCGCCATTCCGCAGACGAAGCCCACCCACCAGGGGTTGGGAGAGGTGCGAGCGAGGGTGGCGCTCATGGTCATACTCCTTTGTACGTGCGGATGAAGGAAAACGGCGGCGGCATCCGTGCCCGACATCGGTCCTTCCGGGCATCGGTGCCGTCGAGACACAAGCTATACCGATTTAGCTGGAACGGCAAGACCCGCTCGCACACGACGAAAGAGGGCGATTCAGTCGCGAGGCGGGGCGATCGAGGCGCCGTCGGTCGGAGGCATCCGCAGTCGTTCGACGCGCGCCTCGCCGTGCTCCAGAAGGAGCTCGGCGGCACGGCGCCCGATCTCGACCTGCGGCAGGCGCAGCGACACGAGTGCGGGGTCGGATGCCGCGGCGAGCAGGCCGCCGTCGAACGACACGAGCGACACGTCGGTCGGTACGTGGAGCCCCGCGCGCCGCAGGGCGTTGCCCACGCCGATCGCGACGGCGTCGTTGATGCAGACGAGGGCGCGAGGGACGACGCCGTCGGCCAGCAGTCGCTGCGCGGCGGCGAACCCGTTGCGCACGTCCCAGTCGTCGTCGATCGCGACCTCTCCCGCGAGATCGGTTCCGGCGTCCTGCAGGGCGTCGCGAAGCCCCCGCAGGCGCAGGGGGAGGGCCATCGGCCCCCACGCGTGCCAGGCGTCCCCTCCGGTGCGGCCCGGGGGGAACGTGCCGACGAACCAGATGCCTCGGTCGTGACCCGCCTGCAGCAGCAACTGCGCGGCGGCCGCACCGGCCTGCTCCTCGTCGGGGATCACGGACGAGACGGCCGGGCCCTCCGTCGCTTCGCAGTTCATCAGCACCAGCGGCACCCGCCGGGCCGACGCCGGCACCTCGACGCGGCGCGTGAACATCGACGCGTACAGGATGCCGTCGATGTCGCGTGCGATCAGATCGTCGAGAAAACGCTGTTCGACCTCGGCATCGCCCTGCGTGTCGACCGTGAACAGCAGCAGGCCCGCCTCGCGCAGGCGTTCCAGAGCCCCTCGCACCATCGAGTTGGCGAACGAGGTCGAACTGACGAAGTCCGAGACGAGCGCGACCGTCCCCGATCTGCCCGTGCGCAGCGTCTTCGCCGTGACGTTCGCACGGTAGCCGAGGTCGTCGGCGGCGCGGCGCACGCGGGCCATCGTCTCGGCGGACAGGCGCTGATCCAGGCGTCCGTTCAGAGCGAAGGATGCCGCGGAGCGGGAGACCCCGGCTCTCTCGGCGACCTCGGCGAGCGTGACGCGGCGTCCCGAACCGTCGGGTCTCGCGTCTTCGCTCGTCACTCCGCCGCCTCGGCCCCGCTCACAGGATGTCCGGGTCCTCGGATTCGACCGGCTCGGCGGAGAGCAGGTCGGCGACCGAGTCGAGGACCTCGTCGGGGCGGAAGGGGTAGCGCTCGATCTCGGCGTCGTCCGAGATGCCGGTGCGCACGAGGATCGTGTGCAGGCCCGCTTCGATGCCCGCCACGACGTCTGTGTCCATCCGGTCGCCGATCATCCCGGTGTTCTCGGAGTGCGCGCCGATGCGGTTCATCGCCGAGCGGAACATCATCGGGTTGGGCTTGCCGACGACGTACGGCGCCTTGCCGGTCGCGTGCGTGATGAGCGCGGCGAAAGACCCTGTCGCCGGAACGACGCCGAACGGGGTGGGTCCGGTGGCATCCGGGTTCGTGATGATGAACCGGGCGCCCGCGTTGATGAACCGGATCGCCTGCGTGATGCGGTCGAACGAGTAGTTGCGCGTCTCGCCGACGACGACGTAGTCCGGCTGCGTCTCGGTCATGACGTAACCCGCCTCGTGGAGGGCGGTCGTCAGGCCCGCCTCGCCGATGACGAACGCCGTGCCGCCCGGATGCTGCGAACGCAGGAACTGCGCCGTCGCGAGCGCCGAGGTCCAGATGCGATCCTCGGGCACCTCGAGCCCCGAGATCCGCAGCCGAGCACTGAGATCGCGCGGTGTGTAGAAGGGGTTGTTGGTCAGCACGAGGAAGGGTGTTCCCGTGTCGCGCCACTGCGCGAGAAGCTCCGCAGCCCCGGGGATGGGCTTGTTCTCGTGGACGAGAACGCCGTCCATGTCTGTGAGCCAGCACTCGATATCGGCGCGTGTCCGCATACCCCCCACCCTAGCGGGGGCGCGGGGGCCTAGTCTCAGTCTCGTGGCACGCGACGATTGGCACCCGGACCGCCTCGCCGACCTCGAGGGCAGGCGGTACCTCGTCACGGGTTCGACGGCCGGGCTGGGGTTCTTCGCGTCGCTGCAGCTCGCCGAAGCGCGTGGGCACGTCATCATGACCGGTCGCAATCCGAACCGGCTGGCATCCGCTCGTGCTGCGGTGCGGCGCTTGGTTCCGGATGCCTCGGTCGAGACGCTTCTGCTCGACACCAGCAACCTCGGGTCGGTGCGTGCGGCCGCCGCGACCGTGCGCGGTCGCGCGGGTCTGCACGGCCTGCTTCTGAACGCCGGCATCGTGCATCCGCCCAAGCATCGCGAGACCACTCCGGACGGTCACGAGGTCGTCTTCGCGACGAATGCCCTCGGCCATTACGCGCTCGCGGGCGAACTGCTGCTGCCGCTCGCGGCCGGGCGAGGGCGCATGGTCTGGGTCGGCTCCATGTCGACGTCGATGTGGCCCTACGACCCGCTCGACCCCGAGCTCGAGAACGGCTACACGCCGTGGCGTGCGTATGTGCAGTCGAAGGTCGCGACGGCGGCTCTCGGGCTCGAGGCCGACCGGCGTCTGCGCGCCGCCGGAGTGCCGATCGCGAGTCTCGTCGCGCACCCCGGGTTCTCGATCGGCGGCCGCACGCGCGGCATCGTCGGGATCAACGAGCCGTCGCTCGCCAAACGCTTCACCGACAACCTGCAGGCGCCGATCACGCAGTCCAAGGAGCGCGGTGCCTGGTCGCTGGTGCGCGCCCTCGTCGACCCGGATGCCCAGGGCGGCGACTTCTGGGGACCCTCGCGGATCGTGCACGGCGCCCCGCGACTCGCCACACCGTCGAAGATCACGCGCGACCCGGAGATCGCCGCACGCCTCTGGCACTACTGCGAGCACGCCACCGGCCTTCCGTGGCCCTACCTCAAGGCCAGCCGCGCCCGTCGCCGCCGCTGATCCTGCGGCATCCGTCCCGCTGCCGGGCGTTGCTGGTGCTGCGGGTGCCGCGAGGCGCTGCGAGTTGCTGTGGGTATGTGAGGCGCTGTGGGGTGCTGTGGGTGCTGTGGGTGCTGTGGGTGCCGCGAGGCGGTGCGGGGTGCTGTGGGTGCCGAGTCGGGGCCTTGTCCCCTTTTGTGCGGGTGCATGTCCCACTTTCGGCGGAGCATGTCCTACTTTCTGTCGTTCGGCGAGTGTCCGGACGACAGAAAGTGGGACACGGTGTGGCTGCGGCGGGAGTGGAGCGGAGGTGAGGCATCCATGTCGCGCTCGGGGGACATGGTGGGTGGGATGCCTGGTGAAGCGCATCCGGCTGGGGCAGGCGTGCCCGGCGTGGTCTTCCTTGGCGGGCGTGTCCCATTTTCTGCAGGCTGTGTCCCAGATTGTGCTGTTCGGCGAGGGGCCAAGCGACAGAAAGTGGGACACGGTGGGCGTTTCCGGGGCAGTCGCCGCCCCGAGCTCCCCCCCCGGTCGCGGCAGCGCCGGGTCAGACGGTCAGCCAGACCGCGGATGCCGCGCCGGCGGGCAGTTCCAGGGTCGCGCCGCCATCCACGCGCACCGCATCGCGCCCGGCGACCGTGACGGTGTGACCCACGTCGACCCCCGCGGACTCGAGTGCGCGCAGCAGCGCGGGGTCGCGGTCGCTCACGCGCAGCACGCGTCCGACGTGCCCGATGCGCGCTTCGGCGAGCAAGACGAAGGGCTCACGCACGACCGCGCCCGAGGCATCCGGGATCGGATCGCCGTGCGGGTCGCGCGTCGGATGCCCGAGGCGCGCCGACACCCCCTCGAGAAGCCGGTCGCTGATCGTGTGCTCGAGCACCTCCGCCTCGTCGTGCACCTCATCCCACGCATAGTCGAACTCGCGAACCAGCCATGTCTCGATGAGCCGGTGCCGCCGCACCACGGCCGCTGCACGCACACGCCCGGCCTCCGTCAGCGACACGGGGCCGTACGGCCGGTGCGACACCAGCCCCTGTGCGGCGAGTTTCTGCACCATCTCGGTCACCGTCGAGGGCGCGAGGCCGAGCTCGGATGCCAGCTGCGACGGCGTCACGGGCGCGGTCTGCCACTCGGTGTGGTGGTAGATCGTCTTCAGGTAGTCGTCGACGGCCGAGGACTGGATGTGCACGCACACAGGCTATCCGGCGCGCGGCGGGTGGGCCCTGTCCGCTCTCACCCGCGGGTGGCACCGGTTCGCCCTCACCCGCCGGTGAGCACGAGCCACAGCAGCAACCCGTTCAGCGCGATGAGGAACACGGCGGCTACGGCGCCGGCCGCGGTCGTCCACCACCTGTTGCGCAGCCCACCGAGCACATCGCTGCGGGCGGTGAGGGCGACCAGCGGCACGAGTGCGAACGGGATGCCGAAGCTCAGCACCACCTGGCTGAGCACGAGTGCCCAGGTCGGATCGGCGCCGAGCGCGAGGATCGCGATCGCGGGGACGAGCGTCACGAGGCGTCGCAGGATCATCGGCACGCGCACGCGCAGCAGCGACTGCATGATCTCCGCACCGGCGTACGCGCCGACCGCCGTGCTCGCCAGGCCGCTCGCCAGCAGCCCGACGGCGAACAGCGTCGCGACCACGGCGCCGAGCCCGGTGTGCAGCGCCGCGTAGGCGCCCTCGAGGGTGTCGGTGCCCGGCACGCCCGCGAGGTTCGCCGCGGCCAGCAGCAGGATGCAGAGGTTCACCGTGCCCGCGATCACCAGCGCGACCGTGACGTCCCAGCGGGTCGCGCGCAGCAGACGCGGGATGCCTGCGGCGCGGTCCTCGGGCCGCGCCGACGCGGCCACGAAGCGGTCGCGCGCGAGCGCACTGTGCGCGTAGATCGCGTGCGGCATGATCGTCGCCCCCAGGATCGACGCGGCCAGGAGCACGGAGTCCGACCCCTCGAAGCGGGGGACGAGACCCGCGGCGACGCCCGCGCCATCCGGCGGGGCGGCGAACACGCCGAACGTGAATCCGAGCGCGATGACGGCGAGAAGCCCGATGACGACGAACTCGAACGCGCGCGCGCCGCGCCGTTGCTGCACGAGCAGCAGCACGATCGACACGGCGCCGGTGATCAGCCCACCGAGCGGCAGCGGCACGCCGAACAGCAGCCACAGCGCGACGGCTCCACCGATGACCTCGGCGACGTCGGTCGCGACGGCGACCAGCTCGGCCTGCAGCCAGTAGGCGCGGCGCGCCCAGGGGCTGCGCATCCGATCGCCGAGCACCTGGGCGAGGCTGCGACCAGTGACGACGCCGAGCTTGGCCGACAGGTACTGGATGAGCCACGCCATCGCATTGCCGAGCACGACGACCCAGACGAGCAGATAGCCGAAGCGCGCACCGGCCGTCATGTTGCTCGCGACGTTGCCGGGGTCGAGGTAGGCGACTCCGGCGACGAGGGCCGGGCCGAGCAGCCACGCGGCGCGCTGACCGCGCGGGGTCCCGCCTGTGGGAGCGGACAAGTCGTTTCGCGGGGTGCGCATCGGCCGGGTCGGGACGTCAGATTTCGGCATGCCGAAAAATTAGCAGATATTTCGGGTGACCGAAATATCCGCGCCACGGGCCGAACTCCTCCATATCGGTGGGTGTGGAACACGCGCCCCGCGGCTTTCTGCGGGGCGGTAGCTCCGGAGCGTGCGTGATGGAGGAGTTCGGGCCGGGCCGCGCGCGAAGGGGCCAGGGCGGGGCGGGTGAGGGGCCGGGCGCGGGCCAGGACGGGGTGCGGGTGCGGAGCCGCGCGAGGGGGAAGGGCGCGAGCCAGGACTGGGGCGGGCCGAGGCGGGGGCGGCGCCAACCGTTAGCCTGATGCGGTGAGTCAGACCGAGGACCCGGCGCGCCGAGAGCCGCAGTCGGAGCCCGCGGAGCCCACGGAACCGACGGAGCCCACGGAACAGCCGGAGCCGGCGGAACCGACGGAGCACGCCGAGCCGGCCGAGCCGGCCGAGGTCGAACTCCCCGTCGGAGTCGGCCCCTGGCCGGGCGGGCCGGATGCCTGGCCCTCCGACCCGCGCTACGACCCCGATCTGCTGGCGAACGGCGACCGCCGCAACGTCGTCGACGCGTACCGCTACTGGACCATGGCGGCGATCGTCGCCGATCTCGACGCGCACCGGCATCCGTTCCATGTCGCGATCGAGAACTGGCAGCACGACATGAACATCGGCTCGATCGTGCGCAGCGCCAACGCCTTCGGCGCGGCCGTGGTGCACATCGTGGGTCGTCGGCGCTGGAACCGCCGCGGCGCCATGGTCACCGACCGCTACCAGCATGTCCGTCACCACGACGATGTCGCCGCGCTCGCCGCCTGGGCCCGAGACGCGAGCCTGCCGATCGTCGCCGTCGACAACGTCGACGGCTCGGTGCCGGTCGACCGGGCCGATCTGCCCGAGGCGTGCGTCCTGCTCTTCGGTCAGGAGGGTCCCGGGCTGTCGGGCGAGGCGATCGCCGCGGCATCCACCGTCGTCGAGATCACCCAGTACGGCTCGACCCGCTCGATCAACGCGAGCGCGGCCGCCGCCGTCGTGATGTACGAATGGTGCCGCCGCTGGGCGTGAGCGCTCCGTCTGCTCGCATCGCGGTGAGCCCGCGGGCGATCCGTGCCGCAGAGGCGGCGCCGGTCATGCCCCCGCGGTGAGCCACTGCGGGCGCCGCACACGCCAGCCCAGGGTCGCCAGACGCGCCAGCATGTAGACGCCGAAGAAGCACGCGGCGAGCCACGCGAGGCCGACCGCGCCGGTCGGATGCAGCAGCCAGACGGCGACCAGTGCGGGGGCGTACGGCACGAGGTTGAGGGCGCCCGCGAGCGCGAGGTAGCGGGCGTCTCCCGCTCCCATCAGCACGCCGTCCAGCACGAACACGACACTGCACACGGGCTGCGCGACGGCGAGCACGATCAGCGCGGGCTGCACGAGCGCCGCGACATCCGACGATCCCGTGAAGACGAGCCCGATCACACCCGAGAGAGTGCCGATCGTGCCCCCGACCACGACACCGAACCAGGCGCCCCACGCCACCGTCCGGCCGAGCACGCGGCGTACGAACAGCTCGTCGGCGGCTCCGAGGCCGCGACCGATCAACGCCTGCGCGGCGATCGCCAAGGCATCCAGTGCGAAGGCGGCCGTCGAGAAGATCGTGAAGGCCACCTGCCATCCGGCGAGCTCATCCGTGCCGATCGAGGTCGCCACGACGACGGTTGCGAGGAACGCGGCGCGCAGCGACACGGTGCGCAGGAACAGCCACCCGCCCGTTGCCGCCGACCCGCGCAGCCCCTCGCGCTGGGGCAGAACGGATGCCGCATGCCGCCGTGCCAGGCGCCCGATGACGAACGCGTACGCGCCGACCATCGACCACTGCGCGAAGACCGTGCCCGCGGCCGACCCTGCGATGCCCCAGCCGAACCCGTAGATGAAGAGGGCGTTCAGCGCCGCGTTGAGGGCGAAGCCGATCCCGGCGATCCACAGCGGCGTCACCGTGTCCTGCATGCCGCGCAGAAGGCCCGTCGCGGCGAAGACGATGAGCATCGCCGGAAGGCCCCACATCGACAGCTGCAGATAGATGACCGCCTGGTGGCCGACCGCGGGGTCGGCGCCGAACAGCGAGACGAGGCCCGTCGTGGCGAGAGAGCCGACGACGGCGAGGACGGTGCCGAGCGCGAGCGCGAGCCACAGACCGTCGATCCCGGCGCGCACGGCGCCCCCGTGCTCACCGGCGCCGAATCGGCGTGCGACGGCCGGCGTCGTCGAATAGGCGAGGAACACCATCAGTCCGACGATCGTCTGCAGAATGGCCGATGCGATCCCGAGCCCCGCGAGGGGGACGACGCCCAGATGCCCGACGAGGGCGGCGTCGACGATGAGGAACATCGGCTCGGCGATCAGCGCGCCCAGCGCCGGCACCGCGAGGCGCAGGATCTCGCGATTCAGAGAGCGGGTCTGGCGGGACGTGGGCATGCAGAGAGCCTATGCGCGGTGGCGTGGCAGGGAGGTGCGGCGGCTGGCGGCGCGCGGTGGCGGGCGTGAGCCGGTGCGGACGCGAATGCGAACGACGAAGAAGGCGGTGAGGGGATGCTCCCCTCACCGCCTTCTCTCTCAGACGCTGATTACTTCAGCAGCGCGAGACGCGACGGGTCCTTCGCGAAGACCTCCTGCGCGTTGTCCTTCGTCACGACCACCGGGTCGAGCTGGTAGACGTCGACCTTTCTGGTGCCGTTGTCGACCTGCTCGCTCGGGGCGGGCAGCGCCTTACCGGCCTGCAGGTCCTTGATCAGCTCGATCGTCTTGTCGACGAGCTGGTCGGTCGGCTTCGCGACCGTGGAGTACTGCTTGCCCTGCCAGATCGAGACGATCGACTCGTTCTCGGCGTCCAGACCGGTCACGACCGGGACGTCCTGGCCGGCCTGCTGGGCCGAGGTCAGGATGGCGCGAGCGATGCCGTCGTTGGGGGACAGCACGCCGTCGATCTTCTTGTCGCTGTACGAACCCGACAGCAGCGAGTCCATGCGGGCCTGGGCCTTGGAGTTGTCCCAGTCCTGCGTGGCGACCTGCGTGAACTGCGTCTGGCCCGACACGACCTTCAGGGTGCCGTCGTCGATCTTCGGCTGCAGCACCTTCATCGCGCCCTCGAAGAACGCCGGGGCGTTCGGGTCGGCGGGACCGCCGCCGAAGAGCTCGATGTTGTAGGGGCCGTTGCCCTTGCGAGCGGCGAGGCCCTTGAGCAGCGACTCGCCCTGCAGCTCACCGGTGCGCACCGAGCCGAACTGCACGACCGCGTTGACGGCGGCGGTGTTCTCGAGCAGACGGTCGTAGCCGATGACCGCGACGCCGGCGGCGGCGGCCTTCTCGAGCACCGTGCCGAGCTGCTTGCCGTCGACGGGGCCGACGACGATGACCTTCGCGCCCTGCTCGATCATGGCCTCGATCTGCTGCTGCTGCTGCGGCGCCTTGTTGTCGGCGGCCTGGACGAGAGGCGTGAAGCCCGCGTCCTTCAGCTTGCTGGTGAACAGGTCGTCGGCCTCCTTCCAGTTCTGGGTGCCGAGCCAGGGGAGCGAGATGCCGATGGTCGCGTCGGCCGCGAAGCCGTTCGCGGATCCGGAGGCGTCGGTGCTTCCGGAGGCGTCGCCGCCGCGGCCGCCACCGCTGCAGGCGGTGAGCGCGAGCGCCGTTGCGGCGAAGACCGCCGCGAGTCCGAGGGTTGTCTTCTTCAGCTTCATTGGTGGATTCCTCACTGTTGGGTACTGCGGATGGGTGGGTCAGGGGGTGTTTCCGGCACGCCGGTCACCGCCGTCCTCGCAGGGCGAGGCGGGATGCCCGGTGTGCCGTTCGGTCAGGCCTGGGGAGCCTGGGGGGTCTTGCCTGCCTCGTCGCGACGCAGGCCTGCGCTGACGGCGACCGGCTTCTCGGGGGCGGATGCCCCGCCGACGCTGAGCGGCTGCTTGTTCGCGAAGAGGCGGCCGGTGATCGAGGGGCGGCCCTGCTGCTTGTTGTAGACGTCGAACGCGACGGCGGCCAGCAGCACGAGGCCCTTGATGATCTGCGTCTTGTCGGCGCCGATGCCCATGAGCATGAGGCCCGAGTTGAGGACGGCCATGACGAGGCCACCGATCATCGATCCGATGACGGTGCCGATGCCGCCAGAGACCGCCGCGCCGCCGATGAAGACGGCTGCGATGGCATCCAGCTCCCACGCCGTGCCGTCACCGGGGCCGGCCGAGGTGGAGCGGCCGACGAACAGCAGACCGGCGAGGGCCGCGAGGAACGACATGTTCATCATCACGAGGAAGTAGGTGCGCTTGGTGTTGACGCCCGACAGCGCCGCCGCCGTGCGGTTGCCGCCGACCGCGTAGATGTGGCGGCCGAACACCGTGCGCTGAGTGATCACGTGGTACACGATCACCAGCAGGACCAGGATCACGCCGGGAACGGGGAACGAGGTTCCGGGGCGGCCCGAGCCGAAGATCCAGGTGAGGTAGCCGATGACCGCGGCGATCAGCAGGAAGCGCACGACGCTCACCCACAGGGGCGACGGCTCCGAACCGGAGCGGATGAGTGCGGCGCGGCGGCGGAACTCCGACCAGCCGAAGAAGGCGATCGCGATGAGGCCGAGCAGCAGCGTGGAGTTGTTCATGCCGGTGAAGGTGGGGCCCCACTCGGGCAGGTAGCCGGCGCCGAAGTAGCGGAACTCCTCCGGAACGGGAACGCTGATCGAGTCGCTCATCCAGATCACCGCGCCGCGGAAGATCATCATGCCGGCGAGGGTCGTGATGAAGCCGGGGATGCCGAGCTTGGAGAGCCAGAAGCCCTGCCAGGCACCGATCGCCGCGCCGATCACGAGGCCGAGGATGATCGCCATCCACCACGAGAGCCCGAAGTCCCGGGCCGACAGCGCCGCGGTCATCCCCACGAAACCGGCCACCGATCCGACGGACAGGTCGATCTGCCCGATGACGATGACCATCACCATGCCGATGGCGAGGATGAGCACGTACGCGTTGCCGGAGATGAGGTTCTGGAAGTTGGAAGAGGTCAGCATGCGGCCGTCCGACCACACGTTGAAGGCGAGTAGGAGCGCGACGAGCGCGATCACCATCGTGTACTGACGGATGTCTCCGCCCAGTACTTGCTTGAAAACCTTCATGATTCCTGTCCTTCGGGGTTCGTCATTGAGCTGGTCCGAGAGCTGCGATCAGGCAACGTCGCGGGAAGAGGTGGTCATGAGGCGCATCAGGCGTTCCTGGTCGGCCTCTTCGCGAGCGAGCTCGCCGGTGATGCGGCCCTCGCAGATGGTGTAGATCCGGTCGCTCATGCCGAGCAGCTCCGGCAGCTCGGACGAGATGACGACGACGGCCTTTCCGGCGTCGGCGAGCTCGTGGATCAGCTTGTAGATTTCGTACTTCGCGCCGACGTCGATGCCGCGGGTGGGCTCGTCGAGGATGAGCACGTCGGGGTCGGGGAACATCCACTTGGCCAGCACGGCCTTCTGCTGGTTGCCGCCGGACAGCGTCGAGATGCCGACGTCGACGGAGGGTGACTTGATGCGCAGCGAGGTGCGGTATCCGTTGGCGACGCTGAGCTCTTCGCTGCCGTCGATGAGCCCGCCGCGGACGATCGCGCCCAGGTTGGCGGACACGATCGTCGCCTTGATGGTGTCGAGCAGGTTCAGGCCGAGGGTCTTGCGGTCTTCGGGCACGTAGGCGAGGCCGGCGCGGATGGCTTGCTGCACCGTCGTGGCGTGCACCTCGCGACCACGGATGAACATCTGGCCGGAGCGGTAGATGCCGTAGTTGCGGCCGAACAGCGAGCGGGCGAGTTCGGTGCGCCCGGCGCCCATGAGGCCCGCGAAGCCGACGATCTCACCGGCGCGGACGACGAAGCTCGAGTCCTTGCAGATGTAGCGTCCGGGGATCTGCGGGTGCTCGACGCGCCAGTCGCGTACCTCGAACAGCACGTCGCCGATGTCGGGCGTGTGCTCGGGGTAGCGGTGGTCGAGCGAGCGGCCGACCATCGCTCGGATGATCCGGTCCTCGTCGACGTCGCCGGCGGTCACGTCGTAGGTCTCGACCGTGCGGCCGTCGCGGATGACGGTGACGGAGTCGGACACCTCGGCGATCTCGTTGAGCTTGTGCGAGATCATGATCTGCGCGATGCCGCGCGAGCGCAGCCCCTTCATCAGAGCGAGGAGGTTGGCGGAGTCCTCCTCGTTGAGTGCCGAGGTCGGCTCGTCGAGGATCAGGAGTCGCACGTTCTTCGACAGCGCTCGCGCGATCTCGACGAGCTGCTGCTGTCCGACGCCGAGGTTCTTCACGGCGGTGTCGGGGTCGGCCTCGAGACCGACGCGCGCCATCAGCTCGAGAGCGCGGCCACGGGCCTCGGACCAGTCGATGATGCCGCGCTGGACGATTTCGTTGCCGAGGAAGATGTTCTCGGTGACCGAGAGCTCGGGGATGAGGGCGAGCTCCTGGTGGATGATGACGATGCCGGCGCGCTCCGAGGACTTGATGTCCTTGAACTCGACTTCCTGGCCGTCGAGCAGGATCTCGCCCTCGTAGGTGCCGTGCGGGTACACGCCCGAGAGCACCTTCATGAGGGTGGACTTGCCCGCGCCGTTCTCGCCGCAGATGGAGTGGATCTCACCGCGCCGTACGCTCATCGTCACATCGTCGAGGGCCCGGACACCGGGAAATTCCTTCACGATGTGGCGCATCTCGAGGATGACCGAATGCTCTGTCATGAGAACCCCAACGTTCTAGTTCGTCTTCACTGTCGACCGACAGGGATCACGGTAGGGGTCCGCACCCTCGCGCGCAATTGAGAATTTGATCCGATACCCGTTTGTTATCTTCGAGACTCGATGCCAAGCAGGGGAAAACCGCGGAATCACGGCGGAGTCGGCTGTGGGAATCGCCGAAAATTTGTTTCGAAGAGATTCGAAGACGCGGTTGACTTCGACCACTGAACTCATGGTCGGATGGTTATCGTTCCCACCGCTACCATTCGAGGGGTGAGGACAACGCCGCCGCAGTTGGGATCGCAGCCCGCGCTGCGGGAGGCCAACAGCCAGCGGATCGTCACGGCCATCCGACACCACGGAGCCCTCACCCAGGTCGAGATCGCGGCGGCCACCGGACTGTCCCAGGCGACGGTCTCGACGATCGTCAAGCATCTGGTGGGGCAGGGCGTCGTCGACACCCGGACCACCGTGCGCACGGGGCGTCGGGCGCAGCTGGTCACCCTCGCGCAACGATCCGGTCTTGCGGTCGGCGTGCAGATCGGCAGCCGGTCGCTGCGGGTGCTGGTCGGAGACAGTGGGTACGAGGGCCTCTCCGAGAGGGTGCTGCCGCTTCCCCGCGACCACCGCGCCGACACGACCCTCGACAGGGTCGCGCTGCTGATCGTCGACCTCCTCGAGGACCTCGGCGCCGACCTCTCCGACGTCGTCGGCGTGGGGATCGCCCTGCCCCCCTCCCGAAGCCCCGGGACGGAGCGGCTTCGCCCGGTCGATGCCGCCGACGAGTGGCACGAGACCGATGTCGCAGAGGTGCTCTCCCGACGGCTCGGCGTGCCGGTGGTCGTCGAACAGGATGCCACGGCGGGGGCGGTCGGCGAGCTGCGCTTCGGTGCGGGCCGGGGTGCCACCGACATCCTCTACGTCCGCTGCTCATACCTGGTGAACGCGGGAATCGTGCTCGGCGGCCGGCCTTTCCGTGGCCGCCGCGGTCTGTCGGGCGAGGTCGGTCACGTCGAAGTCGACCCGTCGGGCGCCATCTGCACGTGCGGCAGCCGCGGATGCCTCAACACGGTCGTCGGCGCCGATGCGCTCACCGATCTGCTGCGCATCTCGCGCCCGCGGATCACGCTGCGCGACCTCATCGCCCTCGCTCTCGAGGGCGATGCGGGTTGCCGGCAGGTGATCGCGGACGCCGGCGCCGCGATCGGCGCGGTCGTGGCCGGACTCGCCCTCGCCCTCGATCCCGAAAAGGTCGTGGTCGGTGGCGAGCTCGCCCAGACCGGCGAACTGCTGATCGGTCCGCTGCGCGACGCGCTCTCCCGACGCGTGCCGTTGGCGGGCGTCGGCGGGGTGGACGTCGTCGCGGGCGAACTCGGCTCCGAGTCGGAAGTGCAGGGTCTGGTCGCCCTCGCCTTCGATGCGGCGGCCACGGGGGCGACCGCCTCCGCAGGAAAGGAACAGACATGAGCGATCGCGGTGCTCCGCTGCTCGAGTTGTGCGGCGTCACGAAGCATTTCCATGCAGTCGAGGCGCTCGTCGACGCGGAGCTGGTCGTCGAGCGCCGCGAGGTCGTTGCGCTCGTCGGCGACAACGCGGCGGGCAAGTCGACTCTCGCACGCATCGTGTCGGGCGTGTACACGCCGGATGCCGGTGTCGTGCGCCTCGACGGGGAGGAGGTGTCGCTGTCGACGCCCACCGAGGCGTTCCGCAACGGCGTCGCGGCGGTGTTCCAGGAGCTTGCCCTCGCGGAGAACCTCGACGTCATCTCGAACATCTTCCTGGGGCACGAACTTGTCCGCGGCGGCCTGCTCGACATCGACGAGATGACGCGGCAGTCGCGCGCCTTCCTCGATCAGCTCGGCGGGGGCGTGCCCAATCTGCGGGTGCCGGTCTCGGAGCTCTCCGGCGGGCAGCGCCAGTGCGTCGCGATCGCGCGCACCCTCGTCGGGTCGCCTCGGCTGGTCGTCCTCGATGAGCCCACCGCTTCGCTCTCGGTCGCGCAGTCGGCGCAGGTGCTCAGCTACATCGAGCATCTGCGCGAGCTGCGCGTCGGGGTGATCTTCATCAGCCACAATCTCGCCGACGTGCGCGCGGTCGCCGATCGCATCGTGGTGCTGCGGCACGGCCGCAACAACGGCATCTTCGATGCGGCCTCGAGTCGGTACGAGGACGTGATCGCCGCGATGACCGGGGCCCGTCGGTTCGACGAGAACGGCGAACCGCGCTGACGCGCAGAGCGGGCGGCATCCGCAACCTATGACCCTCCCGTGACCTCGCCCGCGGGCTCGGCGGCGTCGGGGGTGCCGCGTACTCTGGAGCCATGACCGAGAACTCCCCCCGCTCGGGGATCGAGCTGTCCGAGTTGAGTGCCGATGTCCGCCCCCAGGACGACCTCTTCCGCCACGTCAACGGCGCCTGGATCGAGCGCACCGAGATTCCCGACGACAAGGCCCGCTGGGGCTCGTTCCACCTCATCGCGGAGCAGGCCGAGAAAGATGTCCGCGCGATCATCGAAGAGTCGGTGTCGGCCGAGCCCGGCACCGAAGCGCGCAAGATCGGCGACCTCTACACGAGCTTCATGGACACCGAACGCATCGAGCGGCTCGGCGCGGCACCGCTCGCCGCGCAGCTCGCGCGCGTCGACGCGATCGACTCGGTGCCCGCTCTGCTGCGCACCGTCGGCGAGCTCGAGCGCGAGGGCATCGGCGGGCTGTTCGGCACGTACATCGAGCCCGATCCGGGCAACCCGCAGCGCTACGTCGTCTTCATCGTGCAGTCGGGCCTGTCGCTCCCCGACGAGAGCTACTACCGGCTCGAGGGGTTCGACAAGACGCGCGTCGCCTTCCGCGAGTACGTCGCCGGAATCCTGGAGCTGGCGGGGGTCGCGGATGCCGCGGCGCAGGCCGACCGCGTGCTCGCGATCGAGACCGAGATCGCGAGTCACCACTGGGACAACGTGCGCAGCCGCGACGCGGTGGCCACGTACAACCTCATGACGTGGGGCGAGCTGGAGGCTCTCGTCGGCCTCGACCTCGCGCCGTGGCTCGACGCCGTGGCGCCGGGGCACCGCAGCGGTTTCGCCGAGGTCGACGTCAATCAGCCCAGTGCGCTCGAGGGACTCGGCACACTCCTCGTCGAGGATCGCCTCGACGACTGGAAGGCGTGGCTGCGACTGCACATCGTCCGGGCATCCGCGGCGTTCCTCTCCCGCGCCTTCGTCGACGCCAACTTCGCGTTCTACGGCACCGAGCTCACCGGCGTTCCGGTCAACCGCGAGCGGTGGAAGCGCGCTGTGAGCTTCGTCGAGGCGGCGATGGGAGAGGCCGTCGGCAAGGTCTACGTCGAGCGGCACTTCCCGCCGCAGGCGAAGGTCGAGATGGACGAGCTCGTCGCGAACCTGATCGAGGCCTATCGGCAGTCGATCTCGACTCTGGAATGGATGACGCCCGCGACGCGCGAGCGCGCTCTCGAGAAGCTCGCCGCCTTCACCCCGAAGGTCGGCTACCCCGTGCGGTGGAAGGACTACTCGGCGCTCGAGGTCGACCCCGCCGACCTCATCGGCAACGTGCTGCGCACGAACGCCTGGGAGCACGATCGCCAGCTCGCCAAGCTCGGCGCGCCCATCGACCGCGACGAGTGGTACATGACCCCGCAGACGGTCAACGCCTACTACAACCCGCTGATGAACGAGATCGTCTTTCCGGCGGCGATCCTGCAGTATCCGTTCTTCGATCCCGAGCGGGATGCCGCGGCGAACTACGGCGGCATCGGTGCGGTCATCGGGCACGAGATCGGTCACGGCTTCGACGACCAGGGTTCCGCGTTCGACGGCGCCGGAGCGCTCAACGACTGGTGGACGGACGAAGACCGGGCGGCGTTCCAGGAGCGCACCGGGGCGCTCATCGCCCAGTACGACGCGCTCGTACCGCAAGGACTCGCCGCCGAGCATCACGTCAACGGCGCGCTCACGATCGGCGAGAACATCGGTGACCTCGGCGGGCTCGGCATCGCGCTCAAGGCCTACCGCCTGCACCTCGCGGCGTCCGGCGAGGACGGCGACGGTCCTGTGATCGACGGGCTGACGGGCATCCAGCGCCTGCTGCTGAGCTGGGGGCAGATCTGGCAGCAGAAGGGCCGCGAGGCCGAGACGATTCGTCTGCTCACCATCGACCCCCACTCGCCGAACGAGTTCCGCTGCAACCAGATCGTGCGCAACGTCGACGAGTTCTACCGCGCGTGGGACGTGACCGAGACCGACGGTCTGTGGCTCGACGCCGACAAGCGCGTCACGATCTGGTGACCGAGAACTCCCGCCTCCGGCGGCGGGGCTCGGACGCGTCGGGCGACTCCGCGGCGGCGCGTGCGGCGTCATCGGGCGAGCGTGCGTCGGCCCGCCAGGCGCGCTCCGACGTGCCCTCCGTCGTCCGCAGCGGCGGAGCGGACGCGGGATCGACGATCGACGCACCCGGCGCCGCATCGCGCAGATCGACGCGAGGGCGACACGCAGCACCGGAGGGGCAGCCGCCGCGGCGGGCGTCCCTGCGTACGCGGTCGTTCATCGGCACGCTCAAGGCGCTCGAGCAGCTCGTCGCGGCCGGAGCAGTAGTCGCCGTCCGGATCACCGACCTCGACAGCGGTGACGAGATCCTGAGCGGCGACGACCACGTGACGCTGCCCGTCGCCGGTCTCGGGATCGTGCCGCTCCTGATCGAGGTCGCCGCGCAGATCGAGTTCGGCCAGCTCGATCCGCTCGAGATCATCGACCGCAGCGCCCTCGAGCCCGTTGCGGTCGCGGGGCTCTGGCAGCATCTGGCCGCCCCCGCGCTGCCGGTCGCCGACCTCGCGGTGCTCGCTGCGGCGGCCTCCGACGCCTCGGCCGCGAACGCCCTGATCGGCAGGGTCGGGCTCGAGGCCGTGCGTGCGCGGATGGAGGCCATCGGCCTCGCGAAGACGGCTCTGCTCGACCGCTTTCGCAACGTGCGCGGCCCCGATGACGCGCCTCAGGTCGCGCTCTCGTCGGCCGGCGAGCTCGCGCGCCTATTCGCGTCGCTCGTGAACGCGCAACTGGTCTCGCCGGGCGTCAGCGCCCAGGTCGCCGAGTGGCTCAACCGGGGCCAGGACCTCGCTCTCGTCGGCGCTGCGACCGCGCTCGATCCGTTCTCACACGAGGATGATCGGCACGGGCTGCTGTTCGTGAACAAGACCGGTCGCGCCGACGGCATTCGGGCCGAGGCGGGTGTGCTCGCCGGTCCGCGCGGAGGTGTCGCCTACGCCCTGATCGTGTGCTTCGACGACCTGTCGATAGCCCACCGGCTGCGCGCGCACGAGGCCTTCCGGGCGCTGGGACTCGACCTCATGGAGCACGTGTATTGACGCCGGCGGTGCGGCGCCACCGATCATGCGGCGACGAACGGCCACCCCGTGTACGCCTCGGCGATGAACGTGCGGCCCGCCTCGGACTCGACGACGCTGCGCAGCTCACCCGCCTGGCGGCGGCGGTCGAAGTCGGTGGCATCCGGCGCGGTGTGCAGCATGCTCGTCATCCACCACGAGAAGTGCTGCGCCTTCCAGATGCGCCGCGACGCCAGCTCGGCGTAGTCGTCGATGAGACGCTCGTCGCCGTCGGTCAACAGGGCGTCCAGCGCGCGGGCGAGGATCACCACATCGGCCACGGCGAGGTTCATGCCCTTCGCCCCGGTCGGCGGGACGGTGTGGGCCGCATCGCCCACGAGGGCCGCGCGACCGCGCCGCAGCTCGCGCGCGACGAAGCTGCGGAAGCGCAGCACATCGCGCTGGAAGATCGGCCCCTCGACGAGGGTCGTGCCCGGGACGCGGGCCTGCAGGGCCTGCCAGATCTGCGCCTCGGACAGGGCGTTCGGGTCGGTGGCGGGGTCGCACTGGAAGTACATACGCTGCACCTCGGCGCTGCGCTGGCTGATGAGGGCGAAGCCGTCGGCGGAGTTGCTGTAGATCAGCTCGTCGGCGCTCGGCGGCGCGTCGCAGAGGATGCCGAACCACGCGAACGGGTACTCGCGGAAGTAGCCCTCGCTCGATGCGCCCGCGACGACCGGGCGGACGACGGAGCGCGACCCGTCGGCGCCGACGACGAAGTCGGCGTCGATCTCGAAGGACGCGCCGTCGGCATCCTGTGCGATCACGCGCGGACGGAGGGTGTCGGCATCCTCGACCCGCAACGCCGTCACGCCGAAACGGAGGTCCTGCCCCGCGCCGATGCGCAGGGCCAGCAGGTCCTTCAACGCCTCGTGCTGCGGGTACAGCCACACACTGCGCCCGACGAGCGAGGGGAAGTCGATGCGGTGCGGCTCGCCGTGGATGCGCAACTCGATGCCGTCGTGGCGCTGACCGACGGAGTGCACCCGCGTGTTCGGGTCGATCTCGGTGAGCAGGTCGGCCGTGCCCTGTTCGAGGATGCCCGCGCGGATCGTGGACTCGATGTCGGTGCGGGTGCGCTGATCGATGACGACCGACGAGATGCCGGACTGCTCCAGCAGGTGCGACAGGATCAGCCCGGCGGGGCCGGCGCCGACGATCGCGACCTGCGTGCGGACGGTGGTGCTCATGACGTCTCCTTCGACGGATGGGGGCTGGCGACAAGTGTGCCCGGAGCGTTCCGTGAAAAAGTGCGATATCCCGTTGAACGGGATCAGCGTGTGTCGCGGAGGTCGGCTTCGATCGCCGCTCCGGCGTCGCGCAGCGCCGTGAGCGCCTCGTCGGGAGAGCTGCTGCGCGGCAGCACGACAGAGACGGCGGCGACGACCTCTCCCCGGTCGCGGATCGGCACCGCGACTCCCGTCGAGACCGACTCGACCGACCCGGGTGCGATCACGTAGCCGGCGCGCCGGACCGCGCGGAGGATGCCTCGGAGCACCCCGGGGTCGGTGACCGTGTCTCGCGCGACGAGGCGAAGGGGTGCCGCGAGCACGCGCTCGCGGAGGTCCGCGTCGGCGTAGGCCAGCAGGACGAGGCCCGACGATGACGCGTGCAACGGCAGGCGCCCGGCGATGCGGGTGATGTTCGCGCCGGCATCCGGATGCGACAGTCGCTCGAGGAAGAGCGCCTCGTCGCGCTCCAGGACCGCCAGCTGCGTGTGCTCGCGGACGATTTCCTGCACGCGCGCCATGTGAGGCAGGGCCGCCTGGCGAAGGCGCAGCGCGCGTGAGCCGCGCAGTCCCAGTTCCCACAGTCGCATGCCGAGGTGCACGCGTCCGTCTTCGTCGCGTTCGAGCAAGCCGGAGATCGTGAGCTCGGCGACGATGCGGTGGGCCGTGGACGAGGGCAGCCCCGCGCGACGTGCGATGTCGCTGGCCGTCTGCACCGTGCGATCGGTGTCGAATGTCTCGAGGACGCGCACGATGCGCGCCGTCATCGAGTCGCCGGAGCGCGAGTTCGCCACGGGGGTAGCCTCTCACGCGCCCGTGCGGAACGTACGCTGGAGCCATGACCGTGCCGTCCTCCCGCACCCGCCCCGCATCGATCGGCCCCGCCGCACCCCCGCGGGCGGTCGTCGTCTCGGCCGCGTTCGATGTCGTGCTGGTCGTCGTGTTCGCCGCGATCGGGCGGGCGAGCCACGGCGAGGACGTCTGGGGCGGCCTCGCCGTCACCGCGTGGCCGTTCGTCGTGGCGCTCGTGCTCGGGTGGCTCGTCGTGCGCGCCTGGCGCGCCCCGGATGCCCCGGTTCGCACCGGGCTCGCCGTGTGGGCGGTCACCGTCGCCGGAGGCATGGTGCTGCGTGCCGTGAGCGGTCAGGGCGTGCAGGTCGCCTTCATCATCGTCGCCGCGGTCGTCCTCCTGCTGTTCCTCGTCGGGCGCCGCGCGCTGACGCGCCTCATCGCGCGCGTCGGGCGGCGCTGAGCGCAGATCCCGGGCGAACCGGCGCCGACGGCGCGGTAACCTCGTCGCATGCTCCGCCCCGACGACGCTGCCACGGACGCCGACCCGGTCACCTGGCGCGCGCTCGACGTCGACGGCGTCGTGCGGCTCTTGCATGAGGCATCCGTCCGCTGGTGGCTGTCGGGAGGAGCGGCGCTCGATCGGTGGGTCGGGCATCCGATCCGGCCGCGGACCAACATCGACGTCAGCGTCACCGCGGGCGACCTCGCGGGGCTGGTCGCCGCGCTCCCCTCCGGGGTGTCGGCGTGGGCCACCGTCGGCGACGACGTCGTGTCATTCGACGAAGCTCCGGAAGACGCCGACCTGCAGCCCGTGCTCGTGCGCGACGACGCGTCGGGTGCGACGATCCTGCAGATCAACGCCGAGGACGGTGCGCCCCGCGCGTGGGTCTACAAGCGCGACCCGCGGCTGCAGCTGTCGTGGGTCGAGGCCGTGATCGACCTCGACGGGGTGCCGACCGGAGCGCCCCAGGTGCAGCTCGTCTGGAAAGCGCTGCGCCCGCGACCTGAAGACACGCTCGACAAGGATGCCGTGCTGCCGACCCTCTCGCCCGAGGCGGTGGCGTTCTACGAGACGGCGCTGCTGCGCATCCACCCGCACTCGACGTGGTCGATCCACGTGCGGAGCCCGTTCGCACCCGCCAAGGCGAGCTGGAACAGGCCCCGCGCGTAGGCGCCGCGTGGCGAGGGTGGGCTACGGCTCGACGACGCCGTCGGCCACGGCATCCGCGACGTCGACACGCTGCGGCACGAACGCCAGGGCGGCGACGGCGAGCGCCCCGGCGACGGCGAACACGTAGAACCCGGCGGGGTAGGCGATGCCGGCGGCCACGAGGGTTCCGGTCACGGCCGGCCCCACGATCGCCCCGATGCGGCCGACGCCGGCGGCGAAGCCGAGCGCCGTGCCGCGCAGGCGCGCCGGGAAGAGCTGGCTCACCCAGGCGTAGACGAGCACCTGCGCGCTGAAGACGAACACGCCGGTGACGAACACCGCGATGTTCAGCAGGATCGGATTCGGGATCTGGATGCTGAGCACGGCGAGAAGCACCGCCGAGACACCGAACCACACGAGGACGATCCGCTTGGCGCCGTGCTTGTCGGCCAGGAAGCCGGCCAGCAGCAGGCCCGCGACGGCGCCGAGGTTGAGAACGAGCAGCAGCGTCAGTCCCGTGCTGACCGGGTAGCCGGCGGCGGCCATGAGCTGCGGCAGCCAGGTGTTCAGGCCGTACACGAGCAGCAGCCCCATGAACGAGGCGATGCCGATGCACAGCGCGATCAGCGGGTAGGGCTTGCGCGCTAGGTCGCGGAAGCGCGCTCGCGGCGCCGGAGAGGATTCGGCGGCGGCATCCGTCACGGTGCGGCGAGAGCGTGCGGCGGGCGTACCCGCCCCGGGCAGCGACTCGGGGAGCTTCGCCCAGAGGAACGGCAGCAGAAGGAGGCCGGCGGCCCCGCCGATGATGAACATGAGGCGCCAGTTCGGGATGATCGCGATCGCGAGCAGCGCCGTCGCGACGGCGCCGACGTGGTAACCGGTCATGGTGCGGGTCGTCGAGGTTCCGGCGGTACCGGTGCGCGCGTAGTCGTTCATGTAGGCCAGCGCCGCGGGCAGGCAGGCGCCGAGACCGAGGCCGGCGAGCAGTCGCAGGGTCGAGAACACGGCGACGTTCGGAGCGAAGGCGACGGCCAGGGTGAACAGCGAGAAGCCGGCGACGCAGGCGATGAGCAGTCGACGCCGCCCGAAGGTGTCGGACAGGGGCGCGATGAACAGAGCTCCGAGGCCCACGCCGACGAGCGAGATCGTTGCGGCGAACGTCGCCCCGACGGCCGTGAAGCCGAGGTCACCGGTCGAGATGAGCGTCGGGATGACGGTGCCGAGGACGACGAGATCGAATCCGTCGAGCACCATGGCGAACCAGCAGAGCCAGACCGGCCACGCGGATCGGGTCGACCGGGCGGGATCGGACAGGGAGGACAGCGATGACATAGGGACCTCGGCACTTCGTCGTGGGGAGTCCGAGCCGCAGCGGCGGCCCGTCGGTGAGGCAAGTAGTATCTCCAGGTCGTGCGCAGCGGCGCGAAGATTCCCATTGAACGGAATGCGTCGGTGGGATGCCTCAGCGCGCCGCGCCCGACCGGTACCGGCCGGCGGCGACGGCGTCGAGTACGAGCGAGCGGAACCACCGCTGCACCGGCGACAGGCTCGCCTCGCGTCGGGAGTACAGCGACACGGGCGTGCTCTGTGCGGGCCAGGGGAGTTCCGCGATCCGGAGCCCGGCGAACCACCCGCAGAAGACCTCGGCGACGTGCCGAGGCAGCAGCACGACGAGGTCGGTCGCCTGCAGCACAGCGGGTACGGTCGCGTACTCCTCGACGGTCAGGGTCACCTGGGGCATGAGGCCGTGCTCGGTGAGCGCTTCGAGGGGGAAGACGTGGCCGCCGCGCGAGGAGACCCGCAGAAAATGCCGCCCGGCGAACATCTCGGGCCCCGCCGCGGGAAGGGGATGCGCTCGCGACGACAGCGCGACGTACTCGACGGCGCGCACGTGGGTGCGCCACAGGCGCGGGCTGTCGATGAGCGAGACCGTCATCGCCAGGTCGACGTCGCCCCGGATCAGCCCCTCCTCGACCTGGTCGGAGTCGAGGCGCTCGACCTGCAGGTGGGGGCGGGAACTCTGCCGGGCGAGCGCGGTCATGATCGGCGGCAGGAAGGTCTGCTCGCCGATCGAGGTCAGCCCCATGCGGATTCCCCCGGTGAAGGAGGCCGGGTCGAAGGCCTCGGCGTCGTCCACCGTACGGTCGATCTGGCCCAGGGCCTCGTGCAGCGGCGCGAACAGCTGCGTCGCCCGCGCGGTCGGCACCATGTCGTGCCCCTCGCGGCGGAACAGATCGTCGCCGAATCGTTCGCGCAGACGCCGCAGGGTGTAGCTCACGGTGGGCTGGGTGACGTGCAGTGCCTCGGCGGTCGCGGTGACGCTGCGCAGTTCGTACAGCACCACGAACGTTCGCAGCTGGTTGAGATCGGTGAGAGGCATCGATAGATCCGATCTATGGAGAGTGCGTTGAGTATCTATTGGACTGTATACAGGGGGCGACCTAGAGTCGTCCACATCCGGCACCCAGCGACGGGCTCCGCGACCAGACAGTGACAAGGACGACACGCAGTGATCATCGACATCCACGGCCACTACACGACCGCCCCTGCTCCGCTCGGCGCGTGGCGGGACCTGCAGATCGCCTTCGCGAACGGCTCGGGCGAGAAGCCCGACCCGGCCGCCCTGCGCATCGGCGACGACGAGATCCGCGAGACGATCGAGGCGAATCAGCTGCGCCTCATGGACGAGCGCGGCAGCGACCTCACGGTGTTCAGCCCCCGGGCATCCTTCATGGCGCATCACATCGGCGATCTCGAGGTCAGCGAGACGTGGGCCCGCATCTGCAACGACCTGTGCGCCCGCGTGAGCGAGCTGTTCCCCGACCGTTTCATCCCGGGCGCGATGCTGCCGCAGTCGCCCGGCGTCGACCCCGCGACGACCGTCGCCGAGCTCACCCGCGCCGTCGAGGAGCTCGGCGCCGTCGCGGTGAACCTCAATCCCGACCCGTCGGGCGGTCTCTGGAGCGCACCCGCCCTCACCGACCGTTCGTGGTACCCGGTCTACGAGAAGCTCGTCGAGTACCAGATCCCCGCGATGGTGCACGTCTCGACCTCGTGCAAGAGCGTCTTCCACACGACCGGCGATCACTACCTGAACGCCGACACGACGGCCTTCATGCAGCTGCTCAAGGGCGACCTCTTCCGCGATTTCCCCGACCTGAGACTCGTCATCCCGCACGGCGGCGGCGCGGTTCCGTACCACTGGGGCCGCTTCCGCGGCCTCGCGATGGCACTCGGCAAGCCCGAGCTCGAAGAGCATCTGCTCGGCAACGTCTTCTTCGACACGTGCGTCTACCACCAGCCGGGCATCGACCTGCTGACCGAGGTGATCCCGACCGAGAACATCCTGTTCGCGAGCGAGATGATCGGCGCCGTCCGTGACATCGACCCCCGCACCGGCCACCACTTCGACGACACCAAGCGCTACGTGGATGCCACGCCGAATCTGTCGGACGACGAGCGCGCCCAGGTCTTCGAAGGGAACGCCCGCCGCGTCTACCCCCGCCTCGACCGCGCGCTCGCCGCTCGCGGACTCTGACCGGATCCGGAGAGGAACCACCATGACCACGACACCGCAGCGCCTGAACGACCTCGGCATCGTCCGCACGAACATCGAGCGCCCCGACCCCGACGACGTCGCCCGCCTGTCGCAGTTCGGCATCGCGACCGTCCACGAGGCGATGGGCCGCGTGGGCCTCCTGCGTCCCTACATCCGCCCCGCCTACACGGGAGCGAAGCTGTGCGGTCCCGCCGTCACGGTGCTGCTGCAGCCCGGCGACAACTGGATGTTCCACGTCGCCGCCGAGCAGGTGCAGTCCGGCGATGTCGTCGTCGCGGGATGCACGACCGAGAGCGAGGACGGCTTCTTCGGCGACCTGCTGGCCACCTCGCTGGCGGCGCGCGGGTGCGCCGGCCTCGTGATCGACGGCGGCGTCCGCGACGTCGCCGACCTCGAGAAGATGGACTTTCCGGTGTTCTCCCGCGCGATCAACGCGAAGGGCACGGTCAAGGCGACGCTGGGCTCCGTCAACATCCCCGTCGTCGTCGCGAATGCGCTCGTGAACCCGGGCGACGTCGTCGTCGCCGACGTCGACGGCGTGGTCGTCGTGCCGCGCGCGCTCGTCGGCGCCGTGGCGGATGCCGCGGCCGCCCGCGAGGCGAACGAGGGTTCCAAGCGGCAGAAGTTCCGCGAGGGCGTGCTCGGCCTCGACCTGTACGGCATGCGGGCCCCGCTCGCCGCCGCCGGCCTCGTCTACGTGGAGGACTGACATGGCGCACGGAGAGACCACGGGCGGCTTCGAGAAGACCCCCGGCTGGCTGGACTGGTACGACGGCCCCGCGACGCCGACCTTCCGGCTGCCGGCGGGGGCCGTCGATGCCCACTGCCACGTCTTCGGTCCGGGCGCCCAGTTCCCGTACGCGCCGGAGCGCAAGTACACCCCCTGCGATGCCTCGGCCGACGAGCTGTTCGCCCTGCGCGACCAGCTCGGCTTCACGAGCAACGTCATCGTGCAGGCGACCTGTCACGGGGCCGACAACAGCGCCCTCGTCGACGCGCTGCGCCGTGCCGGCGACCGGGCGCGCGGCGTCGCGACCGTCCGGCGCGACGTCACCGAGCAAGAGCTCGCCGAACTGCACGACGCGGGTGTCCGCGGCGTGCGCTTCAACTTCGTCAAGCGCCTGGTCGACCGGGTGCCGACGGATGCCCTGGAGGAGATCGTCGCGAAGATCGCGCCCCTCGGCTGGCACGTCGTCATCTACTTCGAGGCCGACGACCTGCCCGAGCTGTACGACTTCTTCTCCGCGATCCCCACCGACGTCGTCGTCGACCACATGGGCCGCCCCGACGTCACGAAAGACCCGGACGGTCCGGAGTTCGGCCTGTTCCTGCGGTTCTTGCGCGAGAACCCGAACGTGTGGACCAAGGTGACCTGCCCCGAGCGGCTGAGCGTCACCGGTCCGCGCGCCCTGGACGGCGAGCAGGATGCGTACCGCGACGTCGTGCCGTTCGCCCGACGCGTGGTCGAGGAGTTCCCCGACCGTGTGCTCTGGGGCACCGACTGGCCGCACCCGAACCTCAAGGACCACATGCCCGACGACGGTGTGCTCGTCGATGGCATCCCCCGGATCGCGCCGACCCCCGACCTGCAGCGTCGCCTGCTCGTCGACAACCCACGGCGTCTGTACTGGCCCGGCACATCGTTCGACCCGAGCGCATCATCCGAAGGAGCATGATCATGGCACTCGACAAGCCCTACAAGAACATCCCCGGCACGATCATCTTCGATGCCGACCAAGCACGGAAGGGCTACCACCTCAACCAGTTCTCGATGTCGCTCATGAAGCCCGAGAACCGCGAGCGCTACCTCGCCGACCGCGAGGCCTACCTCGACGAATGGCCGCTGTCGCCCGCGCAGCGCCAGGCGGTGCTCGACCTCGATCTGAACGCGATGATGGCCGAGGGCGGCAACATCTACTTCCTGTCGAAGATCGGCGCCACCCACGGCATGAGCTTCCAGCAGATGGCGGGCTCGATGACCGGCATGAGCGAGGCCGCGTACCGCGACATGATGATCGGCGGCGGCCGTCGCCCCGAAGGCGCGCGGCTGAAGGATCTCGACGGGTGGACGCCCCCGACGAACGAAAAGTCCGAGGTCATGCGCCCGGATGCCCCCGCCCGTTTCACCTCGGCCCTGTTCACGTCGCACGTGCCCGCGATCGGCGCGGCGATGGACCTCGGCAAGACCGAGGAGCCGT
Organism: Microbacterium dextranolyticum; assembly: GCF_016907295.1. Lineage (NCBI taxonomy): Bacteria > Bacillati > Actinomycetota > Actinomycetes > Micrococcales > Microbacteriaceae > Microbacterium > Microbacterium dextranolyticum. The sequence goes on from NZ_JAFBBR010000001.1 coordinate 401,450, forward strand.
ACTGGAAGAAGGTCTTCGACGGGTACGAATGGACGCGCGCGTGGGTGAAGGAGAACACGCCCGACGTCATCATCCTCGTCTACAACGACCACGCGACCGCGTTCGACTCCAACATCATCCCCACGTTCGTCCTCGGCACCGGTTCGCACTACCCCGTCGCCGACGAGGGGTACGGGCCGCGCCCCGTGCCCGACGTCAAGGGCTACCCGGAGCTCGCGGCGCATATCGCGCAATCGGTCATCCAGGACGACTTCGACCTCACCCTGGTCAACGAGATGGTCGTCGACCACGGCCTGACCGTGCCGCTGTCGCTCGTCTTCGGCGACGTCGAGGAATGGCCGTGCCGGGTCATCCCGCTGCCGGTGAACGTCGTGCAGTACCCGGTGCCCTCGGGACGGCGCTGCTACGAGCTCGGCAAGGCGATCCGCCGGGCCCTCGACAAGTGGGACGGCGAACCGCTCAACGTGCAGATCTGGGGAACCGGCGGCATGAGCCACCAGCTGCAGGGCCCGCGCGCCGGACTCATCAACGAAGAGTGGGACAACGCCTTCCTCGACCACCTGATCGCCGACCCGCTGGGCCTCACCGAATGGCCGCACATGGAGTACGTCGACGAGGCGGGCTCCGAAGGCATCGAGCTCGTCGACTGGCTGATCGCCCGCGGCGCGATGGACGACCAGTTCGGCGGCGGCGCCCCCGAGGTGAACCACCGGTTCTATCACGTCCCGGCATCCAACACCGCCGTCGGCCACCTCGTCGTCTCGAACCCGAGCGCCATCGTCGACACGGCCGCCGCCGACGCGGTCGAAGTTGCCGTCGAAGCGGCAGCCGACGATGCTGACATCACCCCTGAGCAAGCCCGTGAGGCGGAGGTCCCCGCATGAGTGAGAAAGTCCGCATCGCCGTCGTCGGCGCCGCCGGCGCGTTCGGTATGAAGCACCTGGACGGTCTGGTGAACATCCCGGATGCCGAGGTGACGGTCGTCAGCGGCACGCGCCCCGAGGCGACCGAGGCCGTCGCCCGTCAGTACGGCGTGCCGGTCGCGGTCAACGGCCTCGAGGCCGTCCTCGAGCGCGACGACGTCGACGCCGTGATCCTCGCCACCCCGACGGGGCTGCACGCGAGTCAGACGCAGGCGGTGCTCGCCGCGGGCAAGCACGTGCAGGTCGAGATCCCGCTCGCCGACTCGCTGGCGGACGCCGAAGCGACGCTGGCGGCGGCGGAGGCATCCGACCGCGTCGCGATGGTCGGGCACACGCGCCGGTTCAACCCCTCGCACCAGCTCGTGCATCAGAGGATCGCCGCGGGCGAGTTCGCCGTGCAGCAGATGGACGTGCAGACGTACTTCTTCCGCCGCTCGAACACGAACGCGAAGGGCGAGCCGCGCACCTGGACCGACCATCTGCTGTGGCACCACGCGGCGCACACGGTCGACCTGTTCGCCTATCAGACCGGCCGCATCGTGCAGGCGAACGCGATCCAGGGGCCGATCCACCCCGAGCTCGGCATCGCGATGGACATGTCGATCCAGCTGAAGAGCGAGACCGGCGCGATCTGCACGCTGTCGCTGTCGTTCAACAACGAGGGCCCGTTCGGCACGTTCTTCCGCTACATCGGCGACACGGCCACCTATCTCGCGCGCTACGACGACCTGTACACCGGCAAGGACGAGCAGATCGACGTCTCGCAGGTTGCGGTGAGCATGAACGGCATCGAGCTGCAGGACCGTGAGTTCGTCGCCGCGATCCGCGAGGGCCGCGAGCCGAACTCGTCGCTGCGTCAGGTCATCGACTGCTACCGGGTGCTGGGCGCGCTGGAGGAGCAGCTGTCGGGGTCGCCGGCGTGATGCTGCCCCGGATCGGTCTGGGGTGCATGAACCTCAGCCACGCCTACGGGCACGCCCCGAGCGATGCGGACGGTCTGGCGCTGCTGCGTGCGGCGCTCGACGACGGGGTCGCGATGTTCGACACCGCGACCCTCTACGGCGCGGGACGCAACGAGGAGCTCGTCGGTCGTGCCCTCGCCGGCCGTCGTGACGAGGTGCTGCTCGCGAGCAAGGGCGGCATGGCGATCGTCGACGGCGTGAAGGTCATCGACGGGCGTCCCGAGACGCTGCGCACGCAGGTGGATGCCTCGCTCCGCCGCCTCGGCGTCGACCACATCGACCTGTACTACCTGCACCGGTGGGACAAGACCGTGCCGATCGGCGAGAGCGTCGGCGCGCTCGCCGAGGCCGTCACCGCCGGGAGGATCGGGGCGATCGGCCTCTCGGAGGTCTCCGTCGCGCGCCTGCACGAGGCGTTGCGGGTCGCTCCCATCGCTGCGGTGCAGAACGAGTACTCGCTGTGGAGTCGCAACCCCGAGCTCGGCATGCTCGAGGCGACGCGCGAGGCGGGCATCGCCCTCGTCGCGTTCTCGCCCGTCGGGCGGGGCTTCCTCGCGGACGGGATCGGCGAACCGGCGCTGCTGCCCGAGAAGGACATCCGGCGGGGCATGCCGCGGTTCCAGGGGGCGCATTGGGTCGCCAACGCTGCTCTGCTGCCGGCATGGCGTGCGCTCGCCGCGGAGGCCGGCGTCACGCCCGCCCAGCTCGCGCTCGTCTGGCTGCGCTCGCGCGGCCCGCACGTCGTCTCGATCCCGGGGACGACGAGCATCGCGCACCTTCGGGAGAACGCCGCCGCGGACGACCTCGTGATCGACGCCGGTCTGCTCGCGCGGGCGGGTGACCTGATCGACACCTCGACGGTCTCGGGGGAGCGTTACGCGCCCGGGCCCGCGGCGGAGGTCGATGCCGAGACGTTCGGCGATGCGGCATCCGACGCTCCTGCGGATGCGGTGGCCGCGGATGAGGCGGCGGGCGGGTCTGATCTGTCGCGCGGGTCTGCTGTGTCGTCTTGGGCGCGGTCCGCGGATGGGGCGACCGGAGCTCCCGCGTGAAGGCGATCTCGTCGATGGCGACCCGCCGGGTGCTCGCCGAGCTCGCCTCTTACGCACAGGCCGCAGGCCTTCCTGCGCTCGAGATCGAGTCCGTCGGCGGTGTCGACGCGGCTGCGCGAGTGGCATCCGGTGAGCCGTTCGACCTCGTCTTCCTCGCCGCGGATGCCCTCGCCCGCCTCGCGGGGGCGGGTCACGTCGTTCCGGCGTCGGTGACCCCCTTGCTGCTGTCGCAGACCGCCGTCGCGGTGCCGTCGGGGGCAGGGGACCCGGCGGACGCGCACCGTGCGGTGGGCGCTGGCGCGGGGGATTTCGGCGCGGGGTATCGTGGCGCGGCGGATTCGGGCGTGATGGATTCCGGTGCGGCGGCTTCCGGTGCGGCGGATTCCGGTGTGGCGGCGCCGATCGACGCCGCGGGCGGGATCGCGCCCGCGTTCCCCGATGCCGCCGCGATGCGGGATGCGCTGCGCGCAACGTCCCGCATCGGATATTCGACGGGGCCGAGCGGCACGGCACTCCTCCGCCTCGTCGAGCAGTGGGGCCTCTCCGACGAGCTGCACGGCCGCTTGGTGCAGGCGCGTCCTGGCATCCCTGTCGCGCGCTCTCTCGCCAACGGTGACGTCGACCTCGGATTCCAGCAGCTCAGCGAACTCGTCGGCGCGGACGGCGTGCGGATCCTGGGTGTGCTTCCGACCGACTGCGCGATCGACACGGTCTTCGCGGGAGCCGTCGCGTCAGCCGCCGCCGATGCGGCCGCCGCTGCGGACATGCTGGAGTTCCTGCATGTCGCCACCCGCCGCGGCGCGGCAGCCGCGCACAGCTTCATCGCGCTCTGACCTTCATCGCGCTCTGACCTTCATCGCGCTCTGACCCGGGTCGCGCTCTGACCCGGGTCGCGCTCTGACCTTCATCGCGCTCTGACCCGGGTCGCGCTCTGACCCGGGTCCCTCAGAACGGTCGTGCTCTGGCCTGGTCCGCTCTGGCCGGGCTCGTCACCTCGCAGCTGTGCTCCCGCCGCCGGGCCGTGTCCCACTTTCTGTTGTTCCGGATGCCTGGAAGCGACAGTTTCCGGGACATGCCCCACCGCAATGGGGACATGCTTCGCCGAAACGGGGACGCCTCCGGTTCGGCGCGTGAAAGCCACGGCACGGCGCGCCCGCATCTCACCCGGTCGTGTCCCACTTTCTGTCGTTTCGGATGCCTGCGAGCGACAGAAAGTGGGACATCCTTCACGTCAATGGGGACGGCCGTCGCCGAATCTGGGACATGCCTCACAGACGGGGGCGTCGCCGGTCTGGAGCGCGGATGCCAGTGTGGCGTGCGCCCCGGCGGAGTGCGTACCCCTCGGGCCGTGTCCCACTTTCTGTTGTTCGGGACGCCTGGAAGCGACAGTTTGTGGGACATCCCTCACCGAAACTGGGACATGGCCCGCAGAAAGTGGGACACGGGGGCGGAGAGGCGCCGCCGGCGGAATCGCCGGTCTCGCACCGTCGAGAGCGACTCGGGTCCCGCGGGCAGGGCAGAATGAGAGAATGCCCGCTCTTCGTTCCCGCACTGTCACCCACGGCCGCAACATGGCCGGCGCCCGCGCACTGCTGCGCGCTGCCGGCGTCGACGCCGCCGACTTCGGCAAGCCGCTCATCGCGGTCGCGAACAGCTTCACCGAGTTCGTGCCCGGCCACACGCACCTCGCGCCGGTCGGACGCATCGTCTCCGAGGCGATCCACGCCGCGGGCGGCATCGCGCGCGAGTTCAACACGATCGCCGTCGACGACGGCATCGCGATGGGCCACGGCGGCATGCTCTACTCGCTGCCCTCGCGCGACCTGATCGCCGACTCGGTCGAGTACATGGTCAACGCGCACTGCGCCGACGCCCTGGTCTGCATCTCGAACTGCGACAAGATCACGCCCGGCATGCTCATGGCAGCGCTCCGACTGAACATCCCCGTCGTGTTCGTCTCGGGTGGACCGATGGAGTCCGGCCGCGCCGTCCTCACCGACGGATCGGTGCGCACGCTCGATCTCGTCGATGCGATCTCGGATGCCGTCAACGAGAACATCTCCGACGCCGACATCCAGCGCATCGAAGAGCAGGCCTGTCCCACGTGCGGATCGTGCTCGGGCATGTTCACCGCGAACTCGATGAACTGCCTCACCGAGGCGCTCGGGCTCTCGCTCCCCGGCAACGGGTCGGTCCTCGCGACCCACACGGCGCGCAAGGCCCTCTACGAGAAGGCCGGCGCCCTCGCGGTGCAGCTCGCGCACCGCTACTACGACGAGGACGACGCCTCGGTGCTGCCCCGCAACATCGCGACCCCGGGCGCGTTCGCCAACGCCATGACCCTCGACATCGCGATGGGCGGGTCGACCAACACGATCCTGCACCTGCTCGCGGCCGCGCACGAGGCGGGCGTCGAGTTCGGTCTCGATGAGATCGATGCCATCTCGCGCCGCGTTCCGTGTCTCGCGAAGGTCGCGCCCAACCCGGCCTACGGCCGCATGTACTACATGGAGGACGTCCACCGCGCCGGCGGCATCCCCGCCATCCTCGGCGAGCTCCGCCGCGGCGGCCTGCTCGACGAGTCGGTGCACACGGTGCACGCGGATGGTCTCGACGACTGGCTCGGCATCTGGGACATCCGCGGCGGCAGCGCGTCGGACGAGGCCCTCGACCTCTGGCATGCCGCGCCCGGCGGGCGCCGCTCGTCGACCGCGTTCTCGCAGTCCGAGCGCTGGACCGAGCTCGATGAGGATGCCGCGGACGGCTGCATCCGCGATGTCGCCCACGCCTACTCGGCGGACGGTGGCCTCGCCGTGCTGCGCGGCAACATCGCCGTCGACGGTGCCGTCGTCAAGACCGCCGGCGTCGACCCGTCGATCTGGACGTTCTCGGGCCCCGCGGTCGTCTGCGAGTCGCAGGACGAGGCGGTCGAGAAGATCCTCGCCAAGCAGGTGAAAGCCGGCGACGTCGTCGTCATCCGTTACGAGGGCCCCAAGGGTGGTCCCGGTATGCAGGAGATGCTCTACCCGACGTCGTTCCTCAAGGGACGCGGCCTCGGTAAGCAGTGCGCGCTCATCACCGACGGTCGCTTCTCGGGCGGCACCTCGGGCCTCTCGATCGGGCACGTCTCGCCCGAAGCGGCATCCGGCGGCGTCATCGCGCTCGTCGAGGACGGCGACATCATCTCGATCGACATCCCGACGCGGGCGATCTCGCTCGAGGTCGAGCCCGCCGTGCTCGAGGAGCGGCGCGCGCGTCTGCTCGAGGAGGGCGGCTACCGCCCTCGCTCGCGCGAGCGCGTGGTCTCGCCCGCGCTCCGGGCCTACGCGGCCATGGCGCTGTCGGCCGACAAGGGTGCCGTGCGCGATGTGGATGCCGTCGAGCGCGCCATGGCCCGCGTCGCCCGCGACGAGGCCTCCGTCACCGTCTGACCTCGCCGGCGCACGCGTCGGCGCCGATCGGACCACGCTCCTGCGCCTGCCGGCACAGGAGGATCGGCGAGAACAGGACGTTCGTGCGCCCGGGCATCCTGTGTTCGCCGATTGTCCTGTTTTCCTCGACGTCGTTCGCAACACGCCTCGACGTCGTTCGCAACACCCGTCGGCGCCGCCCGTGACACGCGTCGGCGTCTTTCGGTACAGGAGAATCGGCCAGAACAGGATGCCCGTGGCGCGAAGCATCCTGTCGTCGCCGATCCTCCTGTTCGGGGAAGCTCCACCCGCCGCCGCCGCCGCCGGCACCCGCGCCATTCGTACCGGCCGCCGGCCCCGCTCCCGCACCCGCCGCCCGAACGCGCCCCGGCCTACGCCGCGACGCGGAACGTCCGCGCGAAGCGGTCGAGCAGTTCGGGGGCGCCGGTGAGCACCCGCACGATCCCCGTCTCGATCGCGCGCGCGGGGGCGAGATCGCCCGACAGAAGACGTCGGATGCCCGGACCCGCCGCGAACGACAGATCGACGTCCTCGGCGCCGCCGCGCGCGATCGCGAGAGTGGGGCCCGCGACGCGCACCTGCAGGTCGACCTCGCCGAGCCGTGCCGCGTACGCCGTCGCCGGGAGCAGTGCTGCGGCATCCGCCTGGAACGTCGAACGCAACGCAATCGTGAGCGCATCGGGAGTCACGACCTGCTCGTCGCGTGGTTCGTCGAGCGCTTTGAAGCCCCACGCGCTGAGCGCGAGCACCACCGGTTCGAGCTCGTGCCCGTACGCGGTGAGCTCGTAGATGATGATCCGCGACCGCGGGGCCCGGCGGATGATGCCTGCCGCCTGCAGTTCTTTCAGCCGCGTTGCGAGCACGTTCGAGGGGATGCGCGGCAGCCCCGCCGCCAGTTCGCCGTAGCGCCGCGGCCCCACGAGCAGGTCGCGGACGATGAGCAGCGCCCACCGTTCACCGACCAGCTCGAGGGCGCGGGTGACCCCGCAGTACTGGCCGTACTCGCGCGCCGCCACGGATCGCTCAGTCGCCCGACTCGGCGTGCGGGTCGGCTCCCGAGGACTCCAGGTACGCGGCAGGTCCCTGCTCGGCGGCGATCGGATCCATCCAACCGAAGTCGATGATGTTGCCGTCCGGGTCGGTGACGTTCCGCTGGTACATGAAGCCGTAGTCGGACGGCGGCTGGGCCTCGGTGCCGCCGGCGGCGAGGCCGCGCTCGACGGCGGCATCCACGTCGGCGCGACTGTCGAGGAAGATCGAGGTGCCGCTCGTCGGGTTCTTCGCGGGATCGCCCAGCGGCAGGTCGGTGAAGGTCTGGTAGAACTCGCGCGTGACGATCATGGCGTAGCTGTGGTCCTTCTCGATCACGACGCAGGCGGCGTTGTGGTCGGTGAAGGCGGGGTTGATCTCGAACCCGAGGGCTTCCCAGAACGCCTTCGAGCGATCGAGGTCGGTGACGGGCATGTTGATGAACAGAGTGGGCATGGATGCCTCCGGTCTCGTCGGGTCCGATGCGGACACCGCTCACACTTGCAAAAAGCAAGTGACCCGTCAAGAGGGGATCGCGCGAACATGGGCGCAGACCGACGCGATCGCCCGCTTCGCGAGGGTGCGCGGACCGTCGCGTCGTCCGGGTCCAGGACGGCGACGTCCGCCCGCACGGCGACCGTCCCGCCGCCGGAGGGGGCGTCCGGGAAGGTCCCCGTCAGAAGATGATCGTGTGGTTGCCCTGCCGGATGACGCGGTCCTGAGCGTGCCACAGCACCGCGCGCGAAAGCACCTGGCGCTCCACGTCGGCGCCGCGCCGGGCGAGCTCGGCCGACGACTCCGCGTGTGTCACGCGCACCGTGTCCTGCTCGATGATCGGGCCCTCGTCGAGGTCGCCGGTCACGTAGTGCGAGGTGGCGCCGATGAGCTTCACGCCGCGTTCCTTCGCCTTCTTGTACGGCTCGGCGCCGATGAAGGCGGGCAGGAACGAGTGGTGGATGTTGATCACCGGCACACCGAGGCGGTCAAGGAACTCGGGCGAGAGGATCTGCATGTACCGCGCCAGTACGACGAAGTCGACGTTGCCGACGAGGAGCTTCAGGATCTCCTCCTCCGACGCCGACTTGTCGGGGCCGACGACCGACGGCACGTGGAAGAACGGCACGCCGAAGCTGCGCACGTCTTCGGCGGTGGCGGTGTGGTTGGAGATCACCATCGGGATCGTCACCGGCAGGTCGCCGCGACGGTGCCGCCACAGCAGGTCGAGCAGACAGTGGTCCTGCTTCGAGGCCAGGATCGCCATGCGTTTGGGGACCGACTGATCGGTCAGCGACCACTCGAGCCCGAACTCCCCGAGCGTGCGGGCGATGTCGGCCTCGATCGCCGGCCGGTCGGCGGCGAAGTCGGGGCGGTGGAACACGATCCTCTGGAAGTACGCCCCGCCGCGATGGTCGTCGGAGAACTGGTCGAAGGCCACGATGTTCCCGCCGATGCGCGTGATCATCGCCGACACCGCGGCGACGATCCCCGGCTGATCGCTGCCGTAGGAGACGAGGCAGGCGTGATCGGTCGGCAGGTGGGCGCTGTGTTCGGGAGCCATTCTTCGATTCTGCCGCAGGCGAGGGGGCACCTCGGCATCGGCGTCCGCGCGACCTCGACGCGTCGGGTCTGCGCGGACGCCGGTGGGGGAGCCGTGACGGACTCAGGCGCGGCGCGCGCCTTCGCCGAGGGTCTGCAGCTTCGCCCACGCGATATCGGGGTGGATGCGCCCGCCGAGCCCGCAGTCGGTCGAGGCGATCACCCGGTCGGCGCCGACGATGTCGGTGAAGCGGCGGATGCGCTGCGCGACGAGCTCGGGGTGTTCCACCACGTTGGTCGCGTGGCTCACGACGCCGGGGACGAGCACCAGGTCGTCGGGCACCGCGGCATCCGCCCATGCGCCGAACTCGTGCTCGTGACGGACGTTTCCCGCCTCGAACGAGATCGACCCGACGTTCGCCTGCAGGACGACGGGCAGGATGTCTTTCAGCTCGACGTCGGTCGTGTGCGGACCGTGCCACGAGCCCCAGCACAGGTGCAGGCGCACCTGCTCTTTCGGAAGGCCCGCGATCGCGTGGTTGATCGCGTCGATGCGGATCCTCGTGAATGCCTGGTAGTCGGCGATCGAGGGCTCGGGGCTGATCTGGTCGAAGTTCTCGGCGAGCGACGGGTCGTCGAGCTGCAGGATGAGTCCCGCCTCGACGATGGCCCGGTACTCCTCGCGGAGGGCGTCGGCCCACGCGAAGATGTGCTCCTCGTCGGTCGCGTAGTACTCGTTGCGCACGCGTGCCGCAGATCCGGGCGCGATCGCGGTGAGGAAGCCCTGCTCGCCGCCCCGGAGCGCGGCGGTGAGGTTTCGGATGTCGGATGCCACCGCGTCCTGCCCGCGGTAGGTCAGCGGGCCCGTCGTCGTCGGGAAGGCGGTCGCCGTCTGTCCGGCCTCGACGGCCTCGGCGTAGACGGCCGGGAAGAGCTGGCGGTCGCGACGGCCGAGGAAGTTCGTCAGCCGGACGTTCCCGGGAGACGACTCGACCGGCGGCTCGTTGAACGCGTTGACCTCGGTCAGCGACAGGCCGGCCACACGCTGGAAGGAGTACGACCACCAGGCGCCGTAGTCGACGGCGTTCGACATCGCCTTGCCGAATTCGCCGTCGCCGACGAGCGTGATGCCCGCCGCGCGCTGCCGCTCGACGACGTCGGCGACGGCCGCTGCCGTGAGAGCGTCGAACTCCGGCGTCGACTGCAGCGTGAAGCCGTCATCGGCGAGCGTTCGTGCGCCGTTCGCGTCGATGAGCGCGGCGGTGCGGGGCAGGCTGCCCGAAGTGGTGGTGGGGACGGCGGACATGGCGAAGCCTCCGGTTCGAGACGGGATGGGATTTCCGAGGAACATGGCTCTCGCCGCGGGCGTCGTCGCGAGCGGCTCAAGGCGGAGGATTCCGGTTCGCGAGCCGACTCCAGCGTAGAGCGGGCGGCGTGCGCGTCGTCGGCGTGTGACGCTCCGAGTCGCCCGCCGTACCGCGGATCGGACAGCGTCCCCCGCGCTTCGCCGCCCTGCGGGAGAGGCCGCGCGGTGCGAGGCCGTGCGTGAAAACAGCTTGCATGGGATGCTCCTTTCGTGACCGATTCGTTCATCTCGCGTTCGCCGGTGCGCCGACGGGGTTTCCTAAGGTGTGCCGATCCGCGCGGCGTCGATCGCCGGATGAAGGGGGAGGGGAGCCGGTGAGCGCCCACACTGCCGATCCGCCGCTCGGGGGGACGATCGACCACATCCTGTCGTTGCTGCCATCGTTGACGCCGGCTGCCCAGAGAGCCGCGCAGATCTGCGTCGAGCGCCCGGGCGAGGTCGCGGAGATGTCCGGCGCCGATCTGGCCGACGCGGCGGGCACGTCGGCGGCCGCTGTGAGTCGGATGAGTCAGGCGCTCGGGTTCCGCAGCTTCCAGCATCTGAGGCTGACGCTGGTGCGCGATCTCGGCGCCGCCGCGCCCGAGGGGGACGAGGACGGAGATGACGACGTGTCGCGCCTGCGCGGGTACGCCGAGCGTTCCGCGCGCATGCTGCAGACCTCGCTCGCCTCGATCGATGCCGACGTGTTCGCCGCATCGGCCGTCGCCATCGCGCAGGCGCCACGGCTGCTGCTCGCGGCCACCGGTGCGTCGCAGCCGTCGGCGCAGGCCGCGGCGGTGGCCTTCACGGTGAACGGCCGGTCGTGCGAGGCTCCCAGCGACACCGTCATGCAGCAGCTCACCGCGAGCGTGCTGCGTCCGGGCGACGTATGCGTCGCCGTCAGCGCCAGCGGCGCCAACACCAACACGCTCGCGGTCGCTCAGGCGGCTGCGCAGGCCGGTGCCACGGTCGTCGTCGTCACCGGGTTCGCCCGGGCTCCCCTCACCGTCGTCGCCGATCTCGTTTTGGTCGCGGGAGCGCGCTCAGCGTCGTGGGAGCACTCGGCGATGGCTTCCGGCATGGTGCAGCTGCTCGTCCTGTCGGCGCTGCAGCGCGCCGTCGCCGACCGAATGGCCGACGCCGCGGCGCGTGCGCGTTCCGCGGTGCAGCACGAGGTGCTCGGGATCGTCGCGGACGACGTCGAGCCGTGAGAGGCCCGGGGCCGGGAGAGTTCGCCGTGAAAGCGCGTTCCGTTGTTCGCGCGTTTCACTGCAATTCACTTTCACAAATGACACTCACTCTGTAAGCGAATTGCGGAGATGGTCTCCCATGGATCGCTTGCGAGAGGCGAGCCATGGGAAAGATCCAGCTGAGCGGCATCGGCCGCGCGTTCGGCACGACGGTCGCCGTGCGAGACATCGATCTCACGATCGATGACGGCGAGTTCGTCGTGCTGCTCGGCCCGTCCGGCTGCGGAAAGACGACGCTGCTGCGGATGATCGCGGGCTGCTCGAACCGACCTCCGGGCGCATCCTGCTCGACGGCGACGACATCACCGAGCGGCCGTCGAAGAAGCGCGACCTCGCGATGGTCTTCCAGAGCTACGCGCTCTACCCGCACCTGAGCGTCCGGAAGAACCTCGCCTTCCCGCTGCGCGTGCAGCGTCTGACGAAGGCGGAGGTCTCCCGGCGAGTGACGGAGGTCGCTCAGACCCTGGAGATCGATCACCTGCTCGACCGCAAACCGCGCGAACTCTCCGGCGGCCAGCGTCAGCGCGTCGCCGTCGGACGCGCCCTCGTGCGTCAGCCCCGTGCCTTCTTGATGGACGAACCTCTGTCGAACCTCGATGCGAAGCTGCGCACGCACACCCGCCAAGAGCTCACGGCACTGCACCGGAGGCTGCAGGCGACGTTCGTCTACGTCACCCACGACCAGGTCGAGGCCATGACGATGGCGACCCGGATCGTCGTTCTCGATCAGGGGCGCATCGAGCAGTTCGGTACCCCCGAGGACGTCTACGACCGGCCGGAGACCGTCTTCGTCGCCGGGTTTCTGGGGAGCCCCGCCATGAACCTGCTCGACGCACGCGTCGCGGGAGCGGCGGGAGCCGTCGGTGTGACCGCCGACGGCGTGGCGGGCGATCTGTGGGACGGTGACACCGCCGAGCTCGACGTCGTGCTCGGCATCCGTCCCGAGCACCTCGAGATCGCGCCGGCGGTCGCCGGCCGTCGAGGCGTCACGCTCACCGCTGTCGCCCAGGTCGTCGAGAACCTCGGCGCCGAACTGATCATCACCTGCCTGCTTCCCTCGGGTGCCCGCGTCCACGTCCGTGCCGACCGGGCCGTGCCCGTGGCGCCGGGAGACGCGGTTCGGTTGCATGCCGACCCCGAGCACGTCCACCTGTTCGAGCGCGCATCCGGCCGACGGCTGGAGTGGGTGCCCGATGCGTCCCCCACGGATGCGTCGTCGCCGGATGCCTCATCGCCCGATGCGGCCTCCGTCCTCCCCGTCCTCACCTGATCCGATTCCCGAGCGCGGTCCCGGCCGCGACGCATCCCCCTGCACGACCCCACATCCGCATTCCACAGGAGAACACGTGAACACCACTCTGCGAGGCGCATCCGTCGCCGCGCTCGCCGTCGCCGGTCTCGTTCTGGCGGGCTGTTCCACCGCCACGGCGGGCGCCCCGGCATCCACCGGCTCGTTGCAGCCGCTCGCCGACGATCAGAAGGTCCAGATCGTCTTCGAGTCGTACAACCTCGCCAACGTCGGCACCTGGGCCGACACCATCAACGGGCTGCTCGACGAGTTCCGTGCCGCCCACCCGGGCATCACGGTGGTCGCCCAGCCGAGCGACACCGCCGCCGGAACCGCGGCCAGCGTGCAGAAGCAGCTGCTGGCGGGCGCGGCGCCCGACGTCGCCCAGCTGACCTTCAACGAGCTCGACTTCGCCGCCACCCAGCTCGGGGCGCAGAACCTCACATCGCTGGTCGGCGAGCAGGGGCTGTCCGACCAGTTCGGCGGCGAGTACCCCTACCACCCGCGTGCCGCCACGCTCGCCGACTGGAACGGTGCCACCTACGGAGTTCCCTACGTCTTCTCCACCCCGGTCATGTGGCTCGACGAGGCGAAGTTCGCCGCCGCGGGGATCGACCCCGCCACCGTCGACCTGTCGACGTGGGATGCCGTGGCCGACGCCGCGGCGAAGATCACGGCGGCGACCGGTGCACCTTCGCTGAGCGTCTCGTGCGTCGTCACCGGAGGCAGCTGGTGCATGCAGGGACTGTTCCGCTCCCACGGTGCGCAGGTTCTGAGCGATGACCGTGCGACGATCGGCTTCGGCTCTGACGATGCCGTCGCCACGGTGAAGACGTTCCGTGACATGTACGACCGCGGCATCCTCAGCAACGACAACGCCACCTCGCAGTACGAGGCGTTCGCCCAGGGCAAGACCGCGATCCACATCAACACCTCCGCTCTGCAGGGCGCCTTCATGAAGGGCGCGAAGGCGGGTGGGTGGGCCCTCTCGGCGCGCACCCTGCCGGCATTCGCGGGTCACGAGGTCGTGCCGACGAACTCCGGTTCGTTCCTCGCGATGTTCTCGACCGACCCGGCCAAGCAGGCCGCCGCGTGGGAGCTCATGCAGTTCATGACGAGTCCGCACGCTTACGAGGCCATCTCGACCAAGATCGGCTACCTGCCGCTGCGATCGAGCATGACCGAGGGGTCGGGCCCGCTCGCCGCCTGGGTCGCACAGAACCCGCTCGTGAAGCCGAGCCTGCAGCAGCTCGACAGCCTGCAGCCGTGGGTGTCCTACCCCGGGAACAGCTACGCGCAGGTCGATCAGGTGCTGGCGACCGCCATCGAGCAGTCGGTCTTCTACGGTGCCGACCCGGCGTCGACGATGACGGATGCCGCGACGCGCGCTCAAGGGCTCATCAAGTGAGCTCCGCCACCGTGACCACCGGGGCGGCAGCGTCCGCCCCGGTGCGCCGCCGGGAACTGCCCGGCGTGTACAACCTGCGCGACACCGGCGGCTACCGTGCCGCCTCGGGGAGCACCCGCTGGGGCACCCTCTTCCGGTCGGATGCGCTGCACCTCCTCGACGACGAAGGGCGAGAAGCCCTCGTCGCCCTCGGCATCACGCAGCTCGTGGACCTGCGCGGCGACGACGAACGCCACGCCGCACCGAGCGCCGTCGCGGGGCTCGGAATCGCGATCCGACACATTCCCGTGTTCGACGATGCGTCCCCCGTCGTGATGGCCCACGCCCCGGTGAGCCTCGAGAGCGTGTACCGGCACATGGTCGACGACCGCGGTCCTCAGCTCGCCGCCGCCGTCCGGGCACTCGTCGACGCGGCGCCCGGACGAGCCGTCCTCGTGCACTGCACCGCGGGCAAAGACCGCACGGGGCTCGTGATCGCACTCGCTCTGGCCGCCGTCGGCGTCGATCGCCAGGAGGTCGTGGACGACTACGCCGCCACCGCCGCCCACCTGGTCGGACCGTGGGCGCAGCGGATGCTCGCGGGCCTGACCGAACGGGGCCTCGAGGCGACACCCGAGATCGTCGAGCTCGTCACCGCCAGCCCCGCTTCTCTTCTGAACGGACTCCTCGATCGCATCGAGGCCGAGCACGGCTCGATCGGCGACTACCTCCGCTCCCACGGTCTCACCGGCGACGAGCTCGCCCGTCTGCGGGCGGCGCTCGTCGACGACTCCGCTCCCGAAAGGAACAACGCATGATCCCCGCCGGCCAGCACGGCCCCGCCGAGCACTTCATCCTGCACCTCTCCGACACCCACTTCGTGGCGACCGGTGACCTCCTGCACGACAGAGTCGACTCCGACCGCAATCTCATCGCGCTGTTCGAGGGTTTCGAGAAGTCCAGCGCCCGGCCCGAGGCCATCGTGTTCACGGGCGATCTCGCCGACACGGGACGCCCCGACGCGTATGAGCGGCTGCGCGCCATCGTCGAGCCCGCAGCCGAGCGCCTCGGCGCCCAGGTGATCTGGGTGATGGGCAACCACGACGAGCGCGTCGCGTTCCGGCGCGGGCTGCTCGACGAAGACGCGGATGCCGCGGAGCCCGTCGACCGCGTCTTCGACATCAACGGGCTGCGGATCATCGCGCTGGATTCCACGGTTCCCGGCCATCACCACGGCGAGATCACCGAGACGCAGCTCGAGTGGCTCGCGCACCAGCTCGAGGTCCCCGCCCCGCACGGAACCCTGCTCGCACTGCACCACCCACCCGTGCCGAGTCCTCTCGGATTGCTGGCGCTCGTCGAACTGCGCGACCAGGACCGGCTGGCGGCGGTCGTGGAGGGGACGGATGTCCGTGGCATCCTCGGCGGTCACCTGCACTACTCGACGCATTCGACGTTCGCCGGCATCCCCGTCTCCGTCGCCTCGGCGACCTGCTACACGCAGGACCTCCAGGTCGTCTATCCCGGAGCGCGTGGCCAGGACGGCGGACAGTCGTACAACCTCGTGCACGTCTACGGCGATCGCGTGCTGCACTCGATCGTGCCCCTCGGGCAGTTCCCCACGGTGTACGAGATGACGCCGGAGTCGCTCCAGCGCTTCATGGCGATGAGCGCCGACGAGCAGATCGCGGCCGTGGGCGCGTCGGTCCTCGACACGGCCGAGGCGTAGGCGAAACCATGTTCGTCATCGCCCCCGTCGCTGCGGCATCGGACGCGCCGGTCGAGGCGGAGCCGGCGCGGCGGCCGCGCCGGCTCCGCCCGCAGGCGCTCGTGCCCTATCTGTATCTGGTGCCCGCCGTCGTGTTCCTGATGGTGTGGACGTACAGCCCGCTGGTGCAGACGTTCTCGCTGTCGATGTTCGATTGGAACCTGCTGCCCACGAGCCGCAAGACCTTCGTCGGGGCGGGCAACTACACCCAGGTGCTGCAGCTGCCCGAACTGCACACCGCGATCGCCAACACAGTGCTGTACATCGCGGCCTTCCTCGTGTTCTCGCTGGTGCTGCCGATCCTCATCGCGATCCTGTCGCGCCAGGTGACGGGGCGGGTGCGCACCGTCTACCAGGCGCTCATCTTCGTGCCCTTCCTCATCACGCCGGTCGCGACCAGCGCGGTGTGGCGGTGGCTGTTCGCCGAGCAGGGCGTGGTCGCGACGGTGCTCGCATCATTCGGCGTGCACATGCCGAACGTCTTCCGCGACGCCGACCTCGCGATCTGGGCGGTCATCGTCATCGTCGGCTGGCAGATGCTGGGGTTCGGAGTGCTCGTGGTCGCCGCGGGTTTCGCGGGGATCAGCCCCGAGTACGGCCAGGCCGCATCGCTCGACGGGGCAGGAGCGGCGATGATCCTCCGACGGATCACGCTGCCGCTGCTGTCGCCGACGATCGTGTTCCTCGCACTCATGACCATCCTGCTGGCTGCGCAGTGGACCTACCCGATCATCGATCTGCTGACGCAGGGCGGTCCGGCGAACTCCACGACGAACATCTACTACCTGCTCTACCAGTTCGGCTTCCAGAACTTCGACGTCGGCATCTCCGCCGCCGCCGGAGTCGTCTTCTTCCTCGGATTCGGGATCATCGCGCTGGTGTTCCTCGAGCTGCAGGAACGACTGAGCTTCTACGACAACTGAGGACCGACCATGGCATTCGTCACGCTCGCCCCTGCCTCCCCCCGCTCCGCATCGGGGGACGATCCGGCCGGCCCGGCGGCGACGCCGCGCGCGGCGGCGGACGATCGCCCCGTCGCCTCGCGCTCCCGCGTCGGGACCGTCATCGGCCACATCGTGCTGATCGCGATCGCGCTGTTCAGCATCTTCCCGGTGTATTGGCTGTTCGCCACGGCCCTGCGTGCCCCCGAGAACGCGCTCGACCAGACGCTCCTGCCCTGGCCGCTGAGCTTCGAGAACATCGCCTACGTGTGGCAGACGATCCCCATCGGCGGCATGCTCTGGAACACGTTCTGGATGTCGCTCGTCCTCGCCTCTCTGCAGCTGTTCTTCGCGGTGCTGGCGGCGTACGCGTTCGCGATGTGGGAGTTCCGGGGCCGCAAGATCCTGATGTTCCTGTTCATCGGCTCGTGGCTCGTGCCGTTCCAAGTGACGATGATCCCGAACTACCTCCTCGTCGGGCAGCTCGGGCTGCTCGGGACGGTCGGCGGCGTCATCGTGCCGCAGATCGCGGGAGCGTTCGCCGTGCTCCTCATGGTGCAGCACATGAGCGCCTTCCCGCGTGAGCTGATCGAGGCGGCCCATCTCGACGGGCGCGGCAGCTGGGCGACGCTGTGGACGGTCGTCGTGCCCAACATGAAGCCTGCGCTCGCCGCGCTCGGGATCATGGGGTTCATCTCGGCGTGGAACGAGTACCTCTGGCCGTCGCTCGTCATGCGCCAGGGCGACGCTCTCATCCAGGTGGGCGTGCGCGGGTTCCTCTCCGCCGAAGGGAACAACTGGGGGGCGACGATGGCCGCAGCCGGGCTCGCCTGCATCCCCGTCCTGCTCATCTACGTCTTCTTGCAGCGCTACGTCGTCGACGCCTTCGTGCGGTCAGGGCTGAAGTGAACCCGCGGGCGTAGGGTGCTGGAATGACCGATTCCGGGGAGTCCGCCGCCGCGCCCGCCATCCGCGAGATCACCACCGTCGAGCAGACCTTCGCCGCCGCCGAGGTCCTCCGCGAGGTCTGGGGCGAAGAACACCCCGGAATGCCGGCCAACCTGCTGCGTGCGCTCGCGCACTCGGGCAACTACGTGGTGGGCGTCTACGACGGCGAGCGGATGGTCGGGGCATCCGTCGCCTTCTTCGCGGCCCCCGCTGCGCGGTCGATGCATTCGCACGTGACCGGCGTCCTCGACGGTTACCGCGCCCAGGGGCTCGGCCGGGCCCTCAAGCAGCACCAGCGCGCCTGGGCATTCGCCCGCGACGTCGGCCACATCACGTGGACCTTCGACCCGCTCGTCGCGCGCAACGCCCACTTCAACCTCAGCGTGCTGGGCGCGCGGGCGACCGAGTACCTGGTCGACCAGTACGGTGCGATGGATGACGACCTGAATCGCGGCGACGAGTCCGACCGGCTCATGGCGTCGTGGGCGCTCGCCGCCCCGGCATCGGCTCCGCGCGAGCAGGATGTCGTGACGAGCGTCGAGGTGCCCGCCGACATCGAGTCGCTGCGACGGGACGACCCCGCCGCGGCGCTCGATTGGCGCTACCGCGTGCGCGACGCCTTTCTCGGTCTACTCGAGGACGGTCTCGTCGTGACCGGCTTCGACGAGCGCGGCTACCTGTTCGGGCGCGGCTGAGCGTTACCGCCCCGGCTGTTCCGGCTTTTCCGGCCGCCCCGCCGGCCTCTGCGCGTTCCGGGCACAGCTCCGGAGATCCTGCCGCCGGGCGCACGATTTCTGCCGATTCCGCCCCTGTCGACACCAGATCTCCGGAGTTGTGAACGAGGCCCTGACTCATCGGCCTACGATGGCGCCATGCCCGCTCGCGCCGAGACTCCCGCCCGCATCGTCGATCTGAGCCACCCGATCCGGGCCGGGCTCGTGACCTACCCCGGGCTGCCGGCTCCCGAGATCACGCCCTTCCTCACCCGAGAGGACTCGCGCGGAAAATACGCCCCGGGAACCGAGTTCGCGATGGATGTCATCACGATGATCGGCAATACGGGCACCTACCTCGACTCGCCGTTCCACCGGTACGGCGACGGGGCCGATCTCGCGGGCCTCGACCTCGCGACCCTCGTCGACCTGCCGACCGAGGTCTTCCACCTCGGTGCGCTCATCTCGCCTGAGCGACGCGCCATCACGGCCGACCTCGTATCGGGTCGCGACGTGCGCGGCGCCGCGGTGCTGCTGCACACCGGATGGGACCGGCTGTTCGCCACCGAGGCCTATGGTCACGGAGCGCCGTTCCTCACCGGCGAGGCGGCGCAGGCGCTCATCGACGGGGGTGCCGTGCTCGTCGGCATCGACTCGGTCAACATCGACGACACCGAGTCGGGCGGCGAGCGGCCGGCGCACAGTTCGCTGCTCCGCGCCGGCGTTCACGTCGTCGAGCACCTCACCCGACTCGGCGACCTGCCCGAGCGGGGCGCGCGCTTCACCGCCGCCCCTCCCGCCGTCGAAGGGTTCGGCACGTTCCCGGTCCGCGCGTTCGCGCGGGTGATCGCATGACCGGGGAAGAGGCCGCGGGCGCGGACGGCACGGACGGTATCGGCGCGCCCCGCGTCACGGGGGAGGGCATCCCGCACCGCCGCGAGGACCGCGAGCTGGTCGGCTGGATCCATGCCGACGGCGACGACTGGACGGCGGTCGATGTTCTGGGCCGCGTCGTGGTCCGTGCCGTCGACTGGCTCTCCGCCGAAGAGGCTCTCGAAGAGCGCGGGCTCGCGTTCCTCGCCGACCCGTGGATGCTCGAGCGCGAGGATGCCGCGCCGCTGCGGGTGCGACTGGTCGAGGTGACACCCGAGCGCATCGTCGTCAAAGCCGAGGACTACGGCGATGTCTCGCACGCGAGCGAGCGGATCGTGCTGCCCTGGCCCCTGCCGAGTCGGCTGCGTCCACCGCGCCGCGGCGATCCCGACGGGTTCACGCTCCACCGCTGAGAGTCGTCGCGGACGCACTCCGAGACGATCGTCGCGATCAGATAGATTGCGCGCAATTCAATTGCGTGCAATGCTTATTGCATGAGCGCTCCGCACCCCGCCTCGATCGACGACTTCGTGTGCTTCGCGATGTACACGGCCTCGCACGCGACCACGCAGGCCTACCGCGAGGTGCTGAAGCCGTGGCGGCTCACCTACCCGCAGTACCTCGCCCTCGTCGTGCTCGCGACGGGGGAGCGGTCGGTCGGCGAGCTCGGCGATGACCTCGCGCTCGACTCGGGCACGCTGTCGCCGCTGCTGCGTCGTCTCGACGACCGGGGTCTCGTCGCGCGCCGCCGCGATGCCGACGACGAGCGCATCGTGCGGGTGAGCCTGACCGACGCGGGCCGCGCTGTCCACGACGAGGTCGTCGCCGCCGCCGGATGCCTCGTGCCGGCCTTCGTCGACAGCGGACGCAGCCTCACCGACCTCCTCGACCAGCTCGGTGCCATCGCCCGGAACATGCGGGCCCTGGCCGCAGATCTCCGCACCGCGGCCTGACGGCGTCGGCTGACGCCCCGCCCTCGCTCCCACCGTCAAAAGTCTCGCCGCCGAAAAAGGCGTCGCCCTCGAACCCTCCACGAAAGGCAGAACCATGGACATCGTCTACACCGCAGAAGCGCTCGCCACCGGCGGGGGCCGCAACGGCCACGTCCGCACGAGCGACGGCATCCTCGACACGGACGTGCGCGTCCCCAAAGAGATGGGCGGCACCGGCGGAGCCCCGAACCCCGAGCTCCTCTTCGCTGCCGGCTACGCCGCGTGCTTCCACAGTGCACTGCAGGCCGTCGCCCGCGCGCAGAAGGTCACGATCGAGGGGTCCAGCGTCGGCTCGCGCGTCGGCATCGGCTCGAACGGTCAGGGCGGGTTCGGTCTCGCCGTCGAACTCGAGGTGAACATCCCCGAGGTCGCCCACGACGTGGCCCAGCAGCTCGCCGATGCCGCGCACCAGGTGTGCCCGTACTCCAACGCGACCCGCGGCAACATCGAGGTCACCGTCACCGTCGTCGACGACTGATCGCGAAACCCGCGTCATAATGCGCGGCATCCGTCGTCTCATCGGTGAGAACCGAGAACGAGAGGACGGATGCCGTGCGCACGTTCATCACCACCGTGGCGGCCGCCTTCCGCCCCCGCGCCCCGCGGCGCGCGACCTTCATCGCCTCGCAGGACTGGCGAGCGGCACGCGCGGTGCGCTGACCGCGGCCCCGCGGCCATGGCCCGGAGCCGTGGCGTGGACGGCACCCCGCGCGCCGGCGTGCTCGTGAGCGCGGCGTAGCCTGAGCGCATGCCGATCACCCGCCCCGCTGCACCCGTCCGCCTCGAGGCCGTCGAGCTGCGGGTGCTGCACCTGCCCCTCGTGTCGCCCTTCACCACGTCGTTCGGCACCGAGAGCGTCCGCGAAGTGATCGTCGTGCGTGCGCGCACCTCCGACGGCGAGGGGTGGGGCGAGATCGTCACGCAGGAGTCCCCGCTCTATTCCAGCGAGTACACGCGCGGCGCGTGGGACGTCGCGAACCGCTTCTTGGTACCGGCGCTGCTGGACGCCGGCAGCCTCGCGCCGGAGGATGTCTCCGGCATCCTCGCCCCGTGCGTCGGCCACCGGATGGTGAAAGCCGGGCTCGAGCTCGCCGTGCTCGACGCCGCGCTCCGCGCGGAGGACCGGTCGCTCGGCGCCTATCTCGGCGCCGCCGTCGACCGCGTGCCGAGCGGGGTGTCGGTGGGCATTCAACGCGACCCGGCGGCGCTCGTCGATGCCGTCGGCGGCTACCTCGACGAGGGCTACGTGCGCATCAAGATCAAGATCAAACCCGGCCGCGACGTCGCCGACACCGCCGCCGTGAGGGATGCCTTCGGCGCCATCCCGCTGCAGGTCGATGCGAACTCGGCCTACACCCTTGCCGATGTCGACACCCTCGCCGAACTGGACCGCTTCGACCTGCTGCTGATCGAACAGCCCTTGCAAGAGGACGACATCGTCGACCACGCGACCCTCGCCGCCCGGCTGCGGACACCCGTGTGCCTCGATGAGTCGATCGTGTCGGCGAAGGCCGCCGCCGACGCGCTGGCGCTGCGCGCGGCATCCGTCATCAACATCAAGGCGGGACGTGTCGGCGGCTACCTCGAGGCCGTGCGTGTGCACGACCTCTGCCGCGAGGCGGGGGTGCCGGTCTGGTGCGGCGGCATGCTCGAGACCGGGATCGGCAGGGCCGCGAACGCGGCTCTCGCCGCCCTGCCCGGATTCACCCTGCCCGGGGATGTCTCGGCGTCCGACCGCTTCTACACCCGCGACATCGTCACCGAGCCGATCCGGCTCGAAGACGGCCACGTCCGCGTGCCGACGGGGCCGGGGATCGGCATCGAGATCGACCCGGTCGCCCTCGATGACGTCACCGTGGATCGCGTCGAGCTGAGGCGCTGACCCGGCCTCTCGCTTCTGCCGTTCGGAGGCGCCGCTTCGCGGGTGTCGTCGCGCAGAACCCGCGCATCGGCGCCTCCGAACGCGCGGGGGATGCCTGTGAGGGCAGCATGCACCGAAACGCTTCGGTGCGGGCGAGGGGTGCCTTGTTCCTTGTGAAGTCGGGGCACTTCTCATCGGCGGCGAGATGCAGCGGGGTTGGCGGGGGTGGATCCTCTGGCGTTCGACGCTGATTACCGATACGTTTCGGTAAGGCGGGGCATGGATGCCACGTCGATGTAAGCGGGGCCGCAGACCGCCGCACCGCATCTCGCGTTCGAATCGACGACGACCCAGTGAGAGAAGAGCCCATGAGCACAGCATTCCCCCCTCCATCCCGACGACATGGCAGCCGCCGGTGGATTACTCCCCTGGCTGCGGCGACCGTGGTTGCGACGATCGCCGGCGGCGGTGTCGCCACGGCCGCCCAGGCGAGCGACGGCGTCACCACGGCCGCGCCGGCGCGCGCTTCGCTCGCGGTGATCGACGACTTCCCGCGCGATCCCGCACCCTGGAGCGACTTCGACTGGGCGCAGCGCGCGCGTGACTTCGACTCCTACCTGTACGACTGGACCGATCGCGGCGTGTACACGACGATCTACGACGACCCGGCACCGCTGAACATGCCCGCGGGCTCGAAGAGCTACCGCGTCCCCGCGTATTACGGCGACACGCGCGTCCTGCAGGCCGAAGGGCACCAGGAATCCGTCGCGCAGATGGCGTCGGTCGTGGGCGCGACGCTGGTCGGGATCGACAAGTCGAACCAGGGCGGCCGCAACTACGTCGACATGCTGCGCACGTTCTTCCACCCCGAGCTCGGCGTCGCCCGCAACACCCCCGACGGCAGCGACGACGCTCCGGGAAGCCAGTCGATGTGGTACGCCACGACGGCGAACGTCCTGTACTCGATGCTCGGCGCCCAGTACCCCCACGCCACCGACATGGACCAGATCCAGCGTTCGATCGCGGACAAGCACTACGAGATGCTGCAGACTCTCGGCGGACCGAACGCCGACCTCACGATGCAGGACTTCGACTTCGCGACCATGACGCCGCATCGAGGCGGACGCAACGAAGGCGGCGACGTCGCGGCCGGGACCTCGGCGATTCTCTTGTGGGCGTATGAGAGGTTCGGTGACACGAAGTACCTCGACGGCGCCACCTGGGCGATGGACTATCTCGCCCGCGCCAAGAGCAGCCTGTACTACGAGATGCTTCCCGTGCTCGCCCCGTACGTCGCGGCTCGGCTCAACGCCGAGGCCGGAACGGACTACGACGTCGTGCACATGTTCTCGCAGATCCGGCTGGGGCTCGAAGGAAACGTGCGCCCCAACTGGGGCATCATGGGCGGCGACGGCTGGGACGGCTTCGACACCCAGTCGCTCTCGGGCAGCCGCACCGACATGCAGGGCTACGCCTTCGCGATGAACTCCTTCGCGACGCCCTGGCTCGCCGCGACGGCGAAGTACGACACGCGATTCGCGGATGCCGTGGGCCTGTGGATGCTCAACCTGTACAACGCCGGGCGGTTCTTCTACGCCGACCAGATGAGCCCAGCCCTGCAGCAGGATGGGGATCGATTCATCAACGATCCCGCTCATGTGATCGCCTATGAAGGGCTGCGTCACCGTGCCCCCGGGCGCAGTAGCCTGGTGGCATCGGCCGACGTGTACGACCGTGCCGGCAGTTGGGGCCTGAACCCCGCGACGACCAACCTCGGAATCTACGGCTCGAGCTGGGTGGGGTGGATGGGCGGCACCGTCCACCCGACGAACGTGTCGAAGGTGCTGCGCACCGACCTGAACGCGCTCGACATGTACTCGGGCAGCTACCCGACCTCGCTGTACTACAACCCCGGCACGTCCGACGCCGAGGTGGAGGTCGCCGTCGACGGCACGCGCGATCTGTACGACTCCGCGCGCGATGCGATCCTCGCCTCCGCGGCGACCGGCACGACTCGTATCACGGTGCCGGCCGGTTCGTCTATCGTGCTCGTGCAGCTGCCCGCGGGCGCACCGCGCACCACGTCGGGCCATGAGGTGCTCGTCGACGGCGTCGGCGTCCGCTGGGACACCGACCCGCAGCGCGACCTCGCTCTCGGCGCGTCCGCCCAGGCGAGCGTCGGCGATGCGGCCGCCGTCACCGACGGCGATCCCGGCACGTTCTGGTCCAGTTCGCGCGCGGATGAGCAGCAGGTGCGCGTCGACCTCGGCGAGACCCGCCGCGTCAGCGAGGTGTCGGCGCAGTGGCGCAACCGTCCCACCGGCGACGTGCGCGTCGACACCTCGATGGACGGCCAGTCCTGGTCGCCGCTCGGCGAGGCATCCGCCCCCGTCGACGGCGCGTTCACCGGGATCGCGCGCGACGCGCGCTACGTGCGGCTCTCGGTGGACGGTGGCGGGCTCGGGCAGCAGCAGCTCGTCGCTCTCGAGGTTCGGCAGCGCGACCTCGCGCTCGGCGCCCCTGCGACGGCGAGCTCGACGGCCAACGCCCTGAACGTCCCGGCGCACCTCACCGACGGCTCGGACTTCACACGGTGGGAGTCCAACGCGAGCGATCCGCAGTGGGTGCAGCTGGACCTCGGGCGGGTGAGGGCCGTCGGCAGCGTGCGGCTGAGCTGGGAGACGGCGGCAGGCAAGGCCTACCGCGTCGAACTGTCCGACGACGGTTCGACGTGGGCCACAGCGGCACAGGTCGACAACGGAGACGGCGGCATCGACGAAATCGCCCTCGCTGCCGGCTCGACCGGTCGTTACCTGCGAATCATGGGCACCACGCGCCTGACCACATGGGCCTACTCGCTCTACTCGGTCGAGGCGTACGCTCCGGCCGCCGTGCCGGCGACGTCGCAGCCTGCCCCGGCGATCTCCCTCGACGCCGCCCGCATCGGTGCCGGGGGAAGCGTGACCGTCACGGGAACCGGGTTCGACGCGGGGGAGCGGGTGCTGCTCGAGCTCCATTCGGATCCGGTGGCGCTCGGGGATGCCACGACGGGCCCGGACGGGACGTTCACGCGGACTGTCGTCATTCCCGCGGGAACCGCCGCCCAGGCGCACGAGATCGTCGCCCGAGGGGAATCGTCGGGTCGCGCGGCTCGCGCCGAACTGGCCGTGTACGAACAGGGTGGCTCGAACGGAGGCAACCCGTCCGATGGCGGCAACGGCAACGGCAACGGCAACGGCAACGGGCAGGTGCTTCCGAGCCCGAGCCCGAGCGCGGCCGGCGACACGCAATCCCTGGCCAGCACCGGTGGGTCCGGTGTCGCCGGCGGCCTCCTGGCCGGTGCGCTCGCGCTGATCGGTGGAGCGTTGCTCTTCGCGGTACGCCGCTCGCGGGAGCGCGCCGAGGACTGAGCGCGGCATCGACAGAGCCCCGAGCCGGAATGGCTCGGGGCTCTGTCGCGCGCTCAGCGCGGTCGCCGCCGGTCCCTCGGCAGCGCCTGTCACGCACGAGTGCCTGCCCCCGGCAGCACCCCGCACCTCGGCGGTGCCCGCCCGTCCGGGTTGCCCGTCTCGCGGAGTGTCCGCGCTGCCCCGCCTGTCACCCGGTGCGGTCGTACCGGCGCCAGATCGGCGACCGTGACGTGTCGGGGCGCGCGGAGGGCGACCACCCCGGCGAGGCGGCACGCAAAGAGGGGCGGCATCGGTGAACCCGGTGCCGCCCCTCTTTGCGTGCGGTTCTACTCGCCGTGCTCCGCCGAACCCGTCCGGGACGAGCCGTGCGTGGCATCCGCGGTCGCCGCCCGGCGACGCGAGACGCGCAGGACGATGAGGCCCGCCGCGAGCGCGGCCGCCGCCATCAGCCCCGGCAGCAGCACCGAGAGCAGATCCCCACCGGTCGAGGCGAGACCGTTCGCGCCGGTCGACGTGCCGTTCGAACCCGCCGGGGCGCCCGGCGTGCCGTTCGAGCCCGGCGTGCCGCCGGTGCCGCCGTCGTCACCGCCGGGGGTTCCGGCCGGCGTCACGGCGAGGCCCGCCTGACCGCTGGCGACGCCAGAGGTCACGACGACGGTGTGGGCGCCGGTCTCGACACCCGCGGGGATCGTCACCTCGAGATCGAGGGTCCCCTCTGCGGTGGTCGTCGCAGTCCCGAGAAGGAGCGGGTCGGAGTGCAGCTCGACGCGCACCGGTGTCGACGCGGGCAGCTTCGACGCGTGCAGGGTCACCTTCTCGCCGGCCGCGACGCTGGTCCGCGACAGCGTCACCGGCGCGCACGAGGTCGACAGCGCGATCGACTGACCCTCGGTGGCATCGACTCGGTCGCATACCCCGGGCTGGCCCGCGGCATCTCCGGTGAGTGCGATCTGCGTGCCGTCGATGCCGACCGCGAGCGGGCGACCGAGGTAGTTGAGGCCGCTCACGCCGCCCGTCGCACCGGGCAGCCGCACGAAGGTCGGCGTCCCCTCGTCCGAGCGGAAGCCGTTGAGGATCCACAGGTTGTCGATGACGTGGGCCATGCCGAATGTGGTCGGGCTCTCGCCGCGCGAGATCGGCTCTGCGCCGTTCTTGCCGGCCTGGTAGACCTCGCTGAACTTGTGCGTCCGTGTGATGTCGCGGAGCGTCGCCTCGAGGTACACCTGCGCCTTCCGCGTCTGCCCGTGCTCGAGCAGGCCGTAGGCGATGAACTGGGCATCGGGCGCCTTGAGGGCGTCCGACGCCGTGCCCGCGAACTGCTGCGAGGGGTCGTACTCCTCGTCGAAGCGCGCCATGATCGCCGCGGTCTCGCCATCGGTGAGGCCGGGAAGGTGCAGGCCGGTGCCCACGTAGTTGACCGTTCCCTTGCGCTGGTCGTACGTGGCGTCGGGCCGGCTCGTCCAGTAGTACTGCACAGCCTTACCGTCCGGCATGAAGAACCACTCCTGGTACTGCGCGAGGAGGGTGTTCCGCAAGGTGGTGAAGCCCTCGGCATCCGCATCTCGTCCGAGCACTCGTGCGCTCTGCGCCGCGTACTGCAGGTCGATGGCGAGCGAGTTGACGAACTCGGCGTCGCGCTCATCCGCTGCAGACACACCGCCGCCCGGGAAGTGCGAATCGATGTTCCACGCCAGGTGCTCGCTCGACCACGTCATGTGCGCCTTGACGGCGGGGTAGACCTGCGCGAGCTTCTCGGCGTCGCCGGTCACCGAATACAGCATCCACGCCGTCTGCGCCTTGCGGCTGGGCAGGGACTCGCCGTTCAGGCCGCCGTCGCTCTCGACGTCGGCGAGCATGCCGATGAGCGAATCCCAGGCCAGATCGGGTTCGGTGTACGCGAGGTACTGGATGCCGAGCAGCGAATCCCAGCTCGCCGATGCGCGGTTGCGCGCCGAGCCGCCGTTGTAGGTCGCGGCCTTGCCGGTGGCCACCTGCGAGTGGCTGATGCCGCTCTCGGGCTGCGGCGGGACGACGGTCTGGGCGAGGGCGACGAACGCCCGGTAGTAGATCGCCCGGATAGCCTCGGGTGAGACGCCGACGGCGTCCACCGCGTGCAGGGAGAAGTCTGTCACGGCAGGAACACGGGCGAGGTAGTCGTTCCACTCCTGCGTGCGCGAGTCGAGTGCGGCGCGCACGGCGGAGGTGTCGGTGCCGGCTACCGCGCTCGCCGCCGCGGCGCGCGCCGGAGCATCGCCGGTGCCGTAGGCGTAGCCGAGCCCGATCGCGCTCTCGCGGTCGGCGGGCAGGAGCGCCAGCCACGTGCGGCTCGACGTCGTCGGAGCGGTCGTGCCGCCCGCACCCAGGGAAGCTGCCGCGAGCGTGTCGAAGAACAGCACCTGCGCGTCTGCGGGGAACCCGACCGCTCGGGTGAAGCCGTCGCGTGTCACCGTCAGTGCGCGGCCGGCGGCATCCCACGAGGCCGCATCGGAGAAGTTGCCGGTGAGAGTCGGCGCGCCGCCGCGCAGGCCTGCCGGTGAGACGAGGCGAGAGACGGTGTCCGCGTCGACGAAGACGTCGCGCGTCGAGTACGACCCCGCATCGCCGTACGTGCCCGTCCAGTCGAGGGACTGCGGGTTCCACGTGTTTGTCGCCGCGGTGGGGGCCTGCGTCCAGCTGTTCGAGCCGTGGAAGGAGATGCGCGTGAACGTCGCGGAAGTCGGGGTCGGCGTCTTCGTCGAGAAGAGCTTCACCCCGAAGGTCTGCACTCCGGTCCGCCCCGTCAGCGCGGCGATGTCGTAGCTGAACACGCCGGTCGCGGCGGTGTCGTTCTGGATCGTCGCGAAGTCACCGGAGCCGTCCGTTCCGGTGAGCTTCAGAGCCCACTGCGACCCGGTGCTGAGAGGTCCGACCGCGAGCGTCAGCACGGGGCTGGCGGACAGATCCACGGTCACGGTGCGTGCGACCGCGCCGAACCCGTCTCGCGATGAGCTGGTGATCGTCGCCCCGTGCCCGGATGCCGCAGGAGCGATCGTCGCGCCGTTGTTGGACTGGACGTTCGTGCGCCACGCGCTCAGGTCGGAGAAGTCGTCGACGAAGGCCGGGCGCGCGTGCACCGAGACGGCGCGGAACGTCGCCGCACCGTTGCCGGACGCGAACAGCTTGATCGTCGCCTTTCCGCTCGGGATGCCCAGCGCCTTGAGGTCGTAGGCGAACGTCCCGGTGGTCGCGACGTCGTTCTGGACGACGATGTCGCCCTTGCCCTCGGGCGCGATCTTCAGCGCCCATTTGGCGGCCGCGGCCACCGACACGAGCAGGACGGGGTCGGTATCAACATCGAGCGTGAGGTCTCGCCCGACCGCGCCCCAGTCCGTGCCGGGGGCCGGCGTGACGACGCCGCCCTGCGCGGTCGCACTGATCGTCCCGCCGTTGTTGGTGCTCCTCCAGCGAGAAGAGGTGCCTTCGCCGAACGTCTCGCTCAGCAGCGGCGACGCGTCGCCCTCGTCGTAGACCGGTGGGACGGATGTGGGCGCCTCGCCCTGCGTGAATGTGTTGCGCACGACGCCATCGGTCGTCCTCTTCTGCTGGTCGGCGTAGAACATCGTGTCCAGACCGTTGTCCGCCTTCGGACGGGCGTCGTCGGTCTGGCTGTGGCTCGGATTGAGCGCGATCCGGGAATCGGGTTCCGAGATCCAGCGCTGCTGGGCGCTGCTCGAATCGGCGAGGTCGGCCACCGTCACGGGGGCCGTCGAGGCCGCGTCGGGGGGCGAGGCGGCCAACGCCGTCTGCGCGGGGATCGCCAGCGCGCCGACGGACAGCACAGCGGCGACCGTTCTCGCCGCGAAGCGGTGGGACGTTCTGTCCTTCATCAGTCTTCCTTGTCTGATCGGTGTTCGGCTGCGCGTGACACGTAGCACGATTGCCGAAACGTTTCGGCACAATCGCCACCCTATTGACGGCTCCGCGAGGGTGTCAAGCACTCCGGACGCGCGCCGACGCGGTCTGATCTAATGTCGGAGGAATGACGCCAACCTCCGAGAGGGATGCATGGCCGGTCGAGTGACGATCACCGATGTCGCCGCGCACGCGGGCGTCGCCATCAGCTCGGTCTCGAGCGCGTTGAACGGGCGTCCCGGCGTCTCGGAGCAGACTCGGCAGAAGATCGTCGAGGCGGCCCGTGAGCTGGGCTTCGTTCCGTCTGTGCGGGGCAAGAGTCTCGCCGGCAAGAAGACGTTCGCCGTCGGGCTCGTGGTGCATCGCGATCCGGACGTGCTCGAGCTCGACCCGTTCTTCGGTGCATTCATCAACGGCATCGAATCGTGGATCGACGAGCGTGATTTCGCGCTCGTGCTGCAGACGAGTCCGGATGCCGCGGGCACCCTCGAGCGCTATCGACGCCTCGCGGCGGGGCGGCGGGTGGATGGCGTCTTCCTCAACGAGATCGAGATCGACGACCCTCGTGTGGAGCTGGTGCGCGATCTCGGACTGCCCGCGGTGGGCATCAACCCCGACGCGGGTTTTCCCCTGCCGAGCGTCCGGCAGGACCATCGCGCCGGCATCGAGCAGCTCGTCGCCCATCTGGTCGAGCTCGGGCACCGTTCCATCGGCTTCGTCGGGGGGCCCGACCGCTTCATCCACTCGCGACAGCGCGAGGCCGCATGGCGGGACTCCCTCGCCACTCATGGGCTCGAGCCCGGGCCGGTGGTGCAGGGGTCCTTCACCTACGAGGGGGGGATCGAGGCGGCGACCACGATGCTCGCCGCCCGCGCCCGCCCCACGGCCGTGATGTGCGCGAACGATCTGTCGGCGATGGGCTTCATGGCTCAGGCGCAGCACCTCGGCTACGACGTCCCGGGTGATCTGTCGGTCTCGGGGTACGACGGCATCCAGCTCGGTGAGTATCTGCGTCCCGCGTTGACCACGATCCAGACGCAGCCGCGCAAGACCGGCTGCGAAGCCGGAAGGATTCTGCTCGAGCTCATCGACGGACTGCCTGCGGCGGACGTCGACATCGCTCCGGCCGCTCTCGTGGTCCGCTCGTCGACCGGTCCTGCCCGCCCGGTGGGCTGAGGCCGCCGCCTCCACAACGTGCTCGCGCGAGGGTTGCGCTCCGACGGATCGCATGACATGCTGTCGATAACCGAAACGTTTCGGTTATCGACAGCAGAGTCGCAATCACGGAGGAGAGAAGAATGGCAACGAAGAAGTTGCGGGCCACACGCGTGATCCGTCGCGGGGCTGCGGCGGCCACGGCGATCGCCACGGTCGCCGCGCTGACGGCGTGCGCCGGTGGGGGCACCCCGTCGGGCGGCGGGAACGTGTCGGGCGAGCTCCAGATCCTCGTCTCGAGTGCGGATGCCTCCGACGCGGCGTTCAAGCTGATCAACGATGGATTCCAACAGAAGTACCCCGATGTCAAGGTCACCTTGTCGTCGGTGTCGAACGACAACTACCCCGCCACCAAGTCCTCGCGTCTGACGGCGGGGAACGTCGACATCATCGTCGCGAAGAACATGGTCGAGGTGCCCGACTTCGCGAAGGACTCGACCTCCGACGACGTGCTCCTCGCGCGATCGGGAGGTCTGCTCGACCTCACCGACCAGCCGTTCATGAAGAAGTACACCCCGAGCGTGCTCGAGGCGCAGGCGATCGACGGCAAGCAGTACGCCGTGCCCACCGGCCTCAGCTACTCCACGGGCGTCTACTACAACAAGGCGATCTTCGAGAAGAACAACCTCACCGTCCCCACCACATGGAGCGAGCTGGAGAAGGTCATGTCCACTCTGCAGGCCGGTGGCGTCGCGCCGTTCGGCATCGGCGGCAAGGACACCTGGCCCGCGGGTCTGGCGATGCTCGGCGCCGTCGCCGGCACCTACCCCACGGTGGATGACAAGGCGCAGCTCGTCGAGGGCCTGTGGAAGAACACCGCCAGCCTCACCGACCCGAAGCCGCTGTCGATCCTGCAGAAGACCGAAGAGATCCTGCAGCACGCGCAGCCCAATTTCGCCGGCACGGGCTATGACGAGATCCCGGCCGGCTTCGCCGCCGGGTCGTACGCCATGACGATCGACGGCACCTGGAACGAGCCGACGATCAAGGCGGCCGTGGGGGACAAGTTCGGCTACGGCTACTTCCCGCTCCCCGCCTCCGACAACGCCGCGGACAACGCTTTGCTCAACGGCAAGATCGAGCTCCAGCTCGCCGTCGCGGCCGGCGCCAAGAACAAGGACGCCGCGCTCGCGTGGCTGGACTACTTCTCCGACGCCACGAACTACAAGCAGTTCGTCGACCGCTCGGGCTTCTCGCCGGCCCAGCAGGGCATCCAGACGAGTGACTTCCTGACGTCGATCGAGCAGTACACCAGCACGTTCCAGCCCGCGTGGGACCAGAAGTGGGTCGCCAACAACAAGGCGGGCCAGGACGCGGTGTACCCGTTCAACTACCCGGCGCTGGCGCCTCTCGGATCGAGCGACGCGGCGCAGGCAGCCCAGGCGGCGGAGACCGCCTGGAAGGCCGCCTTCTAGGACCCCCCTGTGGTGGCTCCGGCGTCACCGCCGGGGCCACCACCCCATCGATCTCGTCGAGGTATCCGTGTCTCAATCCTTTCCGTTCCCACGACGTGGGCCGGTCCGGCTGACGTTCGGGATCGGCCTGCTGATCCTGACCGTCTTCGGGCTGGTGCCCGCCGTCGCCGTGCTGGCCGTCTCGTTCACCGACCTCCGCGGCCTGCCCTATCTGCCGGTCCACTGGGTGGGCATCGAGAACTACGTCAGCTTCTTCTCGCCGGCGAAGTGGTCCGACAGCCTCAATGCGCTGCGCAACACCCTGATCTTCGCGGTCGTGAGTACCGTCATCCAGATCGTGCTCGCGCTCGCCGTCGCCATCCTCCTCAACCGTCCGCTGCGTGGGCGCAACTTCTACCGAGCCGTCGTGTTCATGCCGACCGTGCTCGGCGTGACCGTCACCGGACTGGTGTGGTCGCTCATGTTCAACGTGACCGGAGGCCCGGCGGCCAGCATCCTGTCGCTGTTCGGTCAGCAGTCCGCGTTCTTCGGCGACCCCAAGATCGCTCTGGCCCTGGTCATCGTCGTGCAGATCTGGATGGTCGTCGGCATCTCGGTGATCATCTTCCTGTCCGGCCTGCAGGCGATCCCCGAAGACCTCTACGAGGCCGGCTCGATCGACGGGGCATCCGGATGGCAGCGCTTCCGGTTCATCACGATCCCTATGCTCGCGCCCTCCATCACCGCCAACGTCCTCCTCGGCATCGTCAACGCGCTGCAGAGCTACCAGCTCACCTACGTGCTCACCGGGCCGAACAACAAATCGACGCAGGTGCTGTCGCTCCTCGTCTACGTCCAGGGCTTCGGCGGGGCATCCGGTACGACCCTGTCGCAGTCCCAGGGCTACGCGGCGGCGATCTCCATGGTCCAGTTCGCGATCGTCGGGATCGTCAGCCTCCTGGCCCTCTGGTACCTGCGCAAGAGAGAGGCGAAGCTGTGAGCACCACGACCGCGACACCCGACACCACTGCCGCGGCGCCGACGCCGCGCGGGGATGCCTCCGGAGCCCGACGGCGGCGACGCTACCCGGTCGGGGCGTACATCTGCGTCGCGCTGCTGCTGATCGTCTTCGTGTTCCCGATCCTGTATCTGCTGAACACCGCGCTCAAGAGCAACGCGGACTTCGTCGCCGACCCCGTCGGGATCGTCACCGACCCGCAGTGGGGTAACTTCCTGCAAGCCTGGAACCAGGGCAACTTCGGTGCCTACATCCTCAACAGCGTGCTGTACACCGTGGTCGGCTCGGTGCTCGGAACCCTGATCTCGGTGGTCCTGGCCTTCCCCGTATCGCGCGGCTACATCAAGGGCGGCAAGTTCTGGTCGGTGCTGTTCGTGCTCGTTCTCTTCCTGCCGAACGCGCTCATCACGCAGTTCCAGTTGCTGCTGCGGCTGGGGCTCTACGACAACCAGCTCGGCTACATCCTGATGGTGGGCGTCGGTGTGGGCGTCGGGCCTCTGCTGTTCAGCGGGTTCGTGAAGTCCATCCCGCGCGAGCTCGATGAAGCCGCCGCCATCGACGGCGTCGGGTACTGGCGCTACCTCGTCTCGTTCGTCGTGCCGCTGTCGAAGCCGGCGCTGTCGACGATCCTGATCCTGCAAGCGGTGTGGATCTGGAACGAGATCATCCTGGCGACGGTGCTCCTGGCAGACCCGGCGAAGTTCCCCGTCACGGTCGGGCTCTACGCCTTCAAAGGCACCTACTCGAACCAATGGCCGCTGCTGGCGGCGGCGACCTTCATCGTGGCCGCCCCTCTGATCATCGGCTACATCTTCATCCAGCGGTACCTCGTCAGCGGCGTGCTCGGCGCTGTCAAGGGCTGACGCCTCCTCCGGACCCCCGCACACTCCTCGAAAGAACCCAGCGTGACCGACACCATTTCTCAGACCCCGACCATCCCCTACACCCTGGAGCGCCTCGGCGTCATCATGCGCCCCGACCCCTCCGACCCGCGCGAGGCCGAGGGGGTGCTCAATCCCGCCACGGCCTGGGGCCCGGACGGGCGCCTGCACCTCTATCCGCGACTGGTCGCCGAGGGGAACATCTCGCGCGTCGGCATCGCCGAGGTCGAGGTGACCGGCGGTGTGCCGACCGGCGTGACGCGGCGCGGTGTCGTGCTCGAGGCCGATCGTGCCTGGGAGCGCGGTACGGGCCACGGCGGCGTGGAAGACCCGCGCATCACGTGGATCCCGTCGCTCGACACACACGTCATGACCTATGTGGCCTTCGGGCCGCTCGGACCGAAGCCGGCGCTCGCGATCTCGAAGGACGGGCAGGACTGGACCCGTCTCGGACCCCTGCAGTTCGCATACGAGGATGCCCTGGACACCGACCTCAACCTGTTCCCCAACAAGGACGTCGTCTTCTTCCCCGAGGTCGTACCGGGCCCGGACGGCGTGCCGAGTTACGCCCTGCTGCACCGACCGATGTGGGACTTCAGCTTCGTGCGCCCCGAGGAGCAGCCTCCCCTTCCGGCCGGAGTGACGGACGACCGTGCCAGCGTCTGGATCTCGTACATCCCCGCCGAGGACGTCGTGGAGGACATCCGTGCGCTCGTGCGCCCCGGCGGACACCGGTTCGTCGCGGGCCCCGAGTTCGAGTGGGAAGCCCTGAAGATCGGAGCAGGCCCCGCCCCGCTGCGCATCGACGAAGGGTGGCTCGTCCTCCACCACGGCGTCACGGGAACCGTCGTGGGCGGAGCGTTCGTGCCGCAGAACAACGTCGAGTACGTCGCCGGCGCCCTGCTTCTCGACGCCGAGGACCCCTCGAAGGTGATCGCCCGGTCGAGCCAGCCGATGCTGGTCCCCGAGACCGAGGAGGAGACCGAGGGGACGGTGGCCAACGTCGTGTTCCCGACGGCGATCGAGAAGATCGAGGGGGCTCACTACGTGTTCTACGGGATGGCGGATTCGGCGATCGGCGTCGCCCGGCTGTCGCGCGTCGACGCGTGAACGCTCTTCCCGCCATCGTCGCGTTCGATCTCGACGACACGCTTGCACCGTCGAAGTCGCCGTTGGCGCCGGAGATGGCCGAGTTACTCGCGGAGCTCGTCGCCCGCACGGACGTCGCGGTGATTTCGGGCGGTCGCTTCGCGCAGTTCGAGTCGCAGCTGATCGCGCCCTTGGCCGCGGTCGGTGTGCGGGAGCCCGCGCGCCTGCACGTGCTGCCGACCTGCGGAACCCAGTACTACCGGTTCGCGGCGGGAGGCTGGGACCGGCTCTACGTCGAACGGCTGTCGGTGGACGAGAGGGAGCGGGCGTTCACCGTGATCGAGCAGGTCGCTCGCGACCTCGACCTGTGGCCGGCCCTTCCCTGGGGGGCGGTGATCGAGGATCGCGAGTCGCAGATCACCTTCTCCGCGCTGGGGCAGCTCGCCCCGATCGACGAGAAGGCGAACTGGGACCCGACCGGTGACCGGAAGCGCCGGCTGCGCGATGCCGTGGCCGTCCGGCTGCCTGATCTCGAGGTGCGCACGGGTGGGTCGACCTCGCTGGATGTCACGCGGCGCTGGCGGGACAAGGCGTATGGAATCGGGCGGCTGTGCGAGCAGACAGGGCGCCGGCTCGACGAGATCCTGTTCTTCGGCGACCAGCTCCAGCCCGGAGGGAATGACAACCCGGTGCTCGAACTCGGTGTGGCCTGCGTCGCGGTGTCGGGCTGGCCCGACACCGCGCGCCAACTGCACGCGAGGCTCGGCCATGCGCCGACCACGGCGGGCTTCACCGCCGCAGCCCGCTGAATCGGTTCGCCGGACCCCGCGCCCGGCGAACCGATACCGGCGTCGTTACTCGGCGGCGACAGCCTCGGGAGCCGCGGCAGCATCCGCTCCGGGTTCGGTCGTGGTGCTCGCCCGGCTCGCCCTGCGTGCGCTGGCCGCGGCATCCTCTTCGCGGATGCCCTGTGCGATCCCGCGACCGGTCGCCTGACCCTGGATGACCTGACGCAGGTCGATCCCGGTGGCTGCCTCGATCGCGTCGAAGCTGGCCCGCATGCTCGAGGCGGACTCCGCGGCCATGTGGCTGGATGCCCCTTCGCCGCCGAGCACCGTGATCGAGCCGACCTTGTCGAAGCCGCGCGCGAACTCGGTCATCATCGGCACGAGCGCCTCGAGGGCCCGCTGGGCGAGCAGTGCCTCCTGATTCTTGGAGAGCGCCTCGGCCTCGGCCTCGATGGCCGCGGCCCGGGCCTCGCCGACCAGGCGCACCGCGTCGGCCTCGGCCTGGGCGCGAAGCCTGGTGGCCTCCGCCTCCTGCGCGGCGATCTGCGCACGGGCCTCGGCGGCCTTGACCTCGCCGTACGCGGTTCCGTCGGCCGCCCGCTGACGCTGGTACAGGTCCGCGTCGGCGACCTTCTTGATGTCGGCGTCGAGCTGGGCCTGCTTGTTCTCGGCGCCCTGCAACAGCACCGCCTGCTCGCGCTCGGCACGGGCCAGGGCCTCGGCCTGGTCCGCCTCGGCACGGGCCCGTCCGACCTCGGCGGCCGCGGCGGCGGAGTTCTTGTCGAAGGCGGTCTGCTCGACGAGGTTCGCCTCGTCGGTCGCGATCTGACGCGCGCGCACTTCGCGAGCGGCGTTGATGCGGGCGACCTCGGCCTCGCGGCGGACGCGCTCGACCTCGGTCGCGCCGAGCGCGTCGATGTAGCCGTTCTTGTCGGTGACGCCCTGGATCTGGAACGAGTCGAGGATGAGGCCCTGGGCGAGCAGGTCGCTCTTGATGCCTTCGGCGATCTGGTCCGACAGCTTCTGCCGGTCCTTCATGAGCTGCTCGACCGTCAGCGTCGCGACGACGCCGCGCAGGGCGCCCTCAAGCTGCTCCGTGGTGAACTGCTCGATCGCGCCATCCTGGGAGAGGAACCGCTCGGCGGCGCGGCGGACGAACTCCGGATCCGAGCCGATCTTGACGAGGGCGACACCCGACACGTTGACGGTCACGCCGTTGGATGCCTGGGCGGTCGGCTCCATCTTGATCTGCCGCGCACGCAGCGAGATCATCTCGGCCCGCTGGGTCAGCGGGTTCACGAGGGCTCCGCCCCCGGTGATGACCGAGATGCGCGACGATTCGCCGCTGGCGCTCTTCTGGTTCTTACCGACGACCACGAGCGCCTGGTCGGCCTTGGCGACCTTGTACCAGGCCCGCACCATGATGAGCAGGAAGATCAGGAGGATGATGGCGGCGACGACGGCGATCGAGACGATCACGAGCGTGCCGCCGGCGGCGAGGATGTCCATGGAGTGAACCCACTTCCTTGTCGATGTCCTTCGACCGTATCCGGTGTCGCGGGCCGCTCGCTTCCCTCGCGTGGCGGATATCCGGCAGCGTGCCGACGGCTGCGCCGGGGCATCCGTCGACATCTTCCGGTTATCCCCCGGGACCCCCCGACCCCTCGCCCCTAGGCTGGAGCCATGACGACTCCGCCCCCGAATCAGCCGCCGTACCCGCCGCAGGGCTCCGCGACCTACCCCGCCGCGCAGCCGATGAACCCCGCCGACGAGAAGATGTGGGCGACGCTTATCCACATCGGCGGCGTCTTCTACTTCCTGCCGTCGCTCATCGGGTACCTCGTGCTGAAGGACCGCGGTCCGTTCGTGCGCGCGCACACCGCGACGGCGCTCAACTTCCAAATCACGATGCTGATCGCGTCGGCCGTCGGCGGCATCCTCTCCATCATCGGCATCGGACTGCTCATCCTGGCGCTCGTCTGGGTCTTCAACGTCGTCTTCTCGATCATCGCTGCGGTCAAGGCGAGTCAGGGGCAGTGGTACACCTACCCCCTGTCGATCCCGATCGTCAGCTGATCACCGCGTGGGGCGCGGGGCCTCGACCGTCCGCAGCGTCCGCTCGGCGATGGTGACGCTCACGCGCTGACCCCACGAGAGCGTGAGGCGGTCGTCCTCCATGCCGTCGCCGAAGGCGACGAGGCGGTCGGACTCGACGCGCAGCGTGAGTCCGCCGCCTGCCGCGTCGTCGTCGAGACGCCCCGCGAGCAGGTCCGCTCCGGTGCTCGGAGAGGGCCAGGGCTCGCGCACGAACCAGGCGAGCGACCGGTCGGTGGGGGAGGGCAGGGGCAGCCCGGGGGACTGGATGCGGGCGATCGAGGCGCACCATCCGGTCGCGCCGGTTCCGGTGCCGACGATGACGCCTGAGGACGACTGCCGCTCGCGCCGCGCCGCGACATCCAGCGTGTAGCGCGCCGATTGATGCCCCGGCTGGCCGATCATCACCTCGTTCAGCGCCGTGAGCGACTGGCCGTCGTCGGTGCGCACCTGCACCATCGTGCGCTCGCAGACACGCGCCGCCCCGGCCTGTGCGGTCTCGGCGAGAGCGACGCCGGCCGCGGGCGTGTGCGGCACGAGCACGCCCGCGTTGACGCCGGGCAGCGGGTCGATGCCGATCACGCGCTGCGCGCCGAGGTACTTCGCCGCGTTGGCGACGAGACCGTCCTGCCCGACGACGAGGATGACGTCGTCGGGCTCGAAGACGAAGCGGGCGAGCTCACCGCGCTCGACGGATGCCCGGCGCCAGTCCACGGGAAGGCCCGCGGCGACGTCGGCGAGCGCGGCGCGGGTGCGTTCGTGTCGTTCCTCGACGGCGGCCAGGCTCTGGCCACGCTGGTCGAGGAAGAACGCCACCTGACCGCGGGTGCCGTGCCGGGCGAGCAGTTCGGTGAGCTCGCTCGCCCGGTGCACGATCACCGCGCGGGGGGCGGACATCTCAACGACCTCCGGCGCGGGCGCCCAGGCGGCCGACGAGATCGGTCAGCAGGTCGGGCGTGACGGTGAGGTGCTCGATGCGGGGCAGGTTGCCGGCCAGCTCACGCAGGGCGAGAGCGGTGAGCACGTCGACGGGCACGCTCTGGAGTGCCGCCATGCGGGCCTGTTCGGCGGCGCCGGCGGCCTCGCCGAGGGCCCGTTCGGCATCGGCGCGGGCATGGGCGTTCGTGCGGGTGCGCTCGGCTTCGGCATCGACGGCGATCCGTGCCGCGACGGCGGCCTGTTCGGCCTCGATGCGGGCGTTGCGGCCGCGTGCGGTGACCAGCTCCTCCTGCCGGCGTGCCAGCTCGACCTGGTTGGACAGCTCGTTCTCGCCGATGGCCGCTTCGCGCTCGACCGCGACGGCGCGCCGGGCGAACGTCGCCTTGTCGGCGTCCTGCTGGATCGCCTCTCGGGCGGGGGTCTGCAGTGCGCGCTCGACGTCGGGTTCGGCGCGCAGCAGAGAGAACCGCACACCGACGATCGCGATCCCGAGGTCGGTGAGGCGGGTGTCGGTCGCGA
Organism: Microbacterium dextranolyticum; assembly: GCF_016907295.1. Classification (NCBI taxonomy): domain Bacteria; kingdom Bacillati; phylum Actinomycetota; class Actinomycetes; order Micrococcales; family Microbacteriaceae; genus Microbacterium; species Microbacterium dextranolyticum. The sequence goes on from NZ_JAFBBR010000001.1 coordinate 440,987, forward strand.
GCATGGCGGTCGCGGCTGCGCCGAGGTCGGCGAGGTCGGCGCGCAGCGCGCTGTCGAGGGTCTTCGGCTGCAGCAGGTGCACGACCGCGGCGGTCGTCGCCCCGTGCAGCGGTGCGGCGATCGCGTCGAGGGGCCGCTCGGCCCAGATGCCCGTGGACAGGTCGATGGAGAAGTCGATGCGTCGTGCGGCGAGCTCGGGGTCGACGATCCGGTACGTCGCCGTGGCCGGGGCGGACAGCTGCTGCAGGTCGGCGGTGCGCAGGTTCACGACGACCGACAACTCGCGGTCATCGAGGGGCACCTCGCTGATTGCGGCGTCGAGCGCGCGGAACCAGAAGGCCTGTCCGGCGCCGGCGTGGCGCAGCGCCCCGCGGCGCAGGTGCGTCACGTGCATCGTCGGCGTGGCGCTCAGGTGCCGGAGGAACGGGCGGGTGGTGATGGTGGCCATGGCATCCTTCTTTCTCTCTTGATGTCACTCTGACGATAACTCCGTGAGCGGCTTATCGTCAAGATGACGATTTGAGGTAGTCTGAATCCGTGGATCCCTTCTCGTTCGCGGTCGCCGCCGACCTCGTGGTGCTGACGATCCGGGATCGGGCTCTCCACGTGCTGCTCGTCGAGCGCGGGATCGAGCCGGCTGCACGCGCGTGGGCGTTGCCCGGTGGGTTCGTGCTCGCGGACGAGGATGTCGAGGCGGCCGCGTACCGGGAACTCGCCGAAGAGACGGGGGTGGCGGCAGGCATCCACCTCGAGCAGGTGCGCACCTACGGACACCCGGCCCGCGATCCTCGCGGTCGCGTCGTGAGTGTCGCGTGGCTCGCGCTCGCGCCCGACCTCGCCGAGCCCTTCGCGGGCTCGGACGCCCGGTCGGCGCGGTGGTGGCCGGTCGCCGCGGTCGAGAGCGGCGCCCTGCCGCTGGCGTTCGACCACGTCGCGATTTTCGCGGATGCCGTCGAGCGCGCCCGTGCGAAGCTCGAGTACTCCGCCCTCGCGATGGCGTTCTGCCCGCCCGAGTTCACGATCGCCCAGCTGCGCGCCGTCTACGAGGCGGTGTGGGGTGTGCCGGTGGATCCCCGCAACTTCCACCGCAAGATCACGGGGGCGCCCGGATTCGTGGAACCCACCGGCACGCTCTCGCGCGAGGGAGGGCGACCCGCCCAGCTGTTCCGCGCCGGGCCGGTCGGCCAGTTGCAGCCGCCGCTCACCCGCCTCGGGCACTGAGCCGGCGCGCCGGCTCGGCGCGCGGCGCGTCACCAGAATTGGAGACTGCGCTCAGAATCGGATGCCAGGGCCAGAATCGTCCGCATCTGGCCGCATCCTCCGGTTCTGCGGCACCCTCCGGTTCTGCGGCACTGGGCGCGCCCCTCAGGCGGGCCGTCGGGCGACCAGCAGCAGGTGCGTGTCGGGCCAGTCGAGCGGCTCGTCGTCGAGGTCGGTGAGGGATGCCGCGGGCGCGAAACGATTCTCGACGAGCCAGTCGTTGCGCCACGGCCCGGACCGCTCGTCGATCTCGAGTCCGACCGAGGCGACCAGCACGCGCCAGTCCGCCCACGACAGGGCGCAGAACCTCTCGTGCATCTCGGACAGCCAGTTGTGCGTGTACGAGACGGTCTCGAGGAACTCCATCGCGTCGCCCAGGCGCAGCTCGATCGTCCGCTCGTCGCGCACCTCGTACTGCCACGGGGCGCCGCTGAGCGCCGTGAAGTCCTGCGCGAACTGCGCGACCCGGCTGCCCACCGGCAGGGCGTCGAGCGAGGCCGCGATCTCGTCGTTCGACCCGGTCAGCTCGCGCGCCGGCGTCGTGACATCGCCGCCTGAGAAATGCAGCCGCACGAGTCGGTCGGGGTCGGCCGGGCCGCACACGTCCGAGTTGATCCACACGCCGCCGGGCATCGTGTGGTCGGCGATCGCCTGCGCGAAGGACTCGAGTGAGGGCATCCCGTCACCGTACGAATAGATCTCGTGGGTCAAGGCGAAGCTCAGCGTCGTCGCGATGGTGCGATCGGGAAAGAGCCTGCCGGCGAGGATGTTGCGTCGGTAGAAGAACGTGTTGGGGTTGGCGAAAGCGCCCTCCGACTTCTTGTGCTCGCACTGCGCGAACAGGTCGGGAGCGACCTCGACGCCGATCAGGTCCGACTCGGCGAGCGTCGGCTCGCGCGAGGCGAGTTCCAGCATTGCGCCGGTCGCGCAGCCGAGGTCCGCGATCCGCCCGGGCACGACCCAGGGGCGTGCCTGCGCCCACTTGCGCTCCGCGGCATCCTCGAACGCGCGGCTGTAGGTGCGGTAGTCGCGGGTCTGCGTGAGGCCCCGCTCGTCGCCGATCACGGGGTCGGCCGCGATGCGCCGCGCCAGCTCGGCCAGCCCGTAGCGGTCGACGATGTCGAGGCTCGCGGGGTGGGCGTCGGTGCGCCAGGCATCCGACCCGGCCATCAGCTCGTCGAGCAGCTGCCAGGGCGTGCGGGGCGCGTCGGGGTGGCCGTGCTCCATCGGAGCGATGCGATACCCGAGGGTGCGGTACATCTCGGCGACCTGCGGGGTCGAGGTGGCGACGACGGTGGTCTCCGGCGACGGCGTGACCCGCTCATCGGTCGCGTACGCGATCTCCTTGAGCGTGATCTCGGCGAACCGCGGCGTGGGGGCCACGTCGACCACGGGCACCACGAGGGAGGGGATCCGCTCGACGTGCGCCAGGATCTCGATCGCGGCTTCGCGCCGGTGTGCAGCGAACGGGTTCCGCCGGGTCATGGCATGGTTCGCGCTGGTGACGGCCCAGACGACGACCGCGTCGGGGGCGACGGCGATCGATGCGCCGTTCTGGTCCGCGATCTCGCCGGCGAGAAGGCGCCGCAGGTAGTCCGCCTGGAACCGCGTCAGCAGGTGGTGGCGTCCGGGAACGATGACGTACTGGGCCTCGTGACGGCGTGAGCTCACCCGCCCCACGTTAGTCACCGCGCCCCCCACCCCCGTCGACACCCGCCGATCACCGGCGCGCCGAAAGCCCGCGATGGGGCGCGGCTAGACTTGACGGATGCCGCCTCACGCGGCATCCGCATCCTTTCGCCTTTCCGGCACGACCATTTGGAGCCACCTGTGGCCGAGCAGTCCCGCCTCGACAAAGTCATCGCCCTCGCCCGTCACCGCGGGTTCGTGTTCCAGGCCGGTGAGATCTACGGCGGTTCGCGCTCCGCGTGGGACTACGGCCCCCTCGGCACCGAGCTGAAGGAGAATATCCGCCGGCAGTGGTGGCAGACCTTCGTGCGCGGCCGCGGCGACATGGTCGGCCTGGACTCGTCGATCATCCTGCCCAAGCGCGTGTGGGAGGCATCCGGCCACGTCGCCACCTTCTCCGACCCGCTCGTGGAGTGCCTGCACTGCCACAAGCGGTTCCGCGCCGACACGCTCATCGAAGACTTCGAAGCCCGCAAGGGCCGCGCCGCCGAGAACGGCCTGGCCGACGTGCCGTGCCCGAACTGCGGCACGAAGGGTCAGTACACCGAGCCGAAGGACTTCTCGGGCCTCGTGAAGACGTACCTCGGCGTCGTCGACGACGAGTCGGGCCTGTACTTCCTGCGGCCCGAGACCGCGCAGGGCATCTTCGTGAACTTCTCGAACGTCCTCACCGCGTCGCGCAAGAAGCCGCCGTTCGGCATCGGCCAGGTCGGCAAGGCATTCCGCAACGAGATCACGCCCGGCAACTTCATCTTCCGCACGCGCGAGTTCGAGCAGATGGAGATCGAGTTCTTCACGCCGCCCGCCGAGGCGCAGGAATGGTTCGAGCACTGGGTCGCCGCGTGCTGGGACTGGTTCATCGACCTCGGCATCGACCCCGACAACATGCGTCAGTTCGACGTGCCGCAGGAGGACCGTGCGCACTACTCGGCCGGCACGATCGACGTCGAGTACCGCTTCGGCTTCCCGGGCAAGGAGTGGGGCGAGCTCATGGGCATCGCCAACCGCACCGACTACGACCTGAACTCGCACATCGAGGCATCCGGCCAGTCGCTGACCTACTTCGACCAGGCATCCGGCGAGAAGTACGTGCCCTTCGTCATCGAGCCCTCGTTCGGTCTGACGCGCTCGATGATGGCGTTCCTCGTCGACGCCTACCGCGAGGAGGAGGTGCCCAACGCCAAGGGCGGCACCGACACCCGCACCGTGCTGAAGCTCGACCCGCGCCTCGCGCCGGTGAAGGTCGCCGTGCTGCCCCTCTCGCGCAACGAGCGGCTGTCGCCGCTGGCGCGCCAGGTCGCCGACTCGCTGCGTGCCCAGGGCTGGAACGTCGACTTCGACGACGCCGGCGCGATCGGCCGCCGCTACCGCCGTCAGGACGAGATCGGCACGCCGCTGTGCGTCACGATCGACTTCGACTCGCTCGACGACAACGCCGTGACGGTGCGCGACCGCGACACCATGGGTCAGGAGCGCATCGGGCTCGACGCCCTCGTCGCGTACCTGGGGGAGCGTCTGCGCGGCGCCTGAGCCGGTCCGCTTTCGCCGGGGGGGGGTGTGTCCCATTTTCGGCGCGCCATGTCCCGAGTTCGGTGGGGTGTGCCCGGTGAGGGCTAGCGTGTCCCGATTTCTGCAGGCCGTGTCCCACTTTCGGTGAGCCATGTCCCAGAAAGTGCTGCTCGGGATGCCTCGAAGCAGCAGTTAGTGGGACATGCCCCGGATCCGGCGCCAAAGCCGCCGCGAAGACGGCGAGCGGTCAGGCCTTGCCGGCTGAGGTCTTCGCGGCGGCTTTCGCGGCCTGCTTGAACGCCCGCACCTTCGCGAGCGAGTCGGGCGAGACGATGTCGGCGACCGAGCGGAACGATCCTGCTTCGCCGTAGGGGGCGGATGCCTCGCGCCACCCCGCGCCGTCGAAACCGCACTGCTTGCCGAGCAGGGCGAGGAAGATTCTGGCCTTCTGATCGCCGAATCCCGGCAGGGCTTTGAGGCGCTTCAGGACGGTCGCTCCGTCCGGATCGTCGCGCGTCCACAGTTCCGCCGCATCGCCGCCCCAGTCCTCGACGAGTGCGCGGCAGAGCGCCTGTACCCGCGTCGCCATCGATCCCGGATAGCGATGCACGGCCGGGCTCTGACGGAACGATGCCTCGAAGTCCTCGGGATCGATCGCGGCGAGCGTCGCGGCATCCATCGCGCCGGTGCGCTGCTCGATCTTGAGTGGCCCGGTGAACGCGGTCTCCATCGCGATCTGCTGGTCGAGCAGCATCCCGATCAGCAAGGCGAGCGGGTTCTCGGTGAGCAGGGTGTCGGCGTCGGCGTCGTCGGTGATGTGCAGGGCCATACGTCGAGTGTCGCACCGCGCGTGCCGGTTCCCAACCGTGGGCAGGTGTCGCCGCCCGTACGGCCGACCGGGCCCGGCACCCCTCGGAGGAAGGATGCCGGGCCCGGTCGCGAGGCTCCGACGGTTCAGTCGGTGAGCGCGGGGTAGAGCGTGGGAGAGGTGCGGTAGTGCGTCGCCTGCTCGAAGTCGTACGCGAGTCCGAGGAGCGGCGCCTCGTGGAAATCGCGTCCGAGCCACTCGAGGTTGACACCGACCTGTGAGCCGCCCTGGCCTGCTCCGGTCGATCCCATCGGCAGGGTCACGGCCGGCATGCCCGTGTTGGGGCTGAGGCGCATGTTGGTGCCGATGGTTCCGTAGGCGTTGGTGCTCGGGTAGATGATCGCATCGAGGTCGTTGTCGTCCATGAGTTTCGTGACGAGTGCCTTGCCGGCGGCGAGCTGCCGCGTGTGCGATCCCTCCGGTCCCGCCCAACTCTGGTAGGTGGCGTCGGTGACCGCGTTGCGCTGCACGTACGTGCTCTTCCGGCTCGGCACGAAATAGCCGCCGTCGATGATCTGCTGCAGGCTGCGCTGCTCGACGGCCGGTGACAGGTGCGTCGCGATGTAGCCGTTGAGATCGTGCAGGAACTCGTTGGTCGACCCGGAACCCTCACCGAGGACGTTGCTGAAACCCGCCGGTGCGGAGAGCTCGACGACGGTCGCTCCGCGCGCGGCGAGCGTGGCCTTCGCCTGGTCGAACAGACCCGCCGTGGCCGAGTTCGTGCCGATCATCGAGGAAATGTAGCCGATGCGTGCTCCCTGGAGCGCCGTGCCGGAGAGGTCCGACGTGTAGGACTCGGGCACGAGCCCCGCTTGGCGTGCCGTCACGGGGTCGGCCGGGTCGGCGCCGACGACGGCGTCGAGGGCGACGGCCGCGTCGAGCACCGAGCGCGCGATGGGGCCGCCGGTGTCCTGCGAGAGCGCGAGAGGGATGATCCCGTCGCGGCTGGTGAGGCCGACGGTCGGGCGGATGCCCACGAGCTGGTTGTACGACGAGGGCACCCGGATCGAGCCGCCGGTGTCGGTACCGAAGCCGACCCCGGCGAGGTTCGCGGCGATCGCGGCGCCCGTGCCGCCGGACGAGCCTCCGGCGCTCTTCGACGTGTCGTACGGAGAGGCCACGAGGAGGGACGAACCGGGGGTCTGGAAAGCGGAGAACTCCGAGGCGAACCCGTACGCGAACTCGTCGAGCGAGGCCTTCGCGAGGATGACCGCTCCCGCGGCGCGGAGCCCCTTCACCATGAACGCGTCGGTCGAGGTCTGGTTCGCGTTCCAGCAGCCGCAGCCGCCGGTGGTGACCATGTCGGTCGTGTCGTAGTTGTCCTTCAGTGCAACAGGCACGCCGAGCAGCATGCTCGTCATACCGTGTGCGGCGCGCTCGACGTCGGCTGCGGCGGCGGCTGTGAGAGCTGCGTCGCTGACGGTGATGATCGAGTTGAGCGGACGGGTCGCACCGGCCGGGGTGGTGCGATCGTATGCCGCAATGCGGTCGATGTACGCCTGCGTCAGCTTCACCGACGTGGTGACTCCGGCGTTCATGGCTGCCTGCATGTCGACGGTGGATGCCTCGACGATGTTGAACGGGCCGTCGTCGTAGATCATCCGGCGGGACAGACCCGCGAGGTCGATGACGGTGATCTTGCCGTCATGGTCCAGGTCGATGGCCGAGACGGCGCTCCAACCGGCATCCGTCGATCGGAGTCCCAAAGACGCCGACGCGATGTCCAGATCGGCGGTGGTGACCTGACCGTCGCCGGTGAGGTCGAGCTCCGTGTAGTACGGGGCGAGCAGCGGTGCCGACGAAGTGGCGGTCGACGTGTCCGCGAAAGCAGCGGGTGCGCCAGCCATGCACAGGGCGCTGACGCCGGTGATGGCGACCGCGGTGCGAAGGCGGCGGCGGAACTGGGGCGAGCGGGTCATCGGAGGGCCTCCCGACGGCGACGGATGATGAGGACGGTGCCGAGCGCCAGAAGGGCGACGGCGATCGCGCCGGCGATGAGCGGCGCGACGAAGCTCGAACCGGTCACTGCGAGCGGGTCGGAGTCGGTCTCGACGGCGGCGGCGGAGACCGAAGGTGCAGGCGAGGCACTCCCTACGCTGCCTGTGGGGGCAGCCGATGAGGGGGACGGCTCGACCACGGGAGATGCGGTGAGCGCGATGTCGCTCACCGCGGGCCGGGGGAGGGAGGTGGACCCACCCATCGAGTCGACGAACGTCGCGCTCGCGAGCTTCACCGAGGTCGCTCCGCCGCCGAGCACCGTGAACGAGACGCTGACGAGGTTCTGCGCGCCGCTGAGCCCGGGTGACGTTCCCAGGCGGGTGTCGGTCAGATGGACGGTTCCGGCGCCGCCGGCCACCGAGCTGTGCCCGCCGGTCGGGAACGCCGCCGAAGCCTCGTCGAGGTCGAGGAGGGCCGGGTCGTAGCGCAGTTCGAGGTCGTACGCGTACAGGTCGGTCGAGCCGTCGACGGGGATGCTGACCGTGATGGTGTCGCCCTGGTGGGCCGCGCCCGGGGCGGTCACCGTCACGGTGCCGATCTGGCCGCCGGCGGCGAGAGCTGCGGGAGAGAGTGCGAGCGAGGCGCCGACGAACCCGACGGTCGTTGCAACGATGATCGCTGCTCGACCGCCGAAACGGCGCAGGCTCGCATGCATGCGAGATGCAGACATGCGGATGCCATTCCTTTCGGGTGGGAATGGACACGACCGAGGCGGGTCGCGGCGAGACGCATCGCTGCGAGTCGCGTCGGTGCGTCCGGGGGTGCTCGAACGATCCCACGCGCGTGTTTCCCGGATGTTGCCGCGTGTTTCCCCGCTGTCACCCCGCGATTCGCCGCCGTGGGATCCACCCGCGCCCGCCACCCCACGCCACTCCCGTGACAGTGCGCTGACAGCGGGCCCCGCACGACGACAGCGCCCCGACAGGGCGCGCGGCGCACAGTGGATGCCATGACCACTTCCTCCTCCTCAACGCCCACCCTCGCGGTGCGAGCCGAGGGCCTCGTCAAGGTCTTCGGCGACAACCGGGCCGTGGACGGCGTCGACCTGCGGGTCGAGGCCGGCACCGTCTACGGCGTGCTCGGCCCCAACGGCGCGGGCAAGACCACCACCATCAACATGCTCGCCACCCTCATGCGCCCCGACGGCGGACGAGCCGAGATCTTCGGCCACGACGTCACTCGTGAGCAGAACGTCGTTCGTCAGCTCATCGGCGTGACCGGGCAGTTCGCGTCGGTGGACGAGACGCTCTCGGCCACCGAGAACCTCATGATCTTCGGGCGCCTGCTCGGTCTCTCACGGGCCGAGGCGAAGGCCAAGTCCGCGGATCTGCTCGAACGCTTCGCGCTGACGGATGCCGCGCGCCGCCCCCTCAAGAAGTTCTCCGGCGGCATGCGCCGTCGCCTCGACCTCGCGGCATCCCTCCTCGCCCAGCCTCCGCTCATCTTCCTCGACGAGCCGACGACGGGCCTCGACCCGCGAACGCGCGGCCAGATGTGGGACACGATCCGCGAGCTCGTCGCGACCGGGTCTACCGTTCTGCTGACGACGCAGTACCTCGACGAGGCCGACCAGCTGGCCGACCGCATCGCGGTGATCGACCACGGACGCGTCGTCGCGGAGGGCACCGCCGACGACCTCAAGGCATCCGTCGGCACGTCCTCGCTCATCCTGCGCCTGGCGGACGCCGCCGACACCGACGACACCCTGCGCGCGATCGAGCAGGTGCTCGGCGTGCGCGGAGCGCTCTCGCCCGAGGCCTCGCGCATCACCGCGCCGATGGCCGACGCCGACCGCGTCGCCGACCTGCTCATCACCCTGCGGGAGGCCGGCATCCACCTCACCGAGATGAGCGTGCAGAAGCCGACCCTCGACGAGGTCTTCCTCACCATCACCGGTCGTCCGACGGACGCCACCGGCACCGAGTCCGCGCCCGAGGGCGCCCGCACCGAGGATGTGCACGCATGACCGCCATCGCCCTGACCCCCATCACCCCGGCATCCGAACGCCGACTCACCAACCGCACGAGTCTGCGCCAGACGGTCGAGAACACCCTCACGATGGCCTATCGCGGGCTCGTCAAGATCCGCCGCACGCCCGAGCAGCTCGTCGACGTGACGGTGCAGCCGATCATCTTCACGCTGATGTTCGCGTACATCTTCGGCGGGGCGATCGCCGGAGACGTGCAGAACTACCTGCCGGCGCTCATCCCCGGCATCCTCGTGCAGACGGTCATCACGACCTCGGTCGTCACCGGGACCCAGCTGCGCGAAGACATGGACAAGGGGGTGTTCGACCGCTTCCGGTCGCTGCCGATCGCGCGCATCGCGCCGCTGTCGGGCGCGCTCCTCGCCGACACCCTGCGCTACGCGATCGCGACGACGATCACCTTCGTCGTCGGGTTCCTCATGGGCTACCACCCGGCCGGGGGCCTCGGGAAGGTCGCGCTCGCCGGATTGCTGGTGATCGCGTGCTCGTGGGCGATCAGCTGGATCTTCGCGTTCTTCGGCGTCATCGCCCGCACTGCCTCGAGCGTGCAGGGCATCTCGATGCTGATCCTGTTCCCGCTGACGTTCCTCTCCAACGCCTACGTGCCGGTCGACTCGCTGCCGGCCCCGCTCGCCTGGTTCGCGAACATCAACCCGATCTCGCACCTCGTGACGGCGGTGCGCGACCTCGCGAACGAGGGCGCCATCGGCGGCGACTTCTGGCTGTCGCTGCTCGGCGCCGCGGTGATCGTCCTCGTCTTCGCGCCGCTCACCGTGCGCGCCTACATGCGCAAGGCTTGATCGGTCGGCGGACGGACGGACGCGGGGGATGCGGCGGACGCTCAGTCCAGCAGGGCGGCGATGACCTCCGGGTCGTCGTCGCCCTCGTCGGTCGTGCGGCCCGGAGCAAGCGGCTGCGTCGGATCGGGCTCGCCGAGCGCGGCGCGGAGCTTCTGGAACATCGGGTTCGTGGCATCCGCGCCGCCGCGCAGGCGCACGGATGCCGCGAACACGCGCCGGGCGGCATCTCGGCGGTCGGCGTCGACGAGCCACAGCGCTGCGGCGGCCACCACGTCCGCGGCGATCGGATGATCGCCCGACGCGAACGCGAGCGGGAGCGCATTGCGCAGGCTCTCCCGGGCCTCGGCGCCACGGCCGAGTGCGAGCAGCGCCTGCGCGCGGCGCGAGGCCGTCCAGGCACGCAGTTGCGCCTCGCCACCCGAACGCGGGGTCACGGCGATCGCGTCGAGATGCGCGAGGGCCTCGGCCGGCTCGCCTGCACTGACGGCGAGGGTCGCCGCGGCCGAATGGAACTGCAGCAGCGAGCGTGCGGATCCGTCGGCTTCGGCCATGAGACGTAGTCGTTCGAGCCGCTCCCGCGCCTCGGCGAACCGGCCGAGACGGGCGAGGACGTCGAGGGCCATGCCTTCCTGCTGGATGACGTCCCAGACCGACGTGAGCCCGGCCAGCCCCGCCGACGCGTCGTCCGACACGGCGAGAGCCTCGTCGATGCGTCCCTGCATCACGAGCCATTCCGATCGCAGCCGACTGGCGAGCGCGATCCCCCACGGGTCACCGGCCTCGGTGAACAGTTCGAGGGCGCGGGCGCTCTCACGACCGAGGGCGTCGACGGCGCCGTTGTTCTGCGCCGAGGCGGCACGCAGCACCGTGACGAGGGCCCGTGTCCACAGCGGGGCGCCGGCGACCTCGTGGTCGGCGACGAGCACGTTCCAGGAGCGCATCGCTCGACCCTCATGGGCGATGAGGTTGCGTGCTGCGGCGGAGAGGACGGCCGAGAGGGCGAGAGCGATGTCGGACGGATGCCGCCGCGCGCCCTCCGCAATCTCGGCGGTGCGACGCGCGAACGCACGCACCTCGACGGGCGTCAGGTCGGTGTCGATCGAGGTGAATGCGGGAAGCATGAGGCGCATCGCCGCGAGGACGGTTTCGGCCTCGCTGTCCGGAACGCCGGGACCGAGGGTGAAGGTCTCGGCCGATCGTCGCAGGTCGTCGACGCGCTCGCGTATGAACGACGGCCACACGATGACGCGCGTGAGGCGGATGCCGAGGGGCCGCAGCGCCGGGTCGGCGCACGCGAGCTGCGCCGCCGCGCCCAGGGACTCCTCGTTCGCATCGAACCACGACAGCGCCGCGCGCACCTGCGGTCCGCGCAGCAGCGGCTCCTGGGCCTCGGCGAGCGTTGCGAGCACCCCCGCGGCGCTCAGCCGTGCCGCGTGCTCGCGACCGTCGGCGCGGAGCCGGTCGATCCCGTACTCGCGGACCGTCTCGAGCATGCGGAACCGGCCGTCGGTGCGAGTGAGCAGCGACCGGTCGACGAGCCGGTCGAATGCGCCGCCGTCGGTGCCGAAGGCGGCGCCGACGGCGTGGGCGTCGCCGGCGCCGATACCGTCGGGAAAAACGGATGCCGCCAGCAGTGCGGCCCGCTCGTCCGGCGGCAGGGGCTCCCAGCTCCAGTCGATGAGGGCGCGCAGGGTCTGGTGGCGCGGATCGGCGGCGCGCGGACCCGTGCTGAGCAGCGCGAAGCGATCGTCGAGGCCCGCGTCGATCTCGGCGAGGCTGAGAGTGCGCGCCTTCGCCGCCGCGAGCTCGAGGGCGAGGGGCAGACCGTCCAAGCGCCGGACGATCCGGCCGACGGTCGGTTCGTCCTCGGGCGAGGGTGCGGATCCGCGGGCGGACCGGACGCGGCGGGAGAAGAGCTCCACGGCATCCGCCATCGGCAGCGGGCCGAGATCGACGAACGCCTCACCGGGCACGCTCAGCGGTTCGCGGCTCGTCGCGAGGATGCGGACTCCGGGGAGAGTGGTCAGCACCTCGATCGCGACGGCAGAGGCGGCGGCGCTGACGTGCTCGCAGTTGTCGAGTACGAGCAGCACCGAGCGGCCACGCAGCGCCTCGATCACGCGATCGTGATCGGTCTGCTGTGCGCGCGCGGCGCTGTCGCCGAGGCGGATGCCGCGACCTGCCGCGCCGGCGAGGACCGCCCAGATCTCGCCGGCCGTCGCCGGAGCCAGCTCGACGAAGAGTGCGTCGGGTGTGCGGCGCGCCGTCTCGAGCGCCAGGGTGGTCTTGCCCGCGCCGCCCGGCCCGAGGAGGGTCACGAGGCGATCGCTCGTGAGCTGCGCGGCGATGGCGGCGAGCTCGTCGGCGCGTCCGACGAGCGTCGTGAGCGGAGCGGGGATCGACGTCGACGAGGCGGGGTCGGATGCCGGGGGCAGGGCCGAGTCGTCGGCCTTGCGCGGTGCGGTGGCCGTCTTCGTGAGGGGGTCGGGCGTGCCCGCAGTGCGCGCCGAGCCCGCCGTGATCGACGCGGCGAGACGCTCGGCGTGTGCGCGATCTTCGAGCAGATCGCGGCGCACCCAGTCGAACCCCTCGGGCACCCACGGCTCGCCCGTCCACAGTCGCAGCGCCTGGCGGGCCGCGTCGGCCGAGTCGTGCGCCCGGGCATCCGCGACGAGATCCGCGAAGCGCGTGAGGTCGATGTCGGCGCGATCGAGGTTCAGTCGGTACCCTCCCGAGACCGCGTCGATGGAGGGCGATCCGAGCGCTCGGCGCAACCTCGACGCGAGCGACTGGAGTGCAGCGCGCGGATCTGCGGGCGCATCGAGCGGCCAGACATCCTCGGCGAGGGCTCGGTACGAGACGACCGTGCCGGCGTCGATCGCGAGGCGGAACAGCAGCGCCTCCTGCCCCCGCCCGCGCACCGGCAGCGGGCCGGCGTCCCAGGCCGGGCCGCCGAAATAGGTGAGCCGCACGAGTCAACTCTAGGCACCGTGCCCTCGCCGGTGCCCAACTCCTCCATTCCGCCACCCGTCGGGGTCGCACGCGCCGGATTCCGCCCGGGTGGGCCGCAGGTGGAGGAGTTCGGTCCGACGCCCGGCGCAGTGGGAGGATGGAGCGATGACCGAGCATGTCGATCCCGACCTCGCCGGGCGGGCCGCGGCGACGCGCGTCGTCGTCGTCGGGGGCGGGATCGCGGGGCTCGTCGCGGCGTGGGAGTGCGCGCGCATCGGCATGCCGGTGACCCTCCTCGAGGCGACCGGCCGGCTGGGCGGGTCGATCGAGACGGTCAGGCTCGACGGCATCGCGGTCGACCTCGTCGCCGACGCCGTCCCGCGCGGTCCGGGAGCGCTCGCCGATCTCATCGACGACCTCGGTCTGCGGGAGCTCGTCGAGCCGGCCGCGACCGAGGTCGTCGCCATCGCCGCCGCGGCGCCGAACAGGCCGGCCGGCGCCGTGCAGGTGACCCCGCTGCCGCAGCACCTCGCCGGCATCCCCGCCAACACCTGGGCCGAACCGGTGCGACGGATCGTCGGGGCCGCTGGCGTCTGGCGCGCCTATCTCGATCGGCTGCGACCTCCGCTGACGATCGGCCGCCAGCGGAGCCTCGGCGATCTCGTCCGCACTCGGATGGGTGCCCGCGTGCGCGACCGGATGGTCGCCCCCCTCTCCGTCGGGCTGTACGGCGTCGAGCCCGAACTCGTCGACGCCGATCTCGCCGTGCCGGGTCTCAGCGCCGCCCTCACCCGCGCCGGTTCGCTCTCCGGAGCCGTAGGACAGCTTCTGCCCGACGCGCCGTCGGGCGACGGAACGGATGCCGGGGCCACGACCTCCGGCCATCCGCGACGGGGCACGCTCCGCGGCGGACTCTCGACATTGGTCTCCGCGCTCACGGAACGCCTGCGCGACCTCGACGTCGACATCCGGCTCGACGCCCCGGTCGTGGAGCTACGGCCTCTCGACGACGGCTGGGCGATTCGCACGTCGACGCCCGCGTCGTCAGCGGGTACCGAGGGGGCGGGTTCGGCAGAGGAGGGGGCCGGAGCGCCCGTCGGCACCACGGCGGACGGGGGCGCCGACCGCGCAGCAGGCGCGGAGGCATCCGGCTCGCCGACACCGACGGACATGACCGCGGACATCGTCGTGCTCGCGGCGACCGCCGGTTCCATCGCGGCCCTGCTCACGACGCTCGGCGTGCGGGTCGAGGTGCCCGTCGCTCCCGTCCGCGACGTCGTCACGCTCGTGACGGATGCCGCGACACCGACGTCGGGACCGGATGCCGGGCGAGCGGCCCCCGCCCTCGTCTGCGCGGTGCCGGGGGCGTCGGCCGCGGCGACCCTCGTCGACGCGGCCGCGATGTGGCCGAGCGTCGCCGCGGCGGCGGGGCCCGAGCGTCGCGTGCTGCGGGTGGCTCTCGTCGCCGGCGATGGCGATGGCGATGGCGGCGGCGATGACGATGACGACGGCTACGCCACGGGGCGGGCTGCGGGCGTCGAGTCCGATGCCGCGCTCGTCGCGCGGGCGTATCACGAGGCCGTCGCGGTATTCGGAAGCGGGGTCGGCGAGGTCCGCGCGGCCGCGCATCGCCGGGTGACGCTCATGCCACCGGCATCCACTCTCGATCACGCCGATCGCGCGACCTCCGCGCGTGCCGCAGTCGCCCGGCTCGGGGGCGTCGCGGCGGTCGGATCGTGGCTGTCGGGCGGAGGTCTCGCGACCGTCGTCGGCGACACGGTCGAGGAGATCGAGTCGGTGCGCCGAGAGACGCTGTTCGGGCGTCACTAGCACAGAGAGCGGACCGCCGACAGCCCCATGACGGGGCGGATGCCCGAATCGGAATATGGGGCTACCCTGGAGGACGAGGCACCACCGGGTCGAACACACGGGTCGAACACGAGGAGACGCCATGAGGGGCAAGATCGGGATCGTCGTCGGACTGGCGGCGGGCTACGTGCTCGGTTCCCGCGCGGGTCGCGAGCGGTACGAGCAGATCAAGACCGGCTTCCTGACGGTGTGGAACGCCGATCCGGTGCAGAAGCAGGTGGGCAAGGCCAAGGGCCTCGTCGCCTCGGCTGCTTTCGCGTTGCCGAGCGCACTGTGGGACGGCGCCGTGAAGATCACGAAGGCCGCGACGACGCCGGGCCGCACTCCGGGCCAACGCCTCGACTCCGCCATCAAGACCGGCAAGGCGTCGTCCGACGATGTCGCCCGCGGGGCGCGGACCTCGGCGGCTGAGGTCAAGAAGGCCGCCGACGAGGCGGTCGCCGCGGCGAAGGCCGAGGCCAAGAAGACGGCGGACAACTGACATGACCACGCCTCGCGGATTCCGCGATCGCGCCGACGACAGCCTGTTCACCCTGCTCGGCGAGATCCCCGAGCTGGTCCGGAACCTCGTCGTCGCGGAGATCGACTCGGCGAAGACCTGGGCCAAGCGCGCCGGCAAGCAGGCCGGCCTCGGCGGCGCCTGGTTCATCGTCGCGATGTTCTTCCTCTTCTGGCTGATCCCTGCGCTGGGCGCGTTCGCCATCATCGGGCTGTCGTCGTGGATGCCCGCATGGGCGGCATCCCTCATCGTCGTCGGTCTGTTCCTCGTCATCATCGTCGTGGCGGCGCTGCTGGGGCTGCAGCGTTTCAAGAAGCTCAGCAAGAGCGAGAACCCCGCCCAGGCGATCACCGTGGATGCCCGCATCGTGAAGGACGTGGCAGATGAGTATTGAGACTCCCGTTCCCCGCACCGCCGTCGCCCTCGGGATCACCGACCCGGTCGAGCGTGCCCGCGCCGAGCTCAAGGCGGCGCTGTCGGCGATCGAAGAGAAGACCAACGTGCCCAAGCGCGTCACCCGCGTGGCGGATGACGCCGTCACGACGGCGCGGTCGTTCGCGCGGCGCAATCCGACGGGTGCCACCGCGGCCGTCGTCGGCGTCGCTCTGGCGGTCGGCACCGCCGTGTGGGGGATCGTCCGCCTCTACACGCGCTGATCGCCGCCGCCACAGCGATCGTCGACGCCAGCCCACCGCGGACGGTTGCGGCGCTTCATACCGTTCCTGTATCGGCCCGTTCTCGTCGTCCCGGGCCGGGGGTATGCTCATCACCAAGGCAGTGGCGATGGGGCAAGGCTGCCGACCTGTAGACCCGAACCGCACAGCAGCTGGCATGCGGGCCCGACAAGGTCGGACGCGCGATTCCGTGTATCCGACGGAGTACCACGAGAGTCGAGCATGAACCAAGACGTCCACTCCGCGGCCACCGCGAAGCCTCTCAAAGGCTGGCGTGTGCTCGTGCCGCGCGGGGGTCCCTGGGGTGACTCGGTCGCCGCGACGCTGCGCTCGCAGGGAGCGGTCCCCGTCATCGCGCCCCTCATCAACTTCGCCCCCTCGACCGACCAGACCACTCTCGAGACGGCGCTCGCCGATCTGGCCGCGGGGGCCTTCGACTGGGTGACCCTCACCAGTGCCACGACCGTCGACGTCCTCTATGCCTATCGCGCGCAGATCCCCCCCACGACCCGCGTCGCCGCCGTGGGCGAGACGACGGCTGCTGCGCTGAGCGCGGTCGGCTACCGTGTCGATCTCGTACCCGACGACGACAATTCCGCAGCCGGGATGGCGTCTCAGCTCATCGACCTCGAGCCCACGCCGCGCCGCATCCTCACGCTCCGCAGTGAGATCGCCAAGCCCGTCCTCACCCGCCGTCTGAGCGAGGCAGGGCACGATGTGCGCAGTGTCGTCGCCTACCGCACCGTCGGCGTACCCGTGACCGAACGCATCGCCCACGACGTGGAGTCCGGGCGAATCAACGCGATCCTCGTGACGAGTGGGTCCGTCGCCGAACAGGTGCGTCAGCAGTTCCCGCACATCCCGGCATCCACGATCATCGCGGCGATCGGCCCGCGCACGGCCAAGGATGCCCGCAAGGTCGGGCTCGGGGTCAACGCGGTCGCGCGCGAGCAGACGGTGGATGGACTGATTGCGGCGGTGCAGCGCTTTCCGCTGCCGCACGCCAGCGACGAGTTCTCGCTCTGAACCCCGGCGACGACGGTGCGCTCGCGGATCGTTGCCGGGCTGTGAGCATTCGTTCATCCTGACGCTGGCAGACTGGAAGCATGGTGACTCTGCTGCTCGATTCGACGCAGCTGGAGGTCGTGCTCTCTCCCTTCGAGCGCACTCTGGCGCGTCGTGTCGATCCGGTGCGCGTCGAGCGGGCATCCATCCGCAAGGTGCAGCTGACCGACGACGCCTGGACGTGGCTGCGCGGTGTGCCGAACCCCGGCACGCGCGTGCGCGGCACGATCGCGATGGGCACCTGGCGCTCGTCGGGAGGCGACGATTTCGTCGTTGTGCGGCGCCGGCAACCCGCTGCGGTGATCGATCTTCTACCCGATGCCGAGTTCGCCCGCCTCGTGCTCACGACCCGGCACGGCATCGCTCTCGTGCAGGCGCTGCGGCTCGAGGGAGAGGATGACCCTCTCGACGTCGCAGAGATCGCCGCCGCCGCCGAGAGCGAGGAATCGGTCTCGCCGCGCCCGCGTCGCCGACGACGCGCCGCGCCGTCAGCCGTCACGGCCTGACGCGAGGGCCGTCTCGAGCGGCGAGCCGCGGCGGCGCGTGGTCAGCTGACGTCGCGACGCCAGCTGACCAGCCAGCCCGCCACCAGAAAGACCGCCGCGTAGCCGAGCATCAGCAGCCCGCCGACCCACCACTCGAGGGCGCCCTGGGGGGCCTGTCCGCCGAGGTTCGTGTAGATGCTCGCCCCGACCAGTGTGTCGGACGACGCGCCGGGCAAGAGGCGCGTGATGTTCGAGACCCCGTCCACGAACCCGCCGACGGTGCGCAGGATCGGCTCGATGAACTGCGTGAACGCCAGGACCCCGACGACCGCCGCGATCTGGTTGCGCACGAGCGTGCCGACACCCACGCCGATGAACACCCAGAGCACGAAGGCCAGCGCCATGCGCCCGATGAGCGCCCACGTCGCCGGCTCGGTCAGTTGGGTGTCGATGCCGAACAGCGCCAGCAGCGCAGCGCCCGACCCGACCGCGGCTACGAGCGCGAGCCCCGCGTAGAGCGTGCCCATGACCGCGCCCGCGACGAGCTTGCCACCCAGCGCGATGCCGCGCCGCGGGGTCGCGAGGAACGTCGGGGTGAGTGTCTTGTGACGGAACTCGCCGGTCACCAGCAGTGTGCCGATCAAGAGGGGGAAGACGTAGCCGACAGCGGTCGCGATGCTGTAGATCACGGGCGGCAGCGCCGCGGCAGGCAGGGCGGGCGTGTTCGACGCCTCACCGCCCAGAGAGCCGTTCGCCAGAGCCCCGAACGTCGCGGCGAGTCCGGCGGCGGTCGCGCCGACGTAGAGGAAGAGAACGATCCCGAGGATCCACCACATCGACGTGGTGAACTGCTTGGTGAGCTCGGACCGGGTCGCGTTCGCGAGAGTCATCGCTGCTCGCCTCCTTCCGTTGCCGGGCGCGGATCGGGGATCGTGGCCGACGCGGCGACGGGCGCCACGGGGGCGGCCGGTGCGTCGGGCGAGGTCGGGGGTGGCGAACCGGCGCCGACGACCGCAGTCCGGGCATCCGCACGCCCGTGACCGACGAGGTCGAGGAACACCTCTTCGAGCGACGGCCCGCGGCGCTGCAGGTTCGACAGCGCGACGCCGGCCGCCTGCGCGATCGAGCCGAGGTGGGCGGGTTCGGCGCTGCGCACCGTGAAGCCCGTGCGGAGCGCCTCGTACGAGACGCCGGCCGCATCGAGCGCGGCGGCGAGCGCGGCACGGTCGGGCGCGTCGATGACGGTGGCGACGTCGTCGGCTGGCGTGAGGCCGGCGAGGTCGCCCTGATAGACGAGGCGCCCGGCCGAGATGATGAGCAGCGACGACACCGTCTGCTGCACTTCGGCGAGCATGTGCGACGACACGAGCACCGTGCGCCCCTCCTGCGCGAGGCGGCGGAGGAACCCCCGCAGCCACGTGATCCCCTCGGGATCGAGACCGTTCGCCGGTTCGTCCAGCACCAGCACGCCGGGATCGCCCAGGAGTGTGTAGGCGAGGCCGAGACGCTGGCGCATGCCGAGCGAGAACCCGCCGACCTTGCGTCCCGCGGCGTCGGCGAGGCCGACGAGCCCCAGCACGTCGTCGACACGGTGCGTCGGAAGCCCCGCGGCCTGCGCATACACGCGCAGGTGGTTCGCGGCGGAGCGCCCCGGATGAAAGCTGGATGCCTCCAGTGCGGCGCCCACCGTCTGCAGCGGGTGCGCGAGCTCCGCGTAGCGTCGGCCGCCGATCGTCGCCGTGCCCGAGGTCGCCCGGACGAGGCCGAGGAGGATCCGCAGGCTCGTGGTCTTGCCGGCGCCGTTCGGACCGAGGAACCCGGTCACGGTGCCCGGTTCCACACGGGCGGTGAGTCCGTCCACGGCGGAGACGGCGCCGAACCGCTTCGTCACCCCGGTGAACTCCAGGACCTGTCCTTCGGGCATGGTGCGCTCCTCTGCGATGGCCTTTCCTCCATCCTTCCGTACCCGCGCCCGCTCGCCCGTGAGCCGCGCGGGTAACGTGGGCCGGGTGAGCCCTTCCGACATCGCCGCCGAGCCCGTCGTCCTCGTGCGCACGGTGCATCGACTCGGCCGGCTCACCCTGAATCGGCCGCACGCGATCAACGCGCTCGACCTGCCGATGATCTCCCTTCTTTCCGAGGCTCTCGATGCCTGGGAGCACGACGACGACGTCGTGTGCGTCCTGCTCGACGGGGCCGGGGAGCGCGGGCTGTGCGCCGGCGGAGACGTCCGCGCACTGCGCGAGCACATCCTGTCCGGACGAGACGGCGACGTCGTCGCGTTCTTCCGTGCGGAGTATGCGCTGAACGCCCGGATCGCCGAGTACCCGAAGCCGATCGTCGTGCTCGCCGACGGTGTGACGATGGGCGGGGGCATCGGTCTCGCCGGTCACGCCGCGATCCGGGTGGTCACCGAACGATCACGGCTTGCGATGCCCGAGACGCGGATCGGACTCACCCCCGACGTCGGCGGATCGTGGCTGCTCGCCCGGGCGCCGGGCCGGATCGGGGAGTACCTGGCGCTGACCGGTTCGACGATGGATGCCGCCGATGCGGTCTACGCCGGGTTCGCCGACCACATCGTGGGCGTCGATCGGCTCGACGCGCTCCGCGACGCGCTGTCGTCGCCCGAGGGCGTCCGCGATCCCGCGGCGCTCGTGCGTTCGATGCGTGTGCACCCTGGCGAGATCTCGATCGAGGCATCGGCGCTGGCTCGTGCGCGCGGATGGATCGCCGACGCGTTCGCCGCCGAGACGGCCGCCGCGATCGTCGCGCGTCTGCGCGCGCGGCCGGAGCCGGAGGCATCCGCCGTCGCCGACACGCTCGAGGAGCTCTCCCCGACGTCGCTGGAGGTGACCCTGGCCGCGGTCCGTGCCGCCCGCGGGCTGCCGGACCTGCGCGCCGCGCTCGCTCAGGAGTACGGGCTCGTCCTCTGGCTCGCCCGCACGCAGCCCGATCTCGTCGAAGGCATCCGCGCGCAGCTGGTCGACAAGGACCGGTCGCCGCGGTGGCAGCCGCCCACGCTCGCGGAGGTGGAGTCGGGCATCGGCGCCCGGGCGCTGGCCTGGACACCGCCGGAGGCCCTGTGGCGACGTGGCGGTACCCGATGAGGGCCGCCGAGCGGAGCGTCGACTCCGCCGCGTCGGCGCGCACGCGCCGTCGGTGGTCGATCGGGGCGGCGGTCGATCAGTTCTTCTTCGTGTTCGCGGGGCTCGCGGCGATCTGGCTGGCCTACCTCGGATTCACCCAGACGTTCGCCTTCGGGTGGTGGGGCATCGCCGTCGGCGTCGTGTTCTGGTTGCTTCTGGCCTACCTCGTCCTTCCGCGCCTGCACCGCATCCTCACCGCGATCTACGTTCCGGACTACTTCATCGGGCGGGCGCGCACGAGCGACGGCCTGCTCGGCGACCCGATCAATCTGGCGTTCATGGGGGAGGAGGAGAGGATCCATTCCGCCCTCGCCGAGGCCGGGTGGGTGCGCGCCGATCCGGTCACCCTGCGCTCCTCGTGGCGCATCGTCACCTCGACGCTCGGTCGCCGCAGCTACGACGAGGCGCCGGTGAGTCCGCTGTTCCTCTTCGGGCGCCCGCAGGACTTCGCCTATCAGCAGGAAGTCGACGGGAGCCCGGAGAAACGGCACCACGTGCGCTTCTGGCGCTGCCCGGACGGGTGGCTCCTGCCCGGCGGGCGCCGCGTCGACTGGCTCGCAGCCGGGACCTTCGACACGGCCGTCGGACTGTCGCTGTTCACGCTGCAGGTGACGCACCGGATCGATGCCGACACCGACATCGAACGCGATCACATCGTCGCCTCGCTGCGCGCGGGCGCGCCCGGCGTCGCCGTCGACGTCATCCGTGACTTCTCCAGTGGCTATCACGCGCGCAACGGCGGCGGCGACAGCATCCGTACCGACGGCGACCTGCCTGTCGTGGACGTCCGCGGGGTGATCGCACGATGACTTTCCACGATGACGAGCCGGAACCCACCGCACGCCCCGCGCGCCCCGAGCACCCCGCGCAGCGTCCCGGGTACGAACCGGTCGAGCGGCTGCTGCGTCCGACGCCCTATGATCCGGGCATGCGCCGCCCCGCGACGACGGTGGCGGGCGCCGCCCTCGTGCTGCTGGGAGCGCTCGTCGGGCTCGCGACGATCGTCGATCTGCTGGTGCACTGGCGCGAATATGCCGGAACGATCGAGATCGAGCTCGACGGCGTGACCCTCGACCCCGAGATGATCGATGCGTCGCTGTGGATCGTCGTCGCCGGCGTCGCCCTCTCGGCGGCGGTGCAGCTGGTGTGCTCTCTGCTGATCCTGCGGGGGCACAACATCGCCCGCGTCCTGGTGATGACGGTGTCGGCCATCAGCATCTCGGCGGCCTTCGCCTCGTGGTGGGCGCGCGACCAGGAGATCACGCTGCGCACGACGCTGCCCTCGCTGGCCGTCGACATCCTCGTGCTGCTCGCCCTGTCCAGCCGATCCGCCGCGGCGTACGCGCGGCGCAACCAGAAGCGCTGAGGCGGAGACCGTGTTCGATAGTCCTCTCTCGGCGTCTGCGTACGAGGTGCTGCAGGTCGCGGCCGACGTGTCCGATGACGACCTGCGCCGCGCGTACCGGCTGCGGCTGCGCCAGACCCACCCCGACACCGGCGGCGACGCGGCGCTGTTCGTCCAGGTGCAGCGCGCGTGGGAGCGCATCGGCACCAGCGAGGCGCGCGCCGCCTACGACCGCGGCCACGGCTTCGCCGCGGACGCCGCGCAGTACGCTCCTGAGCCGTCGGATGCCGGTGGCACCGGCTGGCGGCCGCGCGCGCGAGCGACCGACACGCGCCCGCGGGCGCGGTCGTTCGGCCAGCCCGGCGGGTGGCGCCGCGAGCGCTATCTGACGCTCATGCGCGAGTGGGTGGGCCGCGGCGCCGAGCTGCCCGATCCGTACGATCCGGCGCTCGTGCGCTCGGCGCCACGCGAGCTGAAGAGGCTTCTGGCCGATGCGCTCGCCGAAGAGGCGACGGCGCGCATCGTGGCCGATCTCGGCATGGGATACACCGTCTGGCACGACATCGCCGCCGATCCGCGCGACGCCACGCTGACCCTCGATCACATCGTCCTGGGCCCCAGCGGCCTGTACGCCGTGCTCAGCGGCGACTTCGGCGGGCCCGTGCGCCTGCGGCGGAGCGAGTTGATCGGCGAGGGCGTCGCCGGCTCGCCCATCGCCGACCTCGCCGCCGCCGCACGCGTGGTGGCGCGCGGGGCGCGCGTGAAGTTCAGCGGCGCGATCGTGGTGCTTCCCGACGATGACGTGGCCGCCGCCGTCGAAGAGATCGGGCGGGTGCGCGGGCTCGCGGTGGCCGTCATCGCCCGCTCGACCCTGTCGACCGTGCTCCGCCGTGGCCTGTCGGGCGCACGCGACATCGGCGGCAACGAGCTGTTCGACATCCGGACGCGGCTGCAGCAGAGCGTGCGCTTTCTCTGATCGGTGGGCTAGCGCGGCGGTGCCAGCAGTCCGTCCAGCAGGCGCAGGGCCGCTTCGTGATCGACGGACGGGTCGAGCAGCCACTGCGTCTGCAGGCCGTCCGACGCCGCGATGACGAGCGCGGCGGCGAGGCCCGGATCGATGTCGGAGCGGACCGCTCCGGATGCCTGCAGGTCGCGCACCCGCTCGGCGAGCTCGTCGCGCAGCCGCGCGAACCGACTCGTCACGAAGGCGTGTGCCGAGGGATGGCTGCCGTCGACCGCAGAGGCCACGAGCGACGAGTACAGCTGCACGAGGCCCGGGATCTCGCGGTTCTCGACCGCGGAGATCCGCATCATCTCGGCCGGACTGACCGACTCGGTCGCCCCGGACGGCGGGCCGTTCGGGGCCGCCGGCGCCTCGGCCGTGTAGGCCTCGTCGGCCGCGTCGTCCGGCGAGGACTGCTCGGACTCGCGGTACACGGCCACCAGCAGCTCGTCGAGCGACCCGAAGTAGTGCGTCAGTGCGGCGTGGGTGACCCCGACCTCCTGCGCGATGGCCCGCAGGCTCGTGCGGCTGCCGCCGCGCTGCGCGAAGACCTCGATGGCCCGGTCGAGGATCTCCTGGCGACGGGCCACGCCCTTGGCGTACGCCCCCCGTGTGCGGGGGGCCTGATCGTCGGGGCCCATGCGGCGATCCTAACCGGGCCCCCGTCGCAGGCCCCCGCGTCGTCGACGGGACTATCCCGGCCCGGGCGAGGGGCGGGTCGTCGCCCGGGCATCCGCCCGTCTAGGCTCGAGGCATGGCGATCGGCGTGGTGATGCACACCTTCGACGTGCAGCTCGCGGATGTCGACCGGGGCGTGTACGACGACCTCACGCTGCGCCTCGCGCAGCACCCCTCCGAAACCGGCGCGTTCCTCACGACGCGGCTGCTCGCCTACTGCCTCGAGTACGCGGAGGGCATCGCCTTCAGCGAGGGGATCGCCGCGACGAACGAGCCCGCCGTGTTCGTCCGCGATGCGACCGGCGCGATGACGGCGTGGATCGAGGTCGGCTCCCCCGATCCCGACCGACTGCACTACGGCAGCAAGCTCACCGATCGCGTCGTGATCTATACGCACCGCGACCCCTCCCGTGTGCTGCCGCAGTACGCCGGCAAGAAGATCCACGCCGCCGATCGGATCGAGCTGCGCAGCTTCGATCCCGGATTCGTCGAGGCCGCCGCCGCCGCAGTCGAGCGCCGGAACTCGGTGACCCTCTCGGTCACCGAGGGGCAGCTCTATCTGGACGTCAACGGCACGAATCTGGCGTCGCCGATGCACGTGCAGTCGATCGTCTGACGCGCGCCGGATCTCCGCCGCGGGGCCGCCCCTCACGACGCCGGGTTCGTCCGACCGCGGCGACGTGCTGCATCGATCAACTCCGCGGAGGTCTCCCACACCCGCGCCGCCTCGGCCTCGCTGCGCAGTCGTGAGTAGAGAGCCTGCTGTGCCGCGGGGCCGCCGAGGTGCGCGAGTCCCGAGGGACCGTACATGCGACCGGCGCCGTCGGGCGCGGTCGCCGCCAACAGCGCGGGCTCGGCGGCGCTGCGCACCGTGCCGAAGAGGATGCCGCGGCGCGAGAGCGCCTCGATGAACCGGCGCCCCCGCACGGGCTCCGCACGGCCCAGCTCGGTGCGGGCCGCCAGCAGAGAGGTCGGCGCGACACCGGGGTGCGACAGGTTGCTGGTGATGCCCCATCGCTCGATCCGACTGCGTCGATCGAGTTCGAGCCCGAACAGCCCGAGTGCGATCTTCGATTGGCTGTACGCGGTGCGTCCGTTGTAGCGGTGCTCGAAGTTCAGATCGTCCCACTGGATCGATCGCTCGTTCGCGGCGACGCTGACCTGCGACGTCACGCGCGCCGAGCCGGCGCGCAGCAACGGCAGGATGCCGAGAACGAGCGCGACGTGGCCGAGGTGATTCGTTCCCCACTGCAGTTCGAAACCGTCGGCGGTGAGCTGGCGGGAGGGCGGCGTCATCATTCCGGCGTTGTTGATCATGTGGTGGATCGGCTCTCCGGCATCCGTCAGCTCGGCCACGAGCCGGTCGATGGAGGCGAGTGACGACAGGTCGAGGCTCAGCAGCGTGACCTGTGCGTCCGGGACGGTGCGGCGGATCTCGGCGACGGCGGACGCGCCCTTGACCGGATTGCGCACCGGCAGGAGCAACTGGGTACCGGCGGACGCCAGCCGCGCGGCGATCGCGAGACCGATCCCGTCGCTGCCGCCGGTCAGCAGCGTGCGCGTGCCGGAGAGATCGGGGAGCTCGAGGGTGCGGGGTGAGGATGCCATGCTCCGATGCTCTCCCGCCCGTCGCGGCGCATCCAGGGTCTGCCGATCCCTGGATAACGGCGGCTCGTTCGAGAGAGACTGGACGCACGGCGGACAGGAGGGGCGGAGATGACGGGCAGAGCAGAGCTCGCCGCTTTCCTGAGGGCGCGGCGCGAAGCACTGCGACCCGAAGACGTCGGGCTCGGACGCGGGCCGCGGCGGCGGGCGGAGGGACTCCGCCGTGAGGAGGTCGCCGCACTCAGCCATATGTCGGCGGACTACTACACGCGTATCGAGCAGAACCGCGGGCCGCAGCCGTCGCCGGCGATGCTCGCGGCGATCGCGCAGGGTCTGCACCTCTCGCTCGACGAACGCGACCACGTCTTCCGGCTCGCCGGACATCGCGCGCCCGAGCGTGGGCCTTCGGGCGGGCACATCTCGCCGGGTCTGCTGCGCATCTTCGACCGGTTGCACGACACCCCCGCGGAGATCGTCAGCGAACTCGGCGAGACGTTGCGTCAGACGCCGCTCGGAGTCGCGCTATCAGGGCCGCTCACCGACTTCCAGGGCGAGCAGCGCAGCATCGGTTTCCGATGGTTCACCGACCCGGGCGCGCGACTGCGCTACGCGCCCGAGGATCGGGACGCTCTCGGTCGCGTGTTCGTCGCGAACCTGCGACGGGTCGCCGGCCTGCGCGGACCCGCCTCGCGCGCCGCCCATTACGCCGAGGCACTGCAGGAGCGCAGTGCCGAGTTCCGGGCCCTCTGGGACGAGGGGCAGGTCGCGACACCGCCCGAGGCCGTGAAGCGCTTCCTCCACCCCGAGGTCGGTCTGATCGAACTCACCTGTCAGCGACTGATCGATCCCGATCAGTCGCATGCGTTGCTGGTGTACACGGCCGCGCCGGGCAGCGAGAGTCAGGACAAGCTCGATCTGCTCGCGGTGATCGCTGCCGCGGGCGTCTGACGACGCGGTGACCGCCGCGGGGTCACTCGGGCTGGGGGAGCCACACGCGCACGCGCGCGCCGCCCCGCGGGGAATCCTCGATCACGATCGTGCCGCCGTGGGCCTGGGCGATCCGACGGCAGGTCGCCAGTCCGAGCCCGAGGCCGGGGACATCCTTCACCCATCCGCGCTCCATCGCTCCGAAAACGCGTTCGCGCTGGTCGACGGGAACGCCGGGCCCGTCATCGTCCACGGTGATCGCCCATGCCGTCGGAGTGCGCTGCGCGGTCACCGCGATGGTCGGGGCGGCGCGGGTCGTCGCCGTGAACTTCAGCGCGTTGGCGATGAGGTTCTGCATCAGCACGCCGAGGAGGGTCGGGTCGCCGACGACGATGTCGCCCGTGGCGCCGTCGGTCTCGGTGAGCGCGATCGAGACCGACGCTCCGAACGCGGTGACCGCGCCCTCGAGGTCGGCCACGGCGCTCTCGACGATGCCGCGCATCGACGCGGGTTCGCTGCGCGGTCGGGCACCGCCCACCTTGGCGTAGGCGAGCAGATCGGTGATCATCCGGTCCATGCGGGCGGCGGCGGCATCCGCATGCCCGAGGGCGCGCAGGGCATTCTGCGGACCGGTCTCGGCCGGCGCCTCGAGCGCATCGATCGCGAGGTCGATCTGACCGAGCATCGCCGTGAGGGGGTTGCGCAGATCATGGCTCACCTGACCGGCGAAGTGCGCGAGCTCGTCATTGGAGCGTTCGAGTTCGTGCGTCGCCCGTCGCAGCTCGAGCACCTCGACGGCCTGACCGGCCAAGAGATCCAGTGCGGCGCTCTGTTCGTCGCTGAGCGTTCCCGTTTCGCGCGCGAACACACACAGGGTGCCGATCGGCACGCCCGACGGGGTGATCAGCGGGCTCGACGCGTAGAAGCGGACGCGACCGCCGCGCACGAACGGGTTCGCGGCGAAACGGGCGTCGGCCTGGGCATCCGTCACCAGCACGTGGCGGGCCTCGGGCAGAACGACCGCGCACATCGAATCGTCGATGCTGCAGGCGCCGGCTTCGACGCCCACCGTGGCGACGGCGCGCTGGTAGCGGTCATCGATGATGTTGACGGCCGCCGAGGGTGCGCGGCACAGCGTCGCCGCCAGGCGCGCCAGACTCTCGAGATGCGTCTCGGTGGGCTCGCCGATGATGCGGTACTGCGTGATCGCGTCGACCCGAGCCGTCGCCTGTGCCTGCTGCATTCGTGCGCTCCTCCCGCCGGACCTCAGGATATCGGCGGTGCGGCTCCGGGGCGGGTCAGGTTCTGCTGACCTTGCTTGCGGCCTCGGCGACGCGCCCCTACCGTGGGGTGGTGAGCACCGACCCGACACCCGGACACCCCGACGAGCCGCACCGCGCCGGCCTCGCGCAACGTTTGAACGGCCTGCGGGCCGGTGTGCTGGGTGCCAACGACGGGATCGTCTCGACCGCTGCGGTGGTCGTCGGGGTCGCCGGCGCGACGGCCGAGGTCATGCCCGTGCTGCTGGCCGGCTCGGCCGCGCTCGTGGGCGGGGCGATCTCGATGGCGCTCGGCGAGTATGTCTCGGTGTCGAGCCAGCGCGACAGCGAACGCGCGCTCATCGAGAAGGAGCGGCAGGAGCTCGCCAGCGACCCGCACGGGGAGTTCGCCGAGCTCGTCGAGCTGTACCGGGAACGCGGCCTCAGCGAAGACACCGCCACCCGTGTCGCGACGGAGCTGACGGCGCACGATGCGCTCTCGGCGCATCTGTCGATCGAGCTGAACATCGACCAGGACGACGTCGTCAGCCCGTGGAGCGCCGCCATCGCCTCGGCGGTCGCCTTCACCGTCGGGGCGCTGCTCCCGATGGCGACGATCCTTCTGCTGCCCCACCCTGCGCGCCTCGTCTGGACGTTCGTCGCCGTGCTCGTCGCACTCGCCGTCACCGGCTACGTCGCGGCATGGATCGGCGGCGCCCGCCGCGGTCGGGCGATCATGCGGACGGTCGTCGGCGGCGCGCTGGCGCTGGGTGCGACCTTCCTCGTCGGCACGCTGTTCGGGGCCGTCGCCGGCTGAGCCTCGCACACGGGGACGGGCCCGGATCCGATGGATCCGGGCCCGTCAGGAGCGCACGCGGCGGCATCCGTCAGATGCGCACGAGCATCTTGCCGGTGTTCGCGCCGCGCATCATCGACAGGAACGCGTCGACCGCGTGGTCGATGCCGTCGACGATCGTCTCGTCGTACGCGATGCTGCCGGCTGCGAACCAGGCGGTCATCTTCTCCTGGAACTCGGGGACGAGGTGCAGGAACCCGGCAAGCGTAAAGCCCTGCATCGTGAGGCCCCGCGTGATCATGGTCGACATGTTGTCGGGACCGGCCGGGCGCTCGGTCGTGTTGTAGCTCGAGATCGCGCCGCACAGGGCCGCGCGCCCGCCGTCGTTGAAGACGTCGAGGGCGGCCTGCAGGTGGTCGCCGCCCACGTTGTCGAAGAACACGTCGATCCCCTCGGGAGCGGCCTCGGCGAGAAGCGTGCGCACATCTCCGGACTTGTAGTCGAAAGCGGCGTCGTAGCCGTACTTCTCGGTCAGGAGCGCGACTTTCTCCGGAGTTCCGGCCGAGCCGATCACGCGGCCCGCTCCGAGCAGCTTCGCGATCTGGCCGACCGCGGTGCCGACGGCGCCCGCCGCGCCCGAGACGAACACGGTGTCGCCCGGCTTCAGGTGGGCGATGGCGGTGAGCCCGACGTAGGCGGTGAGCCCCGTCATGCCGAGGATGTGCAGGTTCAGCGACAGCGGTACGCCCGGGATCTCCGGGATGGCGCGGAACGTCGAGGCATCCGCCTGCACGAGGTCGGACCAGCCGTGCTGGTGCAGGACGACGGTGCCCACGGGAAGGTCGTCGGACGCGGATGCCACGACCCGGCCGACCGCTCCGCCGGTGATGGTCTCGCCGAGGGCGAACGGCGGCGTGTAGGAGCGCACGTCGTTCATCCGTCCGCGCATGTACGGGTCGACCGAGACGAAGGTGTTCCGCACCCGCACCTCACCGGGCTTCGGGGCGTCATAGGTGACGTGCGCCGTCTGGAAGTCGGCCGGCGTCGGCCACCCGATCGGGCGGGCGGCGAGCTGGATCTGGGTGCTGGTGGCATCGGTCATGCGGGGTCCTTCGTGAGGTGGGGTGGGGCGGGGGATGCGGGGGTGCGCGTCAGAGCAGGACGCCGATGGCGAGCGCGATCACGGCGAGGAGGGGCAGGACTCCCTGCTTGAGGGCGGCACCCGCCTTGTCGGGGCTCGAGAGCAGCAGGACGAGGGCCGCGGCGGCCATGGAACCCGCGCCGGCGAACACGAGGGCCGCGCCGGCCGCGGTCGCTCCCGTCGCGACGAGCACGACGCCGAGGGCCGTGACGATCGCGAGGAGCAGGTTGTAGAAGCCCTGGTTGAAGGCCATCTCGCGCGTGGCCTCGGCCTCGTCGGCCGTGGTGCCGAAGGCGGCGCGGGCGCGCGGGCTGGTCCAGGCGACCGACTCGAGCCAGAAGATGACGACGTGCAGCAGGGCGGCCAGTGCGGCCAGCACGAGTCCGATGACGATCATGGGTCCTCCTGTGGGAACGGCGGCTGCCGTGGATGAGTTCTGAACTGACTGTTTCAATATATACTGAAACAATCGTTTCCGAAAGTGGGAGGTGTGCGATGGCCCGGACCCGAGAGTTCGACCGGCTCGACACGGTTCGCGCCGCGCGCGAGTTCTTTTGGGAGCACGGCTACGAGGACGCCTCGATCGCCGGGCTCGAGCAGGTCACGGGCCTCAATCGATCGAGCCTGTACAACGCGTTCGCCTCCAAGCGCGGGCTCTTCGACGAGGCGGTGCAGAGCTACCTCGACGAGATCGTGCGCCCCCGCCTGGCCCCGCTCGAGGCCGATCCGGTCGCCCCCGAGGCGCTCGGCGACTACCTCGACGGGCTTGCCGCCGCCCTCGGCCGTGCCGGATCGATGCCCGCCGACAACGGATGCCTGCTCATCAACGCCGCCGGTGCGCCCGTCTCGCGCGACGCCGAGGTCGCCCGCGTCATCGCCGAGTACCGGGCGGAGCTGCACCGCGCGATCTCTCGCGGCGTCGCCGCGGCGCTGCCGCAGGCATCCACCGCGCGTCGCGACCACCTGGCCGACGCCGTCACGGGTCTGGTCGTCGCCGGCTTCGCCTTGGCGCGCACGGCCTCGGGCGAGGCGGTCGGCAGCATCCGCACGGCGCGCCTGCTTCTGTCGGGCGATCTCGACCGCGACTGAGCGTCGCCCGCGGGGCGGCGTGGTCTGAGGTGGCCGCCCGCGTGGTCTGGGGTGGCCGCATGCGCCGTCGCCCGCGCCGTCGCCCCGCGGTCGGCCGCGCGGTCGGCCCCGATCTGCAGGAGCAGGTGGGGCTTTCGGCGCGGGGGAGCCCCACAGGCCACACCAGTATCAGTGCTCCCTGCAGTGTGGGAGCGAGGCGGCCATGGGCCAGGGTGCGGGAGCGAGGCGGGCGCGGGCGCGAGGCGGGAACGAGGTGGGCGCGGGTGCGAGGATGGATGCCATGGCCTCGACCCACGTCATCACCGGAGCAGGCTCGGGCATCGGACGGCTCGTCGCCGAGCGGCTGCACGCTCGCGGCGACCACCTCGTCCTCCTCGCGCGTAGCGCCGCCCGCGCCGCCGACCTGCGAACGGCCTTTCCGGGAAGCACCGTCGTCGTCGCCGATCTCGCCCGCCCGGACGGCCTCGCCCGCGCGCTCGCCGAGCAGGATGCGGTGATCCCCGCCGCGGTCGATGCGATCATCCACGCCGCCGGTGTCGTCCATCTCGGCGCGGTCGCCGACCTGCCGGTGAATGCCTGGGAGTCGCAGCTCGCCGTCAACCTCGTCGCCCCCGCCGAGGTGACCCGGCTGCTGCTGCCGCGCGTGCGTGCGGCGCGCGGTCAGGTGCTCTTCGTGAACTCGGGTGCGGGGCTGAACGCCCACCCGGAATGGTCGGCGTACGCGGCGTCGAAGCACGGGCTGAAGGCGCTCGCCGACGCGCTGCGCACCGAGGAGGCGCTGCACGGCGTGCGGGTCACCTCGATCTATCCGGGGCGCACGGCCACTCCGATGCAGCGCGAGGTCCACGCCCAGGAGGGTGCCGAGTACGACCCGTCGCGCTGGATCGACCCGGCGTCGGTCGTGGCCGCGATCCTCACCGCCCTCGATCTTCCGCGTGACGCCGTCATCAGCGATCTGACCGTGCGGCCCGGCGTGCGATGACGGATGCCGCGGCGCTGATCGCGGCGGCGCGCGCCCGCCTCTCGGGGTCGCCCCGCGAACGCCTCGGCGACTGGGCCGCGGCGCGTCGGCTGTTCGGGTTCGGGCGGGCGCCGCGGATCGTGCCCGTGGGCGAGGTATGGCATCTCGGCGTTCTGCTGATCGGCGACGAGGCGGTCTACGCGACCGGCGAGGTCCTTCGTGCCCGCACCGAGGCGCCCCGCGGCTACACGGCCGAGGCGCAGCGCGCCCGCTCGGAGCGCGCGGCGGCGGCCGCCCGCGGGGGGTTCGCCGACGGCGAGGTGCTCCACCTGGGGGCCGAAGAGCTCGACCTGGCGGCACTCGCTCGGGGCGAGGCATCCGGCCCGCTCTGTCTCGTAGACGGCGTGCCGCACGTGCGATGGAGCGCGAGTGGGGCGCCGCGGCCCCTCACCGATTACCTGAACGAGCAGCTCTCGCTGCGCTGACCCGGCCGGGCGGCGCGCGAGCCGTGGGGCCGAACGCGTCCGCGGCCTCGGCCTGACGAGACCCGGCCGATCAGTCCTGGCGGATCGGTCGCACGACGCGGCAGGGGTTTCCGACCGCGACGACGCCCGAGGGGATGTCGCTCGTGACGACGGATCCCGCACCGATGATGCTGTCGGAGCCGATCGTGACGCCGGGGAGCACCGTCACGGAGCCCCCGAACCAGACGTTGTCGCCGATGGTGACGGCGGATGCCCGTTCCCACCCCTCGCGGCGGCGCGTGGGCTCTTCGGCGTGGTTGGGCGTGTAGATGCTGCACCGCGGGCCGATGAGGCAGTCCGCTCCGATCGTGACGTAGCCGCCGCCGACGATGAGGAAGTCCTTGTTGATGAACGTGCGGTCGCCGATCGTGAGCCCGACGCCGTAGTCGAGGTTGATCGGCGGGCGGAAGTCGATGCCCGATCCGGCTCCGGGGACCAGATCGTGGAAGAGGCGCTGCGCTTCGGCCGGCTCGTCGAAGAAGATCTGGTTGATCCGCGCGCACGTGGACTGCGCGTGCCAGGTCAGTTCGGGAAGGCTGTCGGATGCCCGATAGCGGATCCACTCGCCGCCGAAGAGGGCGCGCACGTCGGCGTCGCGCTCGATGAGGTCGGCCAGGGAGTCGGCGCCACTGCCCACATTTGTTGTCATAAAGAACATATTAGTGGAAAGATGGTCGTGCGGCGAGGCCGCCGCAGAACGGAGCCCCCATGACCACCGCCCGCGCCGCCGTCGACCTCGACGTCACCGGACCCCAGATCAGCCGTCACCTCTACGGGCACTTCGCCGAGCACCTCGGCCGCTGCATCTACGGCGGGTTCTGGGTGGGGGAGGACTCCCCGATTCCGAACGAACGCGGCATCCGGCTCGATGTGGTCGAGGCCCTGCGGGCGATCCGCATTCCGAACCTGCGCTGGCCCGGCGGATGCTTCGCCGACGAGTACCACTGGCGCGACGGCGTCGGCCCGCGCGCGGAGCGGCCGACGATGGTCAACACGAACTGGGGTGACGTCGTCGAGGACAACGCCTTCGGCACGCACGAGTTCATGGACCTGTGCGAGATGCTCGGCGCCGACCCGTACGTCAACGGCAACGTGGGCAGCGGCACGGTGCAGGAGATGAGCGAATGGGTCGAGTACCTCACCCGCTCGGGTGACAGCCCGATGGCGCGGCTGCGCCGGGCGAACGGGCGGGACGAGCCGTGGCGGGTGCCGTTCTGGGGGCTCGGCAACGAGGCGTGGGGCTGCGGCGGCAACATGACACCCGAGTACTACACCTCGCTCGCGCGCCGGTACGCCACCTTCTGCAAGGAGCACGACGGCAACCGTCTCGTGCGGATCGCGGCCGGCGCCTCGGATGCGGACCTGCGCTGGACCCACACGCTCATGGCATCCGCCACGTCGTCGAACACGCCGGAGCCGCAGGCCTCGCCGTTCCAGGCGATCTCGTTCCACTACTACACGCACGCCGGCACCGGCATCCAGAAGGAGTCGGCGACGGCGTTCTCGCGCGAGGAGTTCCTGCGCACGGTCGCCCACGCCGCCGACATCGAGCGCGTCGTCTCGGCCCACGAGGCGGTCATGGACTCGTACGACCCCGACCGGGTCATCGGACTCGTCTGCGACGAGTGGGGCACATGGTGGAACGTCGAGCCGGGCACGAACCCGGGATTCCTGTTCCAGCAGAACACGATGAGGGATGCCCTCGTCGCCGGCCTCCACTTCGACGTGTTCCACCGGCACGCGGCGCGGATGCGGATGGCAAACATCGCGCAGACCCTCAACGTGCTGCAGGCGATGATCCTGACCGACGACGAGGGCGGGATGGTGCTCACGCCGACCTACCACGTGTACGAGATGAACGCCGGCCATCAGGACGCGCTGTCGGTGCCCGCGCACGTCGTCGCTGCCCCGGTCGTCACCATCGACGACGTCGAGCTGGGGGCGCTCTCGCTGTCAGCGTCGACGACGGACGGTGCGGCGCTGATCTCGCTCACCCACGTCGGGGTCGACGAGGCGCTGCCCGTCGAGATCGACCTGCGCGGTCGCACCGCGCGAGCGACGCGGGCGCGCGTGCTGACGGGTGTGGATGCCACGGCGCACAACACCCCCGAGACGCCCGACGCCGTGAGCCCGGTGCCGCTCGAGGCGTCGGTCGAGGGAGGCATCCTGCGTCTCACGCTGCCTCCGGTGTCGTTCGCGACGGTCGAGCTCGCGCTGGAGGGCTGAGCCGGGGGCCTTCGACCGCGGCTGCATTGGTTGCTCACGCATCGCCGGGCGTCATCTCGCGATTCGTATCGCCTAGTCTGAGTCCGTTCCGGCAACCCGACCACGACGGGCGGGCGCATGGCGAGGGGAGCACGGTGGGTGTGGAGTTCCCGGCGGGGGCGTTCTCGGTTACGACCGCGAGCGGCGATGTGATCGTCCTGCGCATCTGCGACCTGTGCGGTGCGGCCGTGCCGGACGCCGAGGGCACCGATCTCGCTCTCCACAAGCGCTGGCACCGGATCACCGGATCGGGCAACTGGATCGATCCCGCGACGGGGCGGCGCCACAGCCTCTGACCCTCGGCGCTCCAAGGCGCGTGGGCGACGGGTCGCCGCACCTCGCCGCCGTGTTTGAGGGCGGTGCCGTGGATGTTCACGCTGCGTGCGCGGCGATCGCCTCGCGGATCAGCTCGGACCGCGACTTGTGTTCGCGTGCCACGCGAGCGTCGAGGGGAATGAGGCCTTGAGCGGCGGTGGAGACTCTGGCATGGCAATCTGTATCCGTTCGTGCCGTCGACCGTGCACTGCGCGACTCAGGCACGCAGCCGGACGGGTCCCTCTGCGGGCAGGACGGGTGAGGGCAAGACGGGCGGCCCGGCTTCGCGCGTGAGGTGTCGAGGTTCGACGGCGCGCAGGTCCGATCCCCGTGGGTGCCAGCATGCGCCGGGATCATGAACACATGACTGAGACTCCGTTGAACGAGCATCAGAGCTGGAGCGGCGAGTGGTGGCTACCGCACGACCACGAGAACAAGGTGCCCGGTGTGCTTTCCTTCTCGCCCAAAAGGGGTCTCCTCCTCCGTCTCATAGGAGGCTGGCCATACAGCGTCACGCGACCGGGTGAGAATGGCTCGACCATCATCACTGACGAGCTTCAGAGCTGGCCCGTAGTACTTGGCCTGGGCGACGGCAAGTTCATTTCCCTGCTCAGCGTGACCGTTGCGACCGCGAGGACCTTCCACATCGGGCGAATGCTCGATGGCCCCGACAAGCTCGATCTACGCGCGAGCGTTGCTCTCGTCGGTGTCCACATGGACGACCCTCACGAAGCAGCGTTCACTGGAGCGTCCGCACACATCGAAGAGATGACCGTCTGGTCGCGCAGAAGCGGGGTCGACGTCACCGACTTCTTCGGCCCGGAACGGGACCTCAGCGGCACCATAGAACTCCGGCACCTAGATCCTTCGAGGGTGGTTATGGGGCCACTCTCCGCACGTCTCGATCATCACGCTTGGTATCCGTATACCGACCAGACGCGGGCTCAGAATCTCACTCACGTTCGCGAGCATCAGGGCATCTCGTTCGAGCATAAGGATCCTCAGACCTTTGAGTACTGGCTCGATCTCCTCGGAGGAATGGCGGACCTGATGTCGCTCTCGACGCTGCGTGCGTGCGGGATTATCAGCATGCGCGTCTTTATGCCTCCGACGCCCGAGGCCTGGAACGCCGACGATCCGAGGCGAGATCAACCCCACGAGATCACGGTGTACCGAGTTCGGGTCGTCAAGCCGAAACCGGGCGAGAAATCGCTCTCATTGCGTAGTTACGTCCTCACTCTCGATGACGTTCCGTTCGAGGAGTTGCTTCCACGCTGGCTCGAGGTGGGTGACACATTCTCCGCAGCGCGCAGCATGATCCTCGGCCTGAGGTACATCCGAAGCGGATACGTCGAAACCCGAGTAGTTACAGCCGTCGCTGCAGCCGAGGCGATGCACCGGGCTTTGGAGCCCGCGCCCCCCATCCCGCCCGACGAGTTCAAGCAACTCAGGCGGACGCTCCTGGAAACGGTATCGCCCGAGCGGAAGGCATGGCTGCGCGAGAGGATCACAGAGCACGCCAACGCGCCTACGCTGAAGGAGCGTTTGCTCGACCTCGTCGAGCGACTCGGCGAGGCCGGTCGCCTTCTCGTGCACGATCCGGAGGTGTGGGCGAAAGCGGCCAAAGATGCGCGCAACCATCTGGCGCACATCGGGTCCGCAAGCAGCGATCTGAATCACATGCATGCGGTTGTCGAGGTGACTGCGGGCGTCGTTGTACTCAACCTGCTGCACGAGCTGGGGGTCCCGCAGGAACGTCTCCTGAAGGCAGTAAACGAGCATCCCGATCTCTCGCACGCGTCAAAGCTGGCACGCCGAGTTCTCTGTGATGACGATTCGATCGTCATCCAGCTCGCGGCAGTCGGCGTGAGCGTTGGGGCCGATGAAGAACCGCGAAACGCCTCAAACGAAGCGGGCGCAGAGCCCGACCGAATCGATTAGCGGCGGCTGGCGCGTCGCCGCCGACG
The DNA here is from genome assembly GCF_016907295.1 of Microbacterium dextranolyticum. Classification (NCBI taxonomy): domain Bacteria; kingdom Bacillati; phylum Actinomycetota; class Actinomycetes; order Micrococcales; family Microbacteriaceae; genus Microbacterium; species Microbacterium dextranolyticum. The sequence goes on from NZ_JAFBBR010000001.1 coordinate 477,666, forward strand.
ATGTCGCAGCTGCAGGTAGGCGCTCGCGACGATGCTGCCGCCGAACAGCAGCAAGTAGAGCGGATTCGGCTACAGCCATTCGAGCGTCGCCCGGGGGCGTCCGCGCGACGTACCAAAACGGCTCAGCGAACTCGAGGGCGGTCGGGCCAATGAGTGCCGGGGTGGACATGAGCACGATCCTGAGGGGGCAGTGTCGGAACCGCGTCGTGGCGTGTACCCCTTGGCCAGGGAAGGGCGACGCCGGCCACGCGGGCACCGACCGCCGCTACGCGCACGTTATCGACTCGGACACGGGAGAGAACGCGCTCACGGTCGCGCCCGCAACCCGGTCGTTGTCGGCGACAGGAAGATGGATTCAGTCATCGGGCAGCGCCTATCTGGTGTACCCCTCGATACGGCACCGGGACTGCGGAAATCCCGGTGAGCAAATCTCGTAGCATCAGCGGCATGTCCCCATTCGAGCCGCCAAGCTGAGTCCAGGATGACAACGTTCGAAACCACATTCTGCGTCGGTATCCACACGCTCACGACACCAGCGCGAACAGCTGATGGTCATCGCACCCGGAATCAAGCCATTCAATCCATCCGATCGCCGTCACGGGGTTGAACCATTCAACGTTGCCCACGAGCGCGTATTTGGCCGCGAGCGCTGCTACGTGCCTTGCTTGCTTGTCGTCTTGCGATGCCACGGGGTAGTGCTGGATTAACGCGAGTTCAACCATGTGTGCGTCTTTGAGTAGAAGATCACGCACCCCGGTGTCTCCGACAGCTTCGATCGCAGCACGGTAATCGGCGACGCGCACGTCCTTCTCGTGATTGATTCTGCCTCTAGATTCCATCGAAGCCCACCAGCTCATGAAAGTTCGCGTGGCGTGGCGTTCCCACTCCTCTTCGATCTTCGGCGTTAGGGCAACCCGAAGGTCGGAGCGGCGATGGGCCAGCATCTGAGTCAGCAGCAGGCACCCCTCGCTTGTCACGTGGCGCGCAGGATCAGTGCATGATCTTGCGATGTTGGCGTCAACTATTATTCGACGGCTCACGAGCGGTTCCGCCGCAACGCAGCGAGGTACGCGAGATCTGCCTCCTGCGAGACTTCGTCAAAGTCCAGCGGCCAATCGCCGAAACGTCCTTGATCGTCGAGATCGGCGACCGCCACTTGAGAAAACCCGGTTACCTCATCGCGGCTGAACCAATTCATCGAAACCGAGCTGGCCTCGATACTGCCGTCCGCCACGAGGGTTTGAACGGATCGAATAATGAGCGAACTATGAGTTTCGGCGATGACCTTCACGCCTCGCGCCGCGGCGCTCACCAGCGCACGAGCTAGAACGACCTGAGCGCGGGGATGCAGGTGTATCTCCGGCTGCTCGAGGTAGACAATCTGTCCTGGCTGCGCAACTAGCAGGGCGATGACCACCGGTAGGGTTTGGCTCACGCCGAAACCCACATCCGCGACGCTGACTAGGTCAAGCGCGCCGCCTTGTTGTGCGTGAGGCATCCGACCGACGAGCACCTCAACGGCCGCATCGTTCTTCTTCTTGCCCATCACTTTCCAGGTCAGCCCGAGCTGCTCGAGCTCGTGCGAGAGAAGGTCAAGCTTGGCGGGATCACTCGATGCCCACTCCAAGAGAATGCTCGCTACGTAGGTTTCGAAAGTTCCTGGATAGCTACTGCCGACTGCCGATCGCGCGTACTCGCGTTCCGGGTTTCCTCTGAGACCTGGTACATGGATGATGTTGCGCAAGTTGTTGGACCACTGCTGAGTTGCGAATTCGAGCGGTGCGAGGCCGAGCTCGAGGTTGACCCCGTCGCTGTCTCCAAGCTTAAGACTGATATCGAGGAAGCAGCCTTCGCGCTCGACCACGTACCGTCGAGTCTTGAAGCTAGACAAGAATCCGTTATCCCCTAGGGAAGTCAGAAGTGAGTCATGCTCAGTCGTGAAGTCCCTCAGGCGCTTCTCAATCGCCGTCGATGAAAAGGACGGAGTCAGCCTCATCTCACCCTTTTCGAGACCGACGACATCGGCATCGATCACGTAACCCTCCGGTGCCTCACGGTAGGTCACGGTGCGCGAAAAGCTTCCAGCGCGAAGTCCCACTGAGAAGGAGCCAGATTGTGTCTGACGCGACTTGCCCCGCGCCAAGATCTGACGCGCCAGAGTGAATTTCGCGTTAGGGCCGTAGAGCAAGAGCGCACCCGGATCGAACCCTGATTCAAGTGTCTGCTTCATGATAAGGAATGGCTGCATGAAGCTGGACTTACCTGCACTGTTTGTGCCTGAGATTAGCGTTAGGGGTGCGATCCGAAGTTCAATCTTGTCTCGGATCGCTTTGAAACCTTCCACGCTCAGGTAGAGGTCGTTGTTCCTGAGGTCGAGCACGCGACGGGGCGCGCGGCGATTGGCTCGGCGGGGAGTCTGGGCGGGCTTCTTTTGGGACACGCTAGAAATCTACCGGCCTAGCGAGACCAACCAGCGGTCTGAGGCAGCTGATCGAAGCGCGGGCTCGACCATATGCAACCTCGATGCCCGCGGTCATCCAAGCTCGGAGGCCAGCCGCCCTATTTCCGGTCGTCAATCGTGAGCGATCCGAGCGGAATGCAGAACCGCACGAGCACAGCATCCCCGGGTGTACGCATGACCTGCAGGAATGAACGCGCGGTGACGGTGCCGTATCTGCGACGCGGGCGCGCATGCGCGTGACAGAGCAGGTGGTGCCTTGACTGCTGGAGACGGCGATCGCTTCCGGGCCTCCTCGCGCGACGTCGGTTGCGCCGCACCGCCGAGATCCCGCCGGAACCCAGGTAGCCCGAGACAACCAGACAACACGAAGCGCTCCCGCCCTCCAGCGAGAGGGGCGGGAGCGCTTCGCGAAAGACCCGGCTGTCGGCCGCCGCGGCTACTCGACCCGAACCCCTACGAGGCGGGAATCCGCGGCGGTCACCCGGTGCACGTCCCCGACGATCTCGACCCGTGCCTCGGTCTCGCGGTCGTCGACCGACGCGCCGACCCACAGGTCGATGCGGCCGGGCTCCACGATCCGCTCGCCCGAACGCCCCGTGAAGGCCAGGCGCGAGGTGGGAACGTCGAAGTGCACGCGGGCGGATGCCCCCGGCTCGAGCTCCATGCGGGCGTAGCCGAGCAGCTGGGCGACGGGCCGCACGACGCTGCCGACCACGTCGTGGGCATACAGCTGCACGATCTCGGCGCCCGCGCGCTCGCCCGTGTTGGTGACCGTGACGGATGCCTCGAACGAGCCGCCCGCCGGCACCGCGGCATCCACCGTCAGCTCGGTGCGCGCGAACGTCGTGTAGCCGAGGCCGAAGCCGAACGGGCGCACCGGTGTCGCATCGGTGCTGGTGACGTCGCTGTTGCCCCCGAGGATCGGGTGCAGGTACGAGTACGGCTGCGCGCCCGCCGACCGGGGGAGCGAGACAGGCAGACGCCCCGAGGGCGACACCGCGCCCGACAGCACGCGCGCGATCGCAGCGCCGCCCTCTTCACCGGGGAAGAACGCCTGCACGACCGCCGCCGGAGCCGACGCGCCGTCGAGCGCCCACGACAGGGCGTAGGGGCGCCCGGTCAGCAGCACGAGCACGACCGGGGTGCCGGTCGCCGCGATCTGCTCGACGAGCTCGCGCTGCACGCCCGGCAGCTCCAGGCTCTCGGCGTCGTTGCCCTCGCCGACTGTGCCGCGGCCGAACAGGCCGGCACGGTCGCCGACCACAACGACGGCGACATCGGATGCTGCAGCGGCAGCCGTGGCATCCGCAAAGCCCGACCGGTCGTCGCCCTCGACGGCGCACCCGGCGACCGTCGTGATCTCGGCGCCCGGCAGCTCGGCGCGCAGCGCCTCGGCGACCGTCGGGATCTCGAATCCGAGCGGCACGTGCGGCACGTGTGCGAGCACGTGGTTCGCGAACGAGTAGCAGCCCATGAGCGCCGATGCGTCGTCGCCGTTGGGGCCGATCACCGCGATCCGGCGCGGCTCGGCGAGCGGCAGCACGCCGTCGTTGCGCAGCAGCACCAGCGAGCGCTCGGCGATCTCGCGCGCCACGGCGCGGTGCTCCGGGGTGTCGAGGTCGATCGCGGAGGGCGGTTCGGACTCGTCCGGGTCGAGCAGGCCGAGGCTCTCTTTCTGCGTGAGTACACGCACGAGCGCCCGGTCCACCAGTGCCTCGTCGATGCGCCCGTCGCGCACGCCCTCGAGCAGGGGTGCCGCATAGGCATCCCCACTGGGCAACTCGACGTCGATCCCCGCCGCCAGCGCGAGGCGGGCCGCCTCGGTGCGATCGGCCGCGACGGCGTGCATCGTCTCGAGGAACGCCACGGCGAAGTAGTCCGAGACGACGACCCCGTCGAAGCCCCACTGGCCGCGCAGCAGGTCGGTGAGCAGCGTCGGGTCGGATGCCACCGGCACCCCGTCGATGTCGGTGTACGAGTTCATCACCGACCGCACGCCGCCGTCGCGCACCGCCATCTCGAACGGCGGCAGGAACACGTCGGCGAGCTCCCGGTGCCCCGCGTGCACCGGGGCGTGGTTGCGCCCGGCGCGCGAGTCGGAGTACCCGACGAAGTGCTTGAGAGTGGCGTGCACCCCGGCATCCTGCATACCGCGCACGTACGCCGTCGCGATCGTGCCGACGACGTAGGGGTCTTCGGCGATGCACTCGTCGACCCGGCCCCAGCGGGGGTCGCGGATGACGTCGAGCACGGGCGCGAGCGCCTGATGTACGCCGAGCCGGCGCATGGACTCGCCGATGAGGCGGCCCATGCGCTCCACGAGCTCCGGGTCGAAGGCGGCGCCCCACGCGAGCGGCGTCGGGAACGTCGCCGCCTTCCATGCGGCGAGTCCGGTCAACGACTCCTCGTGCACGATCGCGGCGATGCCGTGACCGGATGCCTCGCGCAGGCGGCGCTGCTCGGCCCACAGCCACGCAGCGCGCTCGACCGGCTCGACCGGGCGCGTGCCGTACACGCGGGTGAGGTGTCCGAGCCCGTGCTCGGTGGCCTCGTCGTACTTGGTCGAGGTGGCCATCTCGCCCGCCAGCGGCGCGACCACGTCATCGCCCTGGTCGACCCAGAAGCCCACGAGCTGGGCGATCTTCTGTTCCAGCGTCATCGACTCGACCAGCTCCGCCACGCGGGCGGAGGCCGGCTCGAGCAGCTCGGTGACGACGGGGTTGTCTGAGAGGGTCACGATCAGCCCTTCACGGCGCCGGTCAGGCCGCCCACGATGCGCCGCTCGAACAGGCTGAAGAAGATCAGCGCGGGCAGCATGGACAGCGAGGTGAATGCCAGCACCTTGGCGGTGTCGACGGAGTACTGCGACGAGAACGCCTGCACGCCCAGCGGCAGGGTGAACGTCGCCTCGTTGTTGAGGATGAACAGGGGCAGCAGGTAGCTGTTCCAGCTGCCGATGAAGGCGAGGATGCCGACGGTGATGACACCGGGGACCGCCAGCGGCAGCACCATCCGCCAGAAGAAGCCCAGGCGCGAGCAGCCGTCAATGAAGGCCGCCTCCTGGATCTCGTCGGGGATGGCGCGCAGGAACGGCACCAGGATGATGATCGTCGTCGGCAGCGCGAACGCGATCTGCGGCAGGATGATGCCGCCGAGCGAGTTCATGAGCCCGAGGTTGCGGATCACGATGTACAGCGGCGTGATCGCGACCGTGATCGGGAACATCAGACCGGCGGCGAACAGAGCGTACAGGGCGCCCTTGCCGCGCATCGGATAGCGCGCGATCACATAGCTGGCCATGAGGCCGAGCACCACGACACCGGCCGTGGTGGCGCCGGCGGAGATCAGCGAGTTGAGTACCTGCTGCCAGAACTGGGGGCCGGTGAGCACCGCGAGGTAGTTGTCGAAGCGCCACGGGTCGGGCCAGCCGGCCGGGTCGACCGTGATCTGAGAGTTGCTGCGGAACCCGCCGATGATGATGTACAGCACCGGTGCCAGCATGAGCGCGATCACGACCAGCGCGATGAAGTAGACGATCGGGCTGCCCCAGGGCAGGTGCTCCTTGGCGGGCCGATCCGTGCGGCGTCGGCGACGCGAGTCGGCGGCGGTCGTCGCCGCGACCGACGCGGGGGCGGTCAAGACGCTCATCGGGTCTTCCCTTCCGTGATCGCTCCGGCGGTGTCACGCCGGAGGACGAAGCGCTGGTAGATCAGGGCCACCACGAGCGAGATGACGAAGATCACGACGGCGACGGCGTTTCCGAAGCCGAAGTTGCCGGCGTTGCGGCCGTTGACGACCATGTAGGTCGCCATCGTCGAGGTGCCGGCGGTCGAGGCCACGTACTGGCCCCAGATGATGTAGACGAGGTCGAACAGCTGGAGGGCCCCGATGATCGACAGGAACGCCCAGATGCGCAGGGTCGGAGCCAGCAGCGGCAGCGTGATGCGCCAGTGCGCCTGCCAGTACCCGGCGCCGTCGAGGGCGGCGGCCTCGTAGAGCTCCTCGGGAATGCCCTGGAGTCCGGCGAGGAAGAGGATGACGGCGAAGCCGACGTACTTCCAGGTGAGGATCGCCATCAGGGTCCAGATCGCGATCGACGGGTCGGCGATCCAGTCGTGGGTGAGCCAGCCGAGTCCGATGCTGTCGAAGAACGCGTTCAGTGCGCCCTGGGTCTGCAGCATCAGCCCGAAGCCGGTGCCGACGACGACCTCGGCGATTACGTAGGGCACGAAGATCAGCACACGGATGATCGACTGACCCCGCATGCGTCGGTTCAGCATGAGGGCCAGCAGGACCGCGACCGGTCCCTGCAGCAGGATCGAGGCGATCACGACGAACCCGTTGTGTCCGAGCGCGTCGAGGAATGTGGGGTCGGTGAGGATCGTGAGGTAGTTCTGCAGCCCGACGAAGTCGGTGGGGGTGCCGTAGCCCTGCCAGCGGAAGAAGCCGTAGTACGCCGCCATCACGACCGGGAAGATCACGAAGCCGAGGAACATGATCAGCGCAGGGCCGACCAGGATCGCTACTTCGAGTCGTCCGGCCCACCCGAGTCCTCGGTGACGGCGGCGCGGCGCGGACGGGGGCGGCGTGACGCCGCCCCCGTCGTGCTGCGCGAGATCCGTCTCCGCGTCGGTGTGCGTCGCGGCGGTCTCGCGAAGGGTCATGATCCGATCAGCCCTTCTTCGCGGCGTCGGCCACGGACTTCATCATCTGGTCGGGGGAGCTCTTGCCCGCGAGCAGGTCCACGACCGCGACGTTGAGCGCGTTGCCGACGTTCTGGCCGAGGACGGTGTCGAGCCACTGCGACACGAACGGCGCCTTGTTGTAGGCCGCGAGGACCTGCTGCAGGTAGGGCTCGGTCACCGACTTCTGCGCGGTGGTGTTGACCGGCGGCGCGTTGTAGGCCTTGTAGTACGCGACCTGCTGGTCCGCCGAGGCGACGAAGTTCAGGAAGTCGGCGCACTCCTTCGGAGCCTTCGCCGAGCAGGAGTAGCCGTCGACGCCGCCCATCATCGAGCCGGGCTCGCCCTGACCGCCGGAGAGCTCGGGGAAGGGGAACCAGGCCAGGTCGGGGAGCGGCTTCTCGTCGGGGGTGAGCGAGGCGATCACGCCCGGGTCCCACGCGCCCATGAGCTCCATCGCGGCCTGGTGGTTGGCCACGAGGCCGGCCGAGCTGCCCGCGCCCTGCTGCGCGGACGTCGTGAGGAAGCCCTCGTTGAACGGCTTCGTCGCCGCGAAGTCGGCGAGGTCCTGAGCGGCCTTCGTCCAGCAGGCGTCGCTGAAGTCCTTCGAGTCGCCGGTCTTCTCGATGGTCTTCGCGCTGCACTCGCGCAGAGCGAAGTTGTAGTACCAGTGGGCGGCGGGCCAGGCATCCTTGCCGCCGAGGGCGATCGGCGCGATGCCGGCCGCCTTGAGCTTGTCGACGACGCCCTCGAGCTCGGTGACGGTGGTCGGCGTGCTGGAGACGCCGGCCTTCGTGAACAGGTCGGAGCTGTACCAGAAGCCGCTGGGCAGCACCGCGAGCGGCATCGCCCACACCTTGTCCTGGTAGGTCTCCGCCTTGAACGAGCCGGCCGAGATCTCCGACTTCACGGTGTCGCTGATCTTGTCGGTGAGGTCCATGACCTGACCGGCCTGCACCATCGCGGTCATCTTGCCGCCGCCGCGCTGCAGGAAGATGTCGGGAGCGTCGCCGGCGTTCAGCGCCGTCTGCAGTTTGCCGTCCAGGTCTTCGTTCTGGATGGACTGCATCGTGATCGTGACGTTCGGGTTCTGCTTCTCGAAGGCCGCGATCGCGTCCTTCCAGAACTGCTGACCGGCGCCGGTGGTCGAGTTCTGCCACAGGGTCATCTCGACCTTGCCGTCGCTCGAACCGCCGGATCCGCCGCCGCTGCAGCCGCTGAACGCCAGGGCGCCCGCGACCAGGAGCGCGGCTCCGGTCAGAATCTTGTTCGCCTTCATGTGATTCCTGTCCTCCTCATTGAGCGTCACCCCGGCCTTCCGGAGTGGGGAGCATTCCGGTCGATCGGGAACCGGAATGCGGCAAGTGTCTCTATTTGTTGCCAACAACGTCAAACGTTTTCAAAAACCTTTTCGATAACGTTTCCGACCGTCTACGATCGAACACCATGAGCCGACGCGCCACCATCCACGACGTCGCCGCCGCCGCGGGTGTCTCGGTGGCGACGGTCTCCAAGGCGGTCAACGGGCGCTATGGCGTCGCGAGCGCGACGGTGGCGCGCGTTCTGCAGGCGGTCGCCGAACTCGGCTACGAGTCGAGCCTCGTCGCGAGCAGCATGCGATCCCGTCGCACCGGTGTCATCGGCGTGCTGGTGGCCGATTTCGAGCCGTTCAGCGCCGAGGTGCTCAAGGGCGTCGGCGCGGCTCTCGCGGGCCAGCGCTACGACCTGCTCGCCTACAGCGGCTCGCGCGAAGAGGCCCATGAAGGCTGGGAGCGCAGGTCGCTCTCACGGCTCAGCGGCACTCTGATCGACGCGGCGATCATGGTGACCCCCACGGTGGTCGGGGTGAACTCCGATGTTCCCATCGTCGCCATCGACCCCCACATGGGCCGCGCCGACATCCCGTCCGTGCAGTCCGACAGCCTGGGCGGCGGGTTCGAGGCGACCGCGCACCTGATCGAGCTCGGGCATCGGCGGATCGGCTTCCTCTCCGGTCGGCCCGAGCTGCGCTCCTCCGGAATGCGCGAGGCCGGCTACAAGCGTGCGCTCGCGCAGGCCGGGATCCCGTTCGACCCGAGCCTCGTGGCGGTCGGCATGTACGAGCCCGACATCGTGCGCCAGGTCGCGCGGCCGCTGCTCGAGCGGCACGACCGGCCCACCGCCGTGTTCGCCGCCAACGACCGCTCGGCGCTCGGGCTCATCGAGGTCGCCGCAGACCTCGGTCTCGATGTGCCGGGCGATCTGTCGGTGATCGGGTTCGACGACATCCCCGAGGCGTTCCTCAGTTCCCGGCCCCTCAGCACCGTCCGCCAGCCGATGCAGCGCATCGGAGCGGAGGCCGCGAAGATGCTCGTCACGCTCCTCGGTGGTGCGACGCTCGACGCGCCGCACCGGGTGCTGCCTACGCGGCTGATCCCCCGGGCGACCACGGCGCCGCCGCGCTGACCATATCGGCGCGCAGCGGGTCGACCAGGAGGGGCTCGAAGGCGATCTCCGCCGCCCCGACGAGCAGGCGATCGGGGCCGAGCGCTGCGGCACGGATCTCGAGTTCGTCGGCGTTCCGGCCCATCGTCTGTTCCTGCACGGCCTCGACGAGGCCCGCCGGATCCTGATCGAGAAGGGTCGCGAGGAACCCGCCCAGCACGATGACCGACGGATTCAGCACGTTGACGGCGTTCGCGAGCGCCGTCGACAGGATGCGGCGCTGGCGATCCACCTCGGCGTCGACCTCGACGGAGGATGATGCGCGGATCGCGGCCTCGAGGGTCGGCTCATCCGCGCTCAGCAGTCGCGTCACCGACAGCAGCCGCGCGCGACTGACCTCGTCCTCGACTGTCCCCTGCGCCTGCGACCGTCGATCGGCGGGGTTCGCGATGCCGGGTCGGTTCTGCCCGAGCTCTCCCGCATAGCCTCCGGCCCCGCGCACCAGGTGGCCGCCGATGACCAGCCCGCCGCCGATGCCGCTCGCGCCGCCGTTGACGTAGACCAGATCGCGCACGTCGCGGGCCGCCCCGTAGAGGCTCTCCGCGAGGGCGCCCAGCGTGGCGTCGTTGTCGATCGCCGTGGGCAGGCCCGTGGCATCCGCGATCTGGTCGCGCAGCGGCGCATCCGTCCAATCCAGGTGCGGGGCGCGGCGCACGAGGCCGTCTTCGGCCCGCACCAGTCCGGGGACGGCCACGCCGGCGGCGACGACGTCGCACTCGGAGAGCGGGCCCTCCCGCCACCGATCCACGCACTCCGCGACCATTCGCGCGACGCGATGCGTCGACACGAGCGCCTCGACCTCGATGCGCTCGCGGACGAGCACGCTCCGATCCAGAGCCACGGCGGCGACCGTGAGCGCGTCGACCTCGGGGTTGATCGCGATCGCCACGACGCGCGGCGAGGCGCTGACGTTGGGTGACGGGCGACCGACCCGTCGCTGCAGGTCCGGTGCGCTCTCGTGCACGAGTCCGGCGGCGGCGAGGTCGCCGACCAGGGCGCCCACCGTCGAGCGGTTGAGGCCGGTGGCATCCGTCAGCGCGGCCCGCGAGAGCGGACCGGCTTCGTGCACGAGGCGGAGCACGCGCGAGAGGTTCGCGCGGCGCACGCCCTCGACGGTCCCCTCGGCTCGCATCACGGCTCCACCCTAGGAGATGGGGACTCGTGCGCCGGGCGGCGCGCGGGCCCGTGACGCCGGGATCGGTCAGGCACGCCGGCGCCGCGCGACGGTGAGCGCCCCGCCCGCGACGGCGAGGACGGCCCCCAGCAGCGCGATCCCCCAGGGGATCTCGCCGCCGGTCGACGACAGGCGCCCCGACGCGGTGACCGTGACGGGCGCGGTCAGCGGCGTGCGGTCGCCCGAGGCGACCTCGAGCGTGTGCGCACCGGCGGCGAAGTCCGCCGGGACCCGTACGACGAAGCTCGTCGTGCCCCGGGCGTCCGCCGCCGGGATGCCCGTGACCCGGAGCGGCTCGCTGTGCAGCGTCGCCTCGATCTGCTGGCCGGGGGCGAGCCCGGTCACCGTGACCTGCAGCGACCCGCCCTGCGCGACCCGCCCGTCGCCGACGTCGATCCGACCCCACGCGGCCGCCGGCCCGGTCGGATCCGTGGGTCCGGTGGGATCCGTGGGTCCGGTGGGATCAGTGGGCCCCGTGGGATCGGTCGGTCCGGTCGGATCCGTGGATGCCGCCACGAGGCGGGCGACGCCCCAGCGGGCCGTGCTCTGGTAGCCGGTGCCCGTCGGGTCGGCCCAGGTGTGGACCGCGACGCGCGATCCCGAACGGCCGTCGTTGATCTGGAAGTCGATCCCGTGGAAGGTGGCCGCGCCGCCCAGTGGCACGTCGGACTGGCCGCCCGACTGGCCGACGAGGTCGATCTCCAGCTCGACGATGTAGCCGGCCTCGGTGCGCTGGGTCGAGCTGGAGAGCACGCGCGCCCGCTGCACGCCTGCGTCGCCGCTGCCGAAGGACAGGTCGCCGTCGGCGGTCACCCGGATCTGGGTATCGTTGGGGCCGTACGCGCCGTTCTTGCGGTTTCCGAGGTCGAGGAACAGCTCGACGGAGTCACGGTTCCAGGGGTCGCTGTTGGTCTGGTCGAGGGCCGGATCGGTGACCTCGAACAGCACGAACAGGCGGTTGCCGTTCCAGAGCGTGCGCACATCGGCGCGCGCCCCCTCGGGCGAGCCCTCGACGGTGCGCGAGGTCTGCACGCGCGCGGCGCGCTGCCAGACCTCGTCGACGCCGCCGTCGATCGTCGGGGCCGGGAGCTCGGGCACGTCGAGCGTCGACAGCTCCTCGAGGAAGGTCAGCGTGCCGGTCGCGCCCGGCGTGTTCCAGCCCCCGACGACCGCGGCTCCGGTGAGCGCCCGCACGTCGAACGGCGCCGTGTCGCCCTCGTGAACGCTGCGGTGCGGCAGGCGCACGGCGAACAGACGCTCGGATCCGCGGACGACGTCGATCCCCGGGACCGACCCGCCGCCGCCCGCGCGGTAGACGTGCTCGGTGCCGGCGTACGTGAACGCGAGCGCGTCGACCGCGGCAGGCGTGCGCACGAGGGCCGTGAGGTGGTCGTCGCTCCAGCGCAGTCCGAACGAGCCGGCGCCCCCGGTCAGGGGGAGGGCCGGGAGGTTACGCCAGGCGGGGTCGTCCACGAACCGGGCGTCGAGCCCGACGTCGCCACGGAACACGTCCGCCGTCGTCACCAGGTTCGGCAGCGCCGCGCCGACGATGCCCCGATAGGCGGGCTTGGGGGCGAACGTCGCGTCGAACACGAGCGGCTTCTGCTCGGAGCGCCACGAACGGTCATCGGTCAGGCCCCAGATCGTCGCGGCGAACAGCTTCTCGCCGGCCGGCGCCGCCGCGTGGTAGCGGCGGAACAGGTCGAACGCGTCGCGGTAGTAGTAGCCCTGCCGGATCACGTTCGCCTCGCTCGCCGGGTTCGCCGTGACGTCGAGCTCGGTGACCTCCTGCATCAGACCCATGCCCGCAAAGCGCGCGAGTGCCGACTCGAGGGCGCTCACCGGCGTGTTGAGCGAGACATGGAACTGGTGGCCGACGCCGTCGATCGGGGTCCCGGCCGCCACGAGGCGCTGGACGAGCGCGCGGTACTGCGCGCCCTTGACGTCCTGCTCCGTGTTGTAGTCGTTGATGAACAGCTTCACGGGGCGGGCGGTCCCCGGCTGCGCGTACGTCTCGTTGAAGGCCTTGTCGGCGAGGCGGAACGCGAGGCCGATGTACTCCTCGCCGAGGATGTCGTGCCACCGGCTGGGGCGCAGCCCGTCGGGCGTCGCCTGGTCGGAGATGACCTCGTTGACCACGTCCCACGCGACGACCGGGTTGGTCGTCGACCCGTACCGGCCGTAGTCGTCGGCGATCGACTTCGCGACGGCGTCCATGTGCGTCGCGAGCCGCTCCCGGAGCAGCTGCTTGTCGGCCTCCGACGAGGTCAGCTCGCGCCCGCCGGCATCCTGGAAGAACCAGTCCGGCGTCTGGTCGTGCCACAGCAGCACGTGCCCGTAGAAGCGCAGGCCGCTGCGCTGCGCGAAATCGAGCAGCTGGGTGGCCTCTTGATGGCGCGCGAACCGGTGCTGCGCGTCGTACCAGGCCTCGACCTTCATGTGGTTCTCAGGAGTGATCTGCGTGAAGTGGTGGCGCAGCAGCTGCGCCGCCGATCCCGTCGTCTCGCGGGCGTCGATCGCGACGCCGAGCGGGAAGTCGACGGTGGATGCCAGTGGCGCGAGGCTCGTGTCGACCGTGCCGGCGTCGGGGGCGGTGACCCGCACCTGGTCGATCAGGAACGTCGAGAGGTTGCCGCTGTTGTAGCGGGCCTCGATGTAGAGATCGGCCGTCCGCGTGTATGCGGGCACCCTGATGTTCGCCGCGACCTTCGTCCAGTCCGTCGCGGAGACCGTCTCGAACTGGGCCAGGTTCGTGTATGCGAAGCCGTCGCCGCTGTCGGTGCGCATGGACAGGGTCAGCCCCCGGCCGGTCGAGGCCCCCGCGGCGAAGCGCAGCGCGGCCTCGAAGCGGTAGGTCGTGCCGGGCAGGAGGACCCCCGCCACGTCGCGTTGGATGCCGTCGCCTTCGTGGACGCGGCCCGACACCTGTGCGGCGAACGCGGTCGCATCGGCGCCGGGCGCGACGGGCTCGACGGTCGGGGGTGCGACGTCGCCGCCCTGGCGCGGCGTCCAGCCGTCGAGTGTGCCGCCGTCGAAGTCGGTCTCGACGAGGGTGGCGCCGGTCGTGGGCGCCTGCGGTGCGCCGACCGGCAGGGTGAACGACCACCCCGCCGCCAGACGTTCGTCGATGACGGTGGTCGTGGCCTGGAGCGACGGCCGGCGCTCGCCGCCGCCGTCGTGCACGAGCACCAGGGTGCCCGGCTGCATGGCGCTGCGGAGATTCTGCGTGAGCACGGCGGGGTCGGAGATCTGCCAGTCGGCGATCGTCCCGGTCACCGCGAGGGGCTGCATGCCGAGCGCGACGGCGACCGCGGGGGTCTGGCCCCAGCTGCCGTTGGGGGCGCGGAAGAACGGCACCGGCGCGTCGGGGTCGCCGAGCGCGTCGCGGATGATGCGGAGATTCGCCACCAGGTCGGCGCGGACGGCGTCGGCGCTCCAGGAGCCCATGTCGGCGTAGGTCGTCGAGTGGTTGCAGAGCGTGTGGCCCTCGGCGACGATGCGCCGCAGGAGGTCGGCGCCGCCGGGCGCCGTGATGTTCTGGCCGATGACGCAGAAGACGGCGTGGATGCCGCGGGCCTTGAGCATGTCGAGGAAGCCCGCGGTCGTCGCACCGTTCGGTCCGTCGTCGAAGGTGAGCGCCGACACGTTCCCGGTGCCCTGCGCCTGCGCTACGGGTGTCGTGGTCGGAGAGACCGCGCCGCCCGGGGCGACGTCCGGGTCCGGCTGCCCCGTGCCCCCGGAAGTCGTGGTGATCCGGATGTCGTCGACGAGGTAGTCGTAGGCGCTCGCCCCGGCGAGGTCCCCCGTGCCGAGGTAGACCTGCAGCTGGTCGGCGGCGGCGTCCGCGGGAACGGTGTACTCGCCCGAGACGGTGCTCCAGGCATCCGCCGTCATCGTCGTGTCGCCGACCCAGGCGTACGCGGGCTTCACGACGAAGCGCACACCCGCCGAGCCCGGGGTCGCCTCCGCGAGGCGGACCCGCATGCTGAAGGAGTAGGTCGCGCCGGGCTGGAGCAGACCCGTCGGGCTCTGGATTCCGACGTAGTCGTGGTCGCGGCCGTGCACTCGGAGCGCTTTGCTGCCGTCGACGTCGATCACCGTGAGCGTGTCGTCGTCGCCGCCGGAGCGGGTCCAGTCACCGGTGGTGCCGTCGCTGAAGTCGAGGGAGGCGATGTCCCTGAGGTCGTCGTCCGCGGAGGCCGGCGCGATCGGGGGGATGGCCAGAACGGATGCCAGCAGCAGGGCCGGAAGGCCCCGGGACAGGACTCTGCGCATGGTCGCTCCTTTGCGAGGGGTGGGGGAGTGCAGTCGCCCACAACGTACAGGCGACGCATATGTTGCCAGCTACCCGTTATCTAACCGTTACGAAAACTCGCGTCGTTTTCGATGATCGGAAGACGCGCTCCGTCGAGAAATCTCTGCTGGACGGACGGGGGCGCATGGGATACGTTGTTAACCGCAACAAAGTCTTCCGTCTTCGCAAAGGAGCATCATGACCACCCTGTCCGCCACGCCCGCCGACAAGTTCACGTTCGGCCTGTGGACCATCGGCTACAACGGCACCGATCCGTTCGGCGGTCCGACCCGCAAGCCCCTCGACGTCGTGCACGCCGTCGAGAAGCTCGCCGAGATCGGCGCCTACGGCCTCACGTTCCACGACGATGACCTCTTCCCCTTCGGCTCGACCGAGGCCGAGCGCCAGAACCAGATCGACCGCCTGAAGGGCGCGCTGGATGCCACGGGCCTGAAGGTCCCCATGGTCACCACGAACCTCTTCAGCGCCCCGGTGTTCAAGGACGGCGGCTTCACCTCGAACGACCGCGACGTGCGCCGGTTCGCGATCCGCAAGGTGCTGCGCCAGATCGACCTCGGCGCCGAGCTCGGTGCGCAGACCTTCGTCATGTGGGGCGGCCGTGAGGGCGCCGAGTACGACTCCGCGAAGGACATCCGCCAGGCGCTCGAGCGCTACCGCGAGGCGGTCAACTTCCTCGGCGACTACGTCGTCGACAAGGGCTACGACATCCGCTTCGCGATCGAGCCGAAGCCCAACGAGCCCCGCGGCGACATCCTGCTGCCGACCGTCGGCCACGCCCTCGCCTTCATCGACTCGCTCGAGCGCCCCGAGCTCGTGGGCCTGAACCCCGAGGTCGGCCACGAGCAGATGGCGGGCCTGAACTTCGCCGCCGGCATCGCCCAGGCGCTGTACCACGGCAAGCTCTTCCACATCGACCTGAACGGCCAGCGCGGCATCAAGTACGACCAGGACCTCGTGTTCGGTCACGGCGACCTGCACAACGCGTTCGCGCTCGTCGACCTGCTCGAGAACGGCGGCCCGAACGGCGGCCAGGCCTACGAGGGCCCCCGCCACTTCGACTACAAGCCGAGCCGCACCGAGGACGAGAACGGCGTGTGGGACTCCGCCGCCGCGAACATCCGCATGTACCTGCTGCTCAAGGAGCGCGCCGCGTCGTTCCGCGCCGACCCCGAGGTGCAGGAGGCGCTCGCCGCCGCCCGCGTGGCAGAGCTCGCGCAGCCGACGTTCGCCGAGGGGGAGAGCTACGAGGACTTCGTCGCCGACCGCTCCGCCTACGAGGACTTCGACACCGACGCGTACCTGGGCGGCAAGGGCTTCGGCTTCGTCCGTCTGCAGCAGCTGGCATCCGAGCACCTCCTCGGCGCTCGCTGACCCCACCCCCTCCCCTTCGCCCGCCGGGCGCCTGCCGCGGCTCCGCCGAGCCCCTCGCTGGGCTCCGGCAGGGCCCACTCCGGCCGGCCGTGTCCCACGTGATGCGTGGCATGTCCCACTTTCTGTCGCTTTCCACCTCCCGGAGCAACCGAAAGTGGGACATGCCCGTGTGACGAAGGCGACCGGACCCGCCCGCGCCGGGCCGGGCCCGCCCGGCCCGGCCAGCCAGCCGGGCCGGCCGGGCGGCCGCATCGGCGCCCGCGGGCGAAGGGAATCAGAAAGGATGCCGCAATGGCACTCGTGATGGGCGTCGACTCGTCGACGCAGTCGTGCAAGGTCGTGATCGTCGACACCGCCTCGGGCGAGATCGTGCGCCAGGGGCGCGCATCGCACCCGAACGGCACGAGCGTCGACCCCGAGGCGTGGTGGAGCGCCCTGCAGACCGCGATCGCGGATGCCGGGGGGCTCGACGGCGTCGAGGCGTGGTCGATCGGCGGGCAGCAGCACGGAATGGTCGCTCTCGACGAGCGCGGCCGCGTCGTGCGCGACGCGCTGCTGTGGAATGACACCCGCTCCGCGGGGGCGGCCGCAGACCTGACGGCGGAGTTCGGCGCCGAGGCGCTCGCCCAGCGCACCGGGCTGGTGCCGGTGGCATCCTTCACGATCACCAAGCTGCGCTGGCTGCGCGACGCCGAGCCCGACAATGCCGCGAAGGTCGCGGCCGTCGCCTTGCCGCACGACTGGCTCACGTGGCGCCTGCGCGGCTTCGGTCCGGTCGAGGCGGGCGAGACTCCCGCGTTCGACGAGCTCGTCACTGACCGGTCGGATGCCTCGGGAACCGGCTACTGGAACCCGACGACCGGGGGCTACGACCGCGACCTGCTCGTCGCGGCCCTCGGACACGACGCGGCGCTGCCGCGCGTGCTCGGCCCCACCGAATGGGTCGCCGATCCGGACGGTCGCCGCGTCGCGCCGGGCGCGGGCGACAACGCCGGGGCGGCACTCGGCGTCGGCGCCGAGGTCGGCGACGTCGTCGTCTCGATCGGCACGAGCGGCACCGTCTTCGCCGTCAGCGCCGAGCGGACGATCGACCCGACAGGAACCGTCGCCGGGTTCGCGGATGCCGGTGGGCACTTCCTGCCGCTGGTCGCGACCCTGAACGCCGCACGCGTGCTCGACGTCACGGCGCGCCTGCTCGGCGTCGACCACGACGGACTGAGCGCCCTCGCCCTCGCCGCCGAACCCGGTGCCGGGGGTCTGCGCCTGCTGCCCTACTTCGAGGGTGAGCGCACGCCGAACCTTCCGGATGCCACGGCGGAGCTCACCGGCATGACCCTCGCCTCGACGACGCGCGAGAACCTCGCCCGCGCCGCCGTCGAAGGGATGCTGCGCGGGCTCTCCGCAGGACTCGACGCCATCCGCGGGCTCGGCGTTCCGATCGAGCGCGCCCTGCTGGTCGGCGGCGGCGCCCAGTCCGAGGCCGTTCGCCGGATCGCGCCCGAGGTGCTGGGCGTGCCCGTCGAGGTGCCCGCCCCCGGCGAGTACGTCGCCCTGGGGGCCGCCCGCCAGGCGGCATCCGTCGTCGAGGCCTGACCCGCGGCATCCCCCACCCCGTCGAGACACCACTCCCACGCTGAGACAGGACGGCTGGAGTGGTGTCTCGCCGCGCATGTCATGTCTCGCCGTGCATGTCGTGTCTCGCCGCGCGAGGCGCGAGGCGCCAGCCGGCCAGCCGCCAGACGTCGTGACATAGCCCCTCGCGGGCTCCGCGTCCAGGGGTGATGCCGGATATCTCCCCGACTCATGCAGAGCCTAGGCTGAGGGTCGTCAGGGCAGTCGGAGACCAGGGGAGATGCACATGCAGGTTTGGCCGGGTTCCGCGTATCCACTGGGAGCGACCTTCGACGGCAGCGGCACGAACTTCGCCCTGTTCAGCGAAGGCGCCGAGAAAGTCGAGCTGTGCCTCTTCGGCGATCGGGGTAAAGAGACGCGGGTCGAGCTGCGCGACGTCGACGCGCACGTCTGGCACGCGTACCTGCCGACGATCCAGCCGGGGCAGCGCTACGGGTACCGCGTCTACGGCCCGAACGACCCGTCCAGCGGTCAGCGCTTCAACCCGAACAAGCTGCTGCTGGACCCCTACGCCAAGGCCGTCGACGGCCAGGTGCAGTGGGGGCAGCCGGTCTTCGGCTACGACTTCGGCGACCCCGACTCGCGCAACGACGACGACTCTGCGCACGCCATGATGAAGGGCGTCGTCGTCAACCCGTTCTTCGACTGGGCGGGCGACCGGCTGCCGAAGACCCCCTACGCCGAGAGCGTCATCTACGAGGCGCACGTCAAGGGCCTCACCGAGCGGCATCCCGACATCCCGGAAGAGATCCGCGGCACGTACAGCGCGATCGCGCACCCGGTCATCATCGAGCACCTGAAGCGCATCGGCGTCACGGCGATCGAGCTCATGCCGGTGCACCAGTTCGTGAACGACTCGACCCTGCAGGAGAAGGGCCTCAGCAACTACTGGGGCTACAACACGATCGCCTTCCTCGCGCCGCAGAACACCTACTCCTCGACCGGCCAGCGCGGCCAGCAGGTGCAGGAGTTCAAGACGATGGTGAAGGCCCTGCACGCCGCCGGCATCGAGGTCATCCTCGACGTGGTCTACAACCACACCGCCGAGGGCAACCACATGGGTCCCACCCTCTCGATGCGCGGCATCGACAACGAGGCGTACTACCGCCTCGAGCAGGACGACAAGCGCTACTACACCGACTACACCGGCACGGGCAACAGCATGAACGTCGGCAACCCGCACACGCTGCAGCTGATCATGGACTCGCTGCGCTACTGGGTGCTCGAGATGCACGTCGACGGCTTCCGGTTCGATCTGGCCGCGACCCTCGCCCGCGAGTTCTACGAGGTCGACCGCCTGGCGGCCTTCTTCGAAATCGTGCAGCAGGATCCGGTGATCTCGCAGGTGAAGCTCATCGCCGAGCCGTGGGACATCGGCCCCGGCGGGTACCAGGTGGGCAACTTCCCCCCGCAGTGGACGGAGTGGAACGGCAAGTACCGCGACACGGTCCGCGACTTCTGGCGCGGCGAGCCGTCGACCCTCGGCGAGTTCGCGTCACGGCTCACGGGCTCGGCCGATCTGTACGAGCACGACGGGCGCCGCCCGGTGGCATCCATCAACTTCGTCACCGCGCACGACGGGTTCACGATGCGCGACCTCGTCTCGTACAACGAGAAGCACAACGACGACAACGGTGAAGACAACAACGACGGCGAATCGCACAACCGGTCGTGGAACTGCGGCGTCGAGGGCCCCACGGACGATCAAGAGGTGCTGACCCTCCGCGCCCGCCAGCAGCGGAACTTCCTCGCGACGCTCCTGCTCAGTCAGGGTGTGCCGATGATCGCGCACGGCGACGAGCTCGGCCGCACGCAGGACGGCAACAACAACGGCTACGCGCAGGACAACGAGATCACCTGGGTCGACTGGGAGCACGCGGATGCCCCGCTGATCGAGTTCACGGCGGCGCTCACGCGTCTGCGCCGCGAGCACCCCAGTCTGCGCCGCAGCCGCTTCTTCAACGGGCGGCCCGTGCGCCGGGAGGCGGGAGCACCCGTGCCCGACATCGCGTGGCTGCGCCCCGACGGCAGCGAGATGCAGCCCGAGGACTGGGAGTCGGGCTTCGGCCGTGCGATCGGTGTGTTCCTCAACGGCGACGGCATCCGCGAGCGCGACCGTCGCGGTGACGCCATCCACGACCGCCACTTCTTCATCCTGTTCAACGCGGGTGACGAGTCGCTGTCGTTCACGATCCCGCGGGCGGAGTTCTCGCCGCAGTGGGAGGTGGTGGTCGACACGACCGGCCAGCTCACCGACACGGATCCTCGCCGCGGCGGTGAGGCGCTCGAGCTCGCCGGCCGGTCGATGATCGTGTTGCGCGATCACCGGGCCGAGACCGCCGAGATCGACCACTCGGTCGCCGCGTCGCTGGCGGCGCTGACGATGCCGATCGACGTGATCCGCTCACCCGCTCCCCAGCCCGAGATGCCGCACTGATCGTGTCGGATGCCACGCGTCCGTCGGTGGGCGCTCCCGCGTCGACCTACCGCCTGCAGGTGCGGGCCTCGTTCGATCTGGATGCCGCAGCCGACGTGACGGGATACCTGCGCGATCTCGGCGCCGATTGGGCCTACCTCTCGCCCATCCTGCAGTCCGCGGGCGGCTCCGACCACGGGTACGACGTCGTGGACCCGACGCGCGTCGACGAGGCGCGCGGCGGGGCGGCCGGCCTCGACCGGTTCGCCGCGGCGGCCCGCGCGGCGGCCCTCGGCGTCCTCGTCGACATCGTGCCCAACCATCAGGGGGTCGCCGTTCCGGCCGAGAACCCGTGGTGGTGGGACGTGCTGGCGTACGGCGAACAGTCGGCGCACGCGGCATCCTTCGACATCGACTGGGCGCACGGCGGTGGGCGTCTGCGCCTTCCCGTGCTCGGGGCCGAACTCGACGACGTGATCGCCGCCGGCGAGCTGACCGTCGCGCCGGAGTCGCCAGACTCGCCACACGCGCCGGATGCCCCCGCCGCCCCGTTCGGCACGGCGCGCTACTACGACCTGGTGCTGCCGCTCGCTCCCGGCACGGCTCCGCTGCACGAGACGACGGATGCCGCGGCGGTGCGCGATGTGCTCGCGCGCCAGCACTGGGAGCTCGGGTTCTGGCGCCGCGCCGAGGACCTGCTCAACTATCGGCGCTTCTTCACCGTGACGAGCCTCGCCGGCGTGCGGGTCGAGCGCCCCGACGTGTTCGACGCGTCGCACGTCGAGGTGGTGCGCTGGGTGCGCGACGGGCTCGTCGACGGCCTGCGCATCGACCACCCCGACGGCCTCGCCGACCCCGGCGGCTACCTCGATCGCCTGAGCGACGCGACCGGCGGCGTGTACACGGTGGTCGAGAAGATCCTGGAGCCCGGCGAGGAGCTGCCGGGCTGGTGGGCTGCCGAAGGCACCACCGGCTACGACGCGCTCGGCGAGATCGAGCGCGTGCTGGTCGACCCGGCGGGGGAGCGCCCCCTGACGGATGCCGCGCCGCAGGGCCCCGGCTGGGACGAGCTCATCGCGCGCACCAAGCGCGACGTGGCCGACACCTCGCAGGCCGCCGAGGTCGGCCGCCTCGTGCGATGCCTGCCCGCCGAGGCGCGCGAGACGCTCGGCGACGCCGTGGCACGCGACGCCCTCGCCGAGCTGCTCACCCGCTTCGACGTGTACCGCGCGTACCTGCCCGCCGGGGCGGACCGTCTCGCGCGGGCGGCTGCCGAGGCATCCGCGCACCGCCCCGACCTGGCCGAGGCCGTCGCCCGACTCGTCCCGCTGATCGCCGACGCGGACGCGGAGCTGTCGCACCGGTTCATGCAGACGACCGGTCCCGTGATGGCGAAAGGCGTCGAGGACCGCGCCTTCTATCGCTTCACCCGGCTCGGCTCGCTGACCGAGGTTGGCGGCGATCCGTCGCGGTTCTCGCTCACGGTGCCGCAGCTGCACGACGCGTTCGCGCGCCGGCAGGCATCCTGGCCGCACGCGCTCACCGCGTTGACGACACACGACACGAAGCGCTCCGAAGACACCCGCGCGCGCCTGGACGTGCTCGCCGAGATCCCCGAGCGATGGGCGGCCGCGCGCGGCGAGCTGTCGGCGATCGCCTCGACAGGCGACGGGGCGCTCGACGATCTGCTCTGGCAGGCCGTCGTCGGCGTCTGGTCGGATGACCCCGACCTCGGCGATCGGCTGCACGCGTACGCCGAGAAGGCGGCTCGCGAGAGCGGTGCGGGCACCAGCTGGGAAGACCCCGACGAGGCGTTCGAGGCCGGCGTGCACGCCCTCGTCGACGCGGCCGCAGGCGCGGCGCGGCCGGTCGTGGAGCGCGTCGTCGACGAGATCGCCGGCGCCGGCCGCAGCAACGGACTGTCGGCCAAGCTGCTGCAGCTCGCCGGCCCCGGGGTGCCCGACGTCTACCAGGGCACCGAGCTGTGGGACCACTCCCTCGTCGACCCCGACAACCGTCGTGCCGTCGACTACGACGCACGGCGTACCCTGCTCGCGCGGATCGACGACGGCTGGCATCCGCCGGTGGACGCATCGGGTGCGGCGAAGCTGCTGCTCGTCTCGCGCACCCTGCGGCTGCGCCGCGACCGGCCCGAGCTGTTCACGAGGTACACGCCGCTCGAGACGGCGGGCGCCGCGCGCGACCACGCCGTCGCGTTCGACCGTGGCGGGGCGATCGCGATCGCGACGCGCCTGCCGCTCGGCCTCGCGGCACGCGGTGGGTGGACGGATGCCGCGGTCATGCTGCCGGCCGGACCGTGGCGCGACGAGCTCACCGGGCGCCTCGTGAGCGGTGGCGCCGCGCCTCTGGCGCAGGTGCTCGCGGACTACCCCGTGGCGCTCCTGACCCGCGCCGGCTGACGCTCCGGGGGCGTGCGGCGGCCGGTTTCTTACGGCGTGTAACCGTCCATTTCTCCGCGCTCGTCGCTCGTGATGAGGTGTTCTTCGCACCTCTTCACCGCCGCGCCCGCGGCGACACCGTCCCCCAGGAGACCCGATGCCCCGCTTCGCCCGCACCCTCGCGACCACCGCCGTCGCCGCTGCGATCGCCCTCCTCGCCGCCGGGTGCTCCGCGGGCGGCTCCGCCGCCCCGAGCGACGGAGCCTCCGCAGAGCCTCAGTCCGGCGGGACCCTCACCTACCTCGAGCCGCAGACCTGGACGACGCTGTATCCGCCGTCCGCGGGCTTCTACCCCAACGGCGGCATCGTCAACAACGTCACCGACCGACTGCTGTACCAGAACCCCGAGACTCTCCAGCTCGAGCCGTGGATCGCGACCGACTACAAGGTCAACGACGACGCCACCCAGTACACGTTCGATCTGCGCACCGACGTCACCTACTCCGACGGCACGCCGCTGACGGCCGCGAACGTCGTCAAGAACATCGACCTGTACGGCAAGGGCGACAAGGCCCGCGCGCTGCCGGTGTCCGAGGCGATCAACAACTACGACCACGGCGAGGTGACCGGCGACCACACGGTGGTCTTCCACTTCACCGCGCCGTCGCCCGGCTTCGCGCAGGCCGTCTCGACGATCAACTCGGGCCTCCTCTCCGACGCGACGCTCGACCGCAGCAGCGAGAAGTTCGGCCCCGGCAACGCGAAGGAGATCATCGGCAGCGGCCCGTTCGTCATCTCCGACGAGCAGATCGGCACCCAGACGAGCGTCACGGCGCGCAAGGACTACGCCTGGGCGCCGCCGTCGCTGAAGCACCAGGGCGCCGCGTACCTCGCCGGCGTCAACTACGTCGTCGCGGCGGAGAACAGCGTGCGCGTGGGCACGGTCGTCGCCGGCCAGGCCGACATCGCCCGCAACATCCCCGCGCCCGACGAGGCGCAGTTCGCCGCGGGCGGGCTGTCGCTGCACGCCGCGGCCACCAACGGCGTCAACAACGGCCTGAGCTTCCGCTTCCGCGACCAGCGTCTGGCCGACGTGCGCGTGCGCCAGGCGATCATCGCCGGCATCGACCGCCAGAAGATCGTCGACACCCTGTTCACGAAGAACTACCCGCTCGCCACCGGCGCCCTCGCCAAGACGGCCCTCGGCTACGTCGACACGTCCTCGTACTACGCGTACGACCCCACGAAGGCGGCGTCGCTGCTGGATGCCGCGGGCTGGACCCTGGGTTCGGACGGCGTCCGTGCCAAGGACGGCGAGAAGCTCTCTCTCACCTTCAACGAGGCCCTTCCGCAGCCCCGTTCCAAGGAGGTCGTGACCCTCATCCAGGAGCAGCTGGGCAAGCTCGGCATCACGGTCAACCTGTTCGCCGGAGACATGGCCGCCCAGACCAAGGCCTCCAACGACCAGAGCACGATCCAGGTGTACCACTCGATGGTCGGCCGCGCGGACTTCGACGTCCTGAAGTCGCAGTACTTCTCCAAGAACCGCAACACGCTGCTGAACCTCAACCCGGCCGACGGCTCGATCGGCGACCCCCAGCTCGACGCGCTCCTCCAGGCCGTCGCCTCCGAGCCCACCTCGGCGCAGCGCCAGACGGCATCCGAGGCGGCACAGAAGTATCTCGCCGAGAACGCCTACATCCTGCCGATCTTCGAAGAGCCGCAGGTGTTCGGCCTCACCGCCAAGGTGCACGGCTTCGAGACCGAGTCGGTCGGACGCCCCTCGTTCTACTCGACCTGGCTCGCGGGCTGACCCGCCGGCCGGAAGACCGGGTCACGGAGAATCCATGTCGTACGTCCTTCGTCGTGTGGGCCAGGCGGTGCTCGTCCTCGCTCTGGCCTACACGGCGGCCTACCTGCTGCTCGCCGCGCTGCCGGGCGATGCCGTCATCGCGCGGTACGGCAGCCCCGAGCTCGGGCTGACCCCCGAGCAGATCGACGCCATCCGCGAATCGCTGGGGGCCGACCAGCCGCTCATCGTGCAGTACTTCCGCTCCATCGCGGGCTTCCTCACGGGCGACTTCGGTTACTCGGTCGCCAGCGGCGCCGCCGTGTCCGACCTGATCGCGACAGCGCTGCCGCCGACCCTGACCCTCGCCTCGCTCGGTCTCGTGCTGGCGGTCTTCCTCGCGGTGACGATCGCCTTCACGGCGACCTACGGCGCCGGCGGCGTGCTGCGGCGGATCTTCCGGGGCATCCCGCCCCTGTTCGTGTCGCTTCCGGTGTTCTGGATCGGCATCATCCTGATCCAGATCTTCTCGTTCCGACTCGGGCTCGTGCCCGTGATCGGGGCGAACCCCGTGCAGGCGCTGATCCTGCCGGTCATCACCCTGGCCATCCCGATCGCCGCGCCCCTGTCGCAGGTGCTCATGCGCTCGATCGACGAGGTGCGCGAGCAGCCGTTCGTGGCGGTCATCCGTGCGCGCGGTGCGAGCACCTCGTGGCTGCTGTGGCGAGGCGTCGCCCGCAACGCGCTGCTGCCGACCCTCACCATGGCGGGACTGCTCTTCGGCGAGCTCGTCGGCGGTGCAGTCGTCACCGAGACCGTGTTCGCCCGCGCCGGCCTCGGGCAGCTGACGGCGCAGGCCGTCGCGAACCGCGACACCCCGGTGCTGCTGGCGGTCGTCGTGATCTCGACCGTCGCGTTCGTGGGCATCAACCTGATCGTCGACCTGCTGTACCCCGTTCTCGACGCGCGTCTGCGCACCGGCTCGCGCCGTCGCGCGACCGGTGCGGGCGCCACGGCGACGGTCGACGCCGCCGAGCGCGCCGTCGACGAGCTCGTGGATGCCGAGGTCGGCGCATCGGCCGGCGCGGGCACCGCGGGCGCCGTGCCCGCCGGATCCCGAGGAGAGAACCGATGACCGCCCTCGCCACCACCGCCGGCCTCGCCGGAGGCGCCGCCGACGGGCCGGGCGCCGGCCCCACCGCGGACCGCCGCATCCGGTGGGGGAGCCTTCTCTCCCGCGTCGGCTTCGTCCTTCCCGCCATCGCGATACTCATCGCCCTGCTCTGGGCGCTGTTCCCCACGCTGTTCACCGGGCAGGACCCCACCGAGACCGTCGCACCCGCGCTGCAGGCGCCGAGCGCCGAGCACTGGTTCGGCACGGATGCCACCGGCCGCGACCTCTACGCCCGCGTCGTCTACGGGGCGTCGCAGTCGATCATCGGCGCGCTCATCGCCGTGCTCGTCGGCCTCGTCGTCGGCACCGCGATCGGACTCGCCGCCGGCGCCCTCGGCGGCGCGGTCGACGAGGCGCTCATGCGCGTCGTCGACGTGCTGCTGGCGATCCCCGCGCTGCTGCTGTCGCTGAGCGTCGTGATCCTCCTCGGCTTCGGCACGACGAGCGCCGCCGTCGCGGTCGGGGTCACCTCGATCGCGGTGTTCGCCCGCCTCGCCCGCTCCCGCGTCGTCAGCGTGCGCGTGACCGACTTCGTCGAGGCCGCCTACGGCTCGGGCGGCACGTTCTTCGGCGTGCTGTGGCGGCACATTCTGCCGAACTCCCTGACGCCGGTGATCGCGCTCGCCGCGCTGCAGTTCGGCTCTGCCATCCTGCAGATCTCGACCCTCGGATTCCTCGGCTACGGTGAGCCGCCGCCCACGCCCGAGTGGGGCCTGCTCATCGCCGAGGGGCGCAACTACGTCGCCACCGCCTGGTGGCTCACCGTGCTGCCCGGTCTCGTCGTCGTGCTCGTCGTGCTCGCGACCAACCGTCTCAGCCAGGCCCTTCGAGGAGGCGATTCCGCATGAGCGCGCAACCGCTGCTGTCCATTCGCGACCTCGCCGTCCAGTACCGCACGCGGCGCGGCCCGGTCGATGCCGTGCGCGGCGTCTCGTTCGACGTCGAGGCGGGGTCGGTCACGGCCCTCGTCGGTGAGTCGGGGTCGGGCAAGACCACGGTCGCCCAGACGGTCATCGGGCTGCTGGCATCCAACGGCCACGTCTCCGCGGGCAGCATCCGCCTCGCCGAGCGCACCGACGGGCTCACCGATCTCGTCGGTCTGTCCGAGCGGCACTGGCGCCGGCTGCGCGGTCGCTGCATCGCCCTCATCCCGCAGGATCCGGGGAACTCCCTCAACCCCGTCGCCACCATCGGCTGGAGCGTGGGCGAGGCCCTGCGCATCCACGGTTGGAGAGACCGGGCCAAGATCCACGCGCGGGTCATCGATCTGCTGGACCGCGTCGGCATCGACGATCCCGAGATCCGCGCCCGGCAGTACCCGCATGAGCTGTCCGGAGGCATGCGTCAGCGGGTGCTGATCGCCGCCGCTCTCGCCCTCGAGCCCGAGCTGATCATCGCCGACGAGCCGACGAGCGCGCTCGATGTCACCGTGCAGCGGACCGTGCTCGACCTGCTCGACGAACTGCGTGCCGAGACGGGCACCGGCATCCTGTTCATCACGCACGACCTCGCCGTCGCGGCCGACCGCTCCGACGCGCTCGTCGTGATGCGCTCCGGCCAGGTGCAAGAGGCGGGCCCCACGGCAGAGGTGCTCGCGGCTCCCTCGTCGCCCTACACGCGCACCCTCCTGGCCGATGCCCCCTCGCTCGCCCGTGTGGTCGAGCGCACCGCTCCGGATGCCGCGCGCTCCGATGATCCGCGCGACACGCTCGTCGAGGTGTCCGGCCTCACGCAGCGCTTCGCGCGGGCGGGCCGGTCGCCCCTCGTGGCGGTCGACGACGTCTCGTTCAGCGTCGCACGGGGAACGACGCACGCGATCGTCGGCGAGTCCGGATCGGGCAAGACCACGACCGGGCGCTCGATCGCGGGCTTCAACCGCCCCACGAGCGGGAGCATCCGTGTGGGCGGCACCGAGGTGACCGCGCTCGCGGGAGGGCGCGCGCGCCGCGCCTTCCACCGCAGCACCCAGCTCGTCTACCAGAACCCGTACGCCTCGCTCGACCCGCGTCAGAGCATCGCCGACATCCTCGCCGAACCGCTGCGCAACTTCGGGATCGGCTCGCGCGCGGAGCGGGACGACCGCGTCGCCCACCAGCTGGAGCTCGTCGCCCTGCCGCCGGAGATTGCGACGCGGCATCCGCGGGAGCTCTCCGGCGGGCAGCGGCAGCGGATCGCGATCGCGCGCGCGCTGATCGTCGAACCCGAGCTCGTCGTGCTCGACGAGGCCGTCTCGGCGCTCGATGTCACGGTGCAGGCCCAGATCCTGCGGCTGCTCGCGCGGCTGCAGATCGAGCTCGGCCTCACCTACGTGTTCATCTCGCACGACCTCGCCGTCGTGCGCCAGATCTCCGACACCGTCTCGGTGCTCCGCCGCGGCCGTCAGGTCGAGCACGGCACGGCCGCTGCGGTGTTCGACGACCCGCAGCACGCGTACACCCGCGAGCTGCTGGCCGCGATCCCCGGAGCGACGCTGCGCGAACAGTCGCCGTCTCGCCCGTCCGTCCCCCGCCAGGAAGAGGTTCGCGCATGAGCGCCCCCCGTCTCGGTTTCTTCAGCCGCGTGCTCGAAGAGGCCTCCGCCGCCGACCGGTACCGGTTCGCGATCGAGCAGATCGTCCAGGCCGAGCAGAGCGGCTTCGCCTCGGCGTGGCTCGCGCAGCACCACTTCGGCGAGCACGAGGGCGGCCTGCCCTCGCCGTTCGTGCTGCTCGCGGCCGTGGCCGAACGCACGAGCCGCATCGCCCTGGCGACCGGCGTGATCACCCTGCCCCTCGACGACCCGCTGCGGGTCGCCGAGGACGCCACGGTGCTCGATCAGCTGAGCGGTGGGCGCGTGCAGCTGGGGCTCGCGACCGGCGGCACGCCGTCGTCGTTCGCCGCGTTCGGGCGCGAGTCCGACCGTCGCCGCGAGATCTTCGCCGAGCACCTCGAGGTGCTGCTCGACGCCCTGGAGGGGCGAGGCATCCGCGGCACCGACTCGCGCATCTACCCCGCCGCGGGCGATCTGTCGGCCCGCATCTGGCAGGCGACGTTCTCGGTCGACGGTGGACGGCGGGCCGGCGAGCGCGGCGACGGGCTGCTGCTCTCGCGCACCCAGCCGCGCACGGCGGACGCCCCCGACGCGCCGCTGCACGAGCTGCAGCTGCCGATCATCGAGGCCTACCGCGCCGCGCTGCCCGAGGGGGCGCCCTCGCGCGTGCTCGCCTCGCGCACGGCGCTGGTCGTCGACCCCGAGGACCGCACCCGGGCCCTCGAACTGGCCGGCGACGGCCTGCGCCACCTCGCGCAGACGATGTTCCGGATCGACACCGACGGCGTCTCGCTCGACGAGCTGATCCGCATCACCGACACGCACGTCGGCACCGTCGACGAGGTCGTCGCCTCGCTCGCCGCCGACGAGACCCTGCCCGCGGCGAGCGACGTGTCGTTCCAGGTGCACTCGATCGCCGCGCCCCACGAGCTGACGCTGCGCTCGCTGCAGCTGCTCGCCGACGAGGTCGCCCCGCGCCTCGGCTTCGCCATCGGGCCGGACGCTGCCGCCGACCTGCAGAACGCCCACCGGCCGCTGGCTGTCACCGGCGCCGCCACGGAAGGACACGCATGAGCACCGCCGCCGACATCATCGACCTACTCGCGGGCATCGCCCCCGGCGATCCGCTCGTCGCCGTACGCGACCAGCGCGCGCAGGCGCGCGAGAACGCGCAGCGCAGCTTCGAGGCGCTGCTCGAACCCGCCGAGCCGGGCACGTTCCCGCTCGCCGAGCGGTACGCCGTCGCAGCCTTCGTCGCGCGTCTGCACGCCTTCGAGGCCGCCACCGCCTTCTACGACGACCTGCTCGGCGATGAGGCGGGCGGGCTCGAGACCGTCGTGGCGGATGCCGCGGCCTCCGCCGCAGCTCCCGGACCCTTCGGCGCGTACCGCGAGACGGGGCTGCACAACGAGTCGACGGACGGCCCGCGGTGGGCGCCCGCGTCCGAGACGGCCGACGCGCTCGGCATCCGCCTCGCCGCCGCCCTCACGCACGCGCACCTGCTCGTCGTGCGCCCGCGCGAGGCGCGCCCCGAGGCACTGCAGGCCCTCGTCGACGCGGGCTGGAGCGCCGACGACATCGTCTCGCTGTCGCAGCTCGTCGCCTTCCTGACCTTCCAGCTGCGGCTGTCGTGGGGGCTGCGCGTGCTCGCCGCCGCACCCGTGTCTGACGTCGCCGCCGACCCCGCCATCGCCGCCATCGCCGAGGGAGCCTGATATGACCGAGATCGTCACCTCGTACCCCGAGCTCGCCCGCCCCGAGGCGTTCACGCAGCAGGGGCTCGGCTGGGTGCCGTGGCTGCTGCCGGTCGCCGAAGACGAGCTGACCGGCATCCAGCGTGACGCGCTCATCGAGCCCGCTCGCGCGAAGATGCCGTACTTCCGGCTGCTCGCCCGCGATCCCGAGGCCCTGCACGCGCGGACCCTCACCGACCTCGACATCTTCTACAACGTCGCGGGGGGCATCGGCCGTGCCGAGCGCGAGCTCGCGGCTGCCGCGACGTCGCGCCGCAACGGGTGCGTCTTCTGCGCGTCCGTGCACGCCGCCTCCGCCACCCGCGAGTCCGGGCGCGAGGCCGACGTGCAGCGCCTGCTCGACGACGGTGTCGACGCCGACCTCGGCGACGAGACCTGGAACGCGGTCGTCGCGGCATCCGTCGCCCTCGCCGACACCCCGCTCGACTTCGGCCCGGACGACATCGCGCGCCTGCGCGCCGCGGGCCTGGGTGACGCCGAGATCGTCGACGTCATCGGCGGTGCCGCCTTCTTCAACTGGGCGAACCGGCTGATGCTCTCGCTCGGCGAACCCGAGGTTCCCGCCCGACGCTCTTCCACCCGATAGCCCTATCCCCCCCCGATAGCCCCGATAGCGAGGACGCCCCCCCCATGAGCATTCCCACCCTTCTCGACCACGTCGTGATCGCCGGCCCCGATCTTCCGGCCCTCATCGACTGGTTCGCCGAGCGCACCGGCGTCGTCGCCGCCCCCGGCGGCGCGCACCCGACCGGAACCGCCAACGCGCTCGTCGCCCTCACCGTCGACGGCGCGCGCGGACCGCAGTACATCGAGCTCATCGGCCCCAACCCCGAGCGCACCGATCCGGCGCTGCCCGAGACCTTCGGCATCGCGACGCTCACGGGGCCGAGCGTGCAGGCGTACGCCGTGCACCCCGCCGACATCGAGGCGACCGTCGCCACGGCGCGCGCCGGCGGCTACGACCCGGGCGATGTCAGCGACCTGTCGCGCCGCACGCCCGACTGCACGCTGCTCGAGTGGCGGCTCACGCGCGGTGAGAACCGGCGCATCGACGTGCCGTTCCTCATCGACTGGGGCACGACGCCCCAGCCGGGCCTCAGCGACATCCCGGTGATCGAGCTCGTCTCGCTCGTGCGCACTGAGCCCGACCCCGCGCCGCTGCAGCAGATTCTCGGCGCGTACGACCTCGACGACGGCGTGGCCGAGGTCGTCGTCGGCGACGAGCCGGGCTTCCGACTGACGCTCCGCACGGCCACCGGCGACCTCGTCGAGCTGTGAGCACCGACGTGCCCTCGGCCGCGGGCGCGGCGCCGGCCCTGCCGGGCGACGCCGAGCTCGCCGCCGCCGTCGAGCGGCTGCGCCCCGAGCTCGCCCGCCTCGCGCGTGAGCTGTACGACGAGCCCGAGATCGGCTTCGAGGAGCACGCCTCGGTCGCCCGGATCGCGGCGCTGCTCGCCGCGCACGGGGTGGATGCCGAGGTCGGAGCCTTCGGGCTCGACACCGCCCTGCGCGCCGTCGCCGGAGCGGCGGTCGGCGATGCGAGCGGCGCGAGCGACCCCGGTGCGGGCGTCGCGGCATCCGCCCCGCACTTCGCGATCATCGCGGAGTACGACGCGCTGCCGGGGATCGGTCATGCGTGCGGGCACAACATCATCGCTGCGGTCGCGGTCGGTGCGTTCCTCGCGGCGGCGCCGGTCGTCGCTCGCCTCGGCGGCAGGCTGTCGCTGATCGGCACCCCCGCTGAGGAGAACGGCGGCGGCAAGGAGCTCATCATCCGCGCCGGAGGCTTCGACGACGTGGACGCCGCGGGCATGGTCCACCCCTCGAGCGGATCGGGCACGAGCTCCGTGCTCGGGCAGCGCACGAGCGGGGTGCGGCGGGTCGCCGTCACCTTCCATGGCCGCGCGGCGCACGCCGCCGGCGCGCCATGGCTCGGCCGCAACGCGCTCGACGGCGTCGTCACGGCGTACCAGAGCGTCGCGCAGCTGCGTCAGCACATCCTGCCGACCGACCGCCTGCACGGGATCATCACCGACGGCGGCGCGGCGCCCAACATCGTCCCGGAGCGCGCGTCGGCCCTGTTCTACGTGCGCTCGGCCGACGTTCCGGCGCTGCGCGAGCTCACCGACCGGGTCGTCGCAGTGCTCGAGGGTGCGGCGCTCGCCACCGGCACCCGCGCCGAGATCGACGTCGACCCCGTGCCCCCGTACCTGCCGTTGCAGACCAACACGGCGCTGACCTCGCGCTGGACCGAGGCGTTCGCCGAGCGCGGCCACGAGATCCCGCCGCCGGCCGCGCCGCCGCAGGGGGGACCCTCCACCGACATGGGCAACGTCAGCCGGCTCGTGCCCTCGATCCACCCCTCGCTCGGGCTCGGCGGCCCCGACGACGTCTTCCCGCACAACGCGGCCTTCGCCAACCTCACGGTGCTGCCCGCCGCGATCGACGCGCTGGTGGATGCCGCCGCCGCCCTCGCCGCGACGGCTGTCGCCTACGTCGCCGACCCCGAGCTGCGCGCCGCTGCCGCGGCGGAGTTCGCGGCATCCGGGGGCCCCTCCCGCTGGGAGGGGTGACGCGGGCGCGCCGCGCGGCGCGCGCCGTGCGATCGTGCGACGTCGACGAACTCCGCAGATGGTGGCGTACTCCGCAGGCATCCGGGCGTTCGGGTGCGGAGTTCGTGACATTCTGCGGAGTTGGAGACGTTGGCCGGGTTGCTGGGGTGCGACGCCGCCGAGGCGTGCGGTCGGTGGTGGATGCCAGGGGTGGCAAGAGCCCGTGGGCCGCGGCGTGCGGCGGCACGCGCAGGAACTCCGCAGATCGTCGCGTACTCCGCAGGCATCCGGGCGTTCGTGTGCGGACTTCGTGACATTCTGCGGAGTTCGTGAGGGAGCGCCGGGTCGCTGAGGGAAGCTGGCACGTCACGGGATGCCACGGCCCAGATGCCACGTGCGGGATGCCACGGCCCGGATGCGATCCCACGGTGCCCAGTGACGCCACGCCCCGGACGCCACGTTCCCCGGACGCCACACGCCCGTACGTGGAGGCCGCGGCGCGCGCAAGGGGGCTCGACCCCGCCCGCGACCGGGGCAGGATGGTGCCATGACGATCGAGGTGTGGGCTCCGAAGGCCGAACGGGTGCGACTGCGGCGGCCGGGGCGCGACGATGTCGAGCTCGTCGCCACGGACGCGGGGTGGTGGCGGTCGGATGCCTCACCGGAGCCCGGCGAGGAGTACGGGTTCGTGCTGGGCGACGCCGATGTCGCCCGCCCCGACCCGCGGTCCCGCCGTCAGCCCCGCGGAGTGCACGAGCTGTCGGCGGCGGACGACCCGGCATCCTTCGTCTGGACCGACGGGGGCTGGAGCGGGCGCCGCCTCGACGGCGGGCTGATCTACGAGCTGCACGTCGGCACGTTCACGCCCGAGGGCACGCTCGACGCGGCGGCGGGCAGGCTCGCGTATCTGGTCGATCTCGGCGTCACCCACGTCGAACTCCTGCCGGTCAACGCGTTCAACGGCACCCACAACTGGGGCTACGACGGCGTGCTCTGGTACGCCGTGCAGGAGGAATACGGCGGACCCGAGGCCTACCGCCGGTTTGTCGACGCCGCGCATGCGGCTGGCCTCGCGGTCATCCAGGACGTCGTCTACAACCACCTCGGGCCGTCGGGCAACTACCTTCCCGAGTTCGGGCCGTACCTGCGCGAAGGTCCCGGAAACACCTGGGGTGCGAGCGTCAACCTCGACGAACGCGCGGTGCGCGACTACATCGTGGACAACGCCCTGATGTGGTTGCGCGACTTCCACGTCGACGGGTTGCGGCTGGATGCCGTGCACGCCCTGCACGAGTCGGACGGCACTCCCGTGCACATCCTCGCCGAGCTCTCCGCACGCGTCGATGCGCTGGCCGAACAGGTCGGCCGACCTCTCACCCTGATCGCCGAGAGCGACCTCAACGACCCCGTGATGATCACGCCGCGCGCGGAGGGCGGCTATGGCATCCATGCGCAGTGGGTGGATGACTGGCACCACGCCGCCCACGTCGCCCTCACCGGCGAGACCGCGGGGTACTACTCCGATTTCGCCGACCCCGAGGCGCTGCCCAAGACCTGGCGCGGCGGCTTCTTCCACGACGGCACCTACTCGTCGTTCCGGGAGGAGGACTGGGGCGCTCCGGTTTCGCTCGACGCCCCGTCGTGGCGATTCGTCGAGTTCGCCCAGGACCACGACCAGGTCGGCAACCGTGCGGCGGGCGACCGGCTCAGCCAGTCGCTGTCGTTCGAGCGCCTCGCGGTGGCGGCAGTGCTCACGATGACCGCGCCGGGCACGCCCATGCTGTTCATGGGGGAGGAGTGGGGGGCATCCACCCCCTGGCAGTTCTTCACCTCGCACCCCGAGCCCGAGCTCGCCGAGGCGACCCGTCGAGGGCGCACCGCCGAGTTCGCCCGCATGGGGTGGGATCCGGCGCTCGTCCCCGATCCGAACGATCCGGCCACGTTCGAGCGCTCGAAACTCGACTGGGCCGAGGCGGAGCAGGGCGACCATGCGCGGCTGCTGTCGCTCTACCGGGGGCTTGCGAGGCTGCGGCGGGAGCACCCCGAGCTCACCGACTCGGATCGAACCGGCCACGGCGCCGAAAACGTCGGGCCCGGCCGGTGGATCCTGCACCGCGCGGCCGCGACGGTGTACGTCAATCTGTCGGATGCCCCGTGGACGATCGAGTCAGGGCCTGGCGATGAGGTCTGGATCTCGACGGGCGCGGCCGACGGGACGCCCGTGCCCGAGGGTGCCTTCGTGCTGACGCCTGAATCCGCCGGAGTGGTGGGGCCGGCGGCATCCTCGCGTATGACTCGTCGATACGCGGAGAACACCGCCGAGTGACCGGGTCCGTCGCCTGTCAAGGGACTGCCATCGGCGCCGTGGAACGCATACCGTCGATGGCATGACCTCATCCCCCCGCCCCGAGGCCGATCTCCATCCGCCGGCCGATCGCCCTGCTCGCGTGACCGACCTCGCCCGTCAGATCGTCGTGATCTCGGCCGTCGTCTTCATGATCATCGCCGCGATGTTCGGGGTGGGACTGTTCGGCGGCACGAATGTGCGCGACCTGCAGAACGGCGCGCTCGCCGCGGATGCCACGGCGCTCGCCCCGGCGACCCAGGCGTTCTCGATCTGGTCGGTCGTCTACCTCTTGATGATCGCGTACGCGATCTGGCAGGCCCTGCCCGGCGAGCGCACGCGCGAGCGGCAGCGGACGGTCGGCTGGTGGGTCGCCCTCACCGCCGTGCTCAACGGTGGATGGCTCCTCGCCGCGCAGTATCTGAACCTTCTCGCGACCGTGGTGGCGATCGTGGCGCTCCTCGTCGCCCTGTGCATCACGATGCGTCGGCTCGTGCTCTCGCCGGCCGAGCGCTGGATGGATCGCCTGCTGCTCGACGGCACTGTCGGCATCCACCTGGGCTGGGTGGCTCTCGCCACCGTCGCGAACATCGCGGCGTGGCTGGGTGCCGAGGTGGTCCCCGCGCCCGGCGAGGCGGCGCAGACCGCCTGGGCGATCGGCGTTCTGGTGGTCGTGGGTCTCATCGGGGTCGCGCTGGTCGTCGGTGCGGGTGGACGGATCGCCCCCGCCCTCGCCATGGCGTGGGGTCTCGTCTGGATTGGCGCCGCCCGCACCTCGGGCGAGCCGCATGCGCCCGCCGTCGGAGCCACGGCGTTCATCGTGGCCGCCGTGATCCTGTTGTCTGCCGCGCTGGCGATGGTGCGCCGCCGCACGGTCGCCGGCGCCATCGGCGACTGACCCTGGCATCCGCCCCTCGCGCTGCGCGCTGCGGCGTGCGGCGTCGCGGCGTGCTGCGTCGCGGCGACACGGCGTCCGTGAGAAACCAGATTCGTGTCGAGAAACCGCGGCTGGGGGTGTTTCTTGTGCTCGAGATGGATTCTCGGCGGCGGCGGCAGCGGCAGCAGCGGCAGGGGCAGGGACAGGGGCGGCAGCAGTGGCAGCAACGACTGCAGCGCGCCGTAGCGGATGCCTGGTGGTGAGAAACCAGACTCGGGTCGAGAAACTAGGGCTAGGGGTGTTTCTCGCGCGGGAGATGCTTTCTCAGCGACGGCGGCGGCAGCAACGACTGCAGCGCGCCGTGGCAGGGCGCGTCGTGGCAGTAGCGCGGCGGTGGCGGATGCCTGGGGCGAGAAACCAGATTCGTGTCGAGAAACCAGGGCTTGCGGTGTTTCTCGCGCTGCAGATGGTTTCTCGGCAGCGGCAGCGGCAGCGGCAGCGGCAGCGGCAGCGGCAGCGGCAGCAGTTGCAGCGCGCCGTGTCAGGGCGCGCGGCGGCAGCGGCGCGCGGCGGACGCCTGGGGTGAGAAACCAGATTCGTGTCGAGAAACCAGGGCTTGCGGTGTTTCTCGCGCTGCAGATGGTTTCTCGGCAGCGGCAGCGGCAGCGGCAGCGGCAGCAGTTGCAGCGCGCCGTGTCAGGGCGCGCGGCGGCAGCGGCGCGCGGCGGACGCCTGGGGTGAGAAACCAGATTCGTGTCGAGAAACCAGGGCTTGCAGTGTTTCTCGTGCGGGAGATGGTTTCCCGAGCCGAGCCGAGCCGAGGCGCGGCCTCAGAACGCGGTGGCGAACGCGCGCAGGATGCGCGGAGGCTCGCTGAGCGACGCGGCCAGCACCTGGGCGGCGATCGCGTCGTAGTCGCCGGCGGCGAAGTAGCCGTCGTCGCGATAGACGGCCATGCGTTCCGTGAAGGCGCGACCCGTCGGCTCGGGGTGGAACTGCGTCGCGTAGAGCGTCGTTCCGACCCGGTATGCCTGCACGGGGCATCCGTCGTTCTCGGCGAGCAGCACCGCCCCGTCGGGCAGCGTTCCCGTGCCCTCTTTATGCGCGGTCAGCGCGGTGAACGACTGTGCGAGGGGCCCGAACAGCGGGTCGCGGCGCCCCTCGTCGGTGAGGGTGACGACGGTCGGGCCGGTGTCTTCGGGGTACGCGCGCGTCACGTCGCCGCCCAGCACACGGGTGGCGACGCCGATCCCGTAGCAGGTGAAGAGCGCTGCGGTCTCTCCGGCGGCCGCGGCCGCGGCGAGACGGGCGAGGCCGTCCTCGACGCGGCGCTGTGCGTCGGTCTTGCTCGACTCGGGGTCGCTGACGTTGAACGGGCTGCCGCCGACGACGGCTCCGCGCCAGCGCGACGCAAAGTCGTCGGGCAGCGGGTCACGCACGAGATCCCAGCGCTCGAGCGCGGCCTCGTCGAGTCGCATCGCGGCGCGGAACGACTCGTACTCGGCCTCGGCGGCACCCGCTTGGGGGCGGGCGCAGAGATAGACGAGCGGAGCCATGGCGACGATTCTACGTCGGGGCGTCGCCTCGACGTCGGGTGTGTGACACCGCGACGGCGGGTGTGACGAGATGCGTCAGCGGGACGAGTTGGCCGTGCGGCCCCGGACGATCCCGATGAACGCGTCGACGAGCGGGGGCGTCTCGCCGTCGTCGCGCCAGGCGAGGGCCACGGGCGAGAGCGGGCCGTCCACGAGCGGCCGGTGCGCGACGTCCTTCCGGTGGTGCAGTCGCGCGAGCGACATGGGCACGATCACGACGCCGACCCCGGCCGCGACGGTCGCGATCGCCTCGCCGACGCCCGCGGGCGGATCGAACCGCGGCGCGAGGGTACCGGGCACCTCGACCGCGAGTGGTGCGTCACGGGGCACGATGACGATCTCGCCGACGAGGTCGTCGAAGGTCAGCTCATCGGCAGCGGTCAGGTGGGAGTCCGCCGCGCACACGACGACCGCCACCTCGTCGTACAGCGGGATGACATGCAGGCCGCTGCGCTCGATCGGCAGGCGCACGAGCGCGGCGTCGACGCTGTCGCGGGCGGCGTGGCCGGCGTCGGATGCCTGCGGTGCACGCAGCGCAGAGCGCTGATCGGCCATCCCCAGAGCCACCAGTTCGAGGGCGATGTCGGGGTGGCGCTCCTTCCACACGTCGATCCATTTGCCGGGCGTGGCGCCCTCGATCGCGCCGAGGCGGAAGGGTCCGGCGGGCAGGGCAGGTGCGGCGGAGGTTCTCGCCGACGAGGCGCCTCTCGTCGAGGAGGG
Source organism: Microbacterium dextranolyticum (assembly GCF_016907295.1). Taxonomy (NCBI): domain Bacteria; kingdom Bacillati; phylum Actinomycetota; class Actinomycetes; order Micrococcales; family Microbacteriaceae; genus Microbacterium; species Microbacterium dextranolyticum. Next base: position 515,934 of record NZ_JAFBBR010000001.1, read on the forward strand.
CTTCGCGGGCTTCGTCGGCTTCGAGGCTGTGCCTCCGCGTGCGCCTCCTTTGACCGGAGCGCCCGAGCTGCCGGTATGCCGACGGGCGCGCCCCGCACCCGCGCCGCGCGCGCCGCGTCCGCCCGTCGTGGCCATGAGGCCAGCGTACCGGCGCACCGGACCCGCACCCGCCGTGCCCCGCCATCCGCGCGCTCAGCGCGCGCGGGTCGCCGAATCCGGTCGGGCGCCGGTCGCACGGGATGCCTGGGGGCGCGCCTGCTCGAAGGACAGAGCACAGACGCCGACCGCCGGGCGGGCGCCGCTCCCGAGGGGCCGACCAGCCGTCGGTGATGCGCCGATGATCAGGCCGCGAGCCGCAGTCCGCGCTGGTCGGTGGCCACCTGCTCGCCGTCGGCGATCTGGATGTCGTCGCCGATCAGAGAGCCGCCGGCGACGCGTGCGCGCGCACCCACGACGGCGCGCACACCGATCTTCGCGCCGGAGCCGATCGCCGCGCCCGATCCGATGTGCGCGTGCGGAGCGATCTCGGCGTCGGGGCCGATGACGGCGTCGGGCTCGATCCAGACGCCGCGGCCGATGTGCGCACCGGCCGCGATCTGCACACCCGGCTCGATGTAGGCGCCCGCCTCGACGAGCGCGCTCGCATGCACCTTGGCGCCGTTGGCGATCAGGCCTCGCCCGTTCACGTGCTTGCGGTAACGGAGCGTCCGGCCCTGATCGTCTTCGATGTCGACGTAGTTCTTGCCCACTGAAGTCCTCCTGACCGTGTCAACGATCTCCGTCCGCGGATCATTCCCGGCGTCGTGGCAGGCCGTCCGTGCCGCCGCGCTTGCGATGATGGATGCCATGCCCCCCACCCCGCCCGAGGCGTCAGGCGCCCCCGTCGACGATGCCGATGAGTTCGCGACGGGCAGAAGGCCAGACCCCGCCACCGCGCCGTCGCTCGTGTTCGACGCCAAAGCCCAGGAGCACTCCATCGTCGAGGACATCCTCGGGATCGGCACCGGGACGTTCCTCACCTCGCTCGGATTGCACGTGCTCCACGCCGCGCACGCGGTCACCGGAGGCACCGCCGGACTCTCGCTGCTGCTCGGCTACGCCACCGGCTGGCCGTTCTGGGTGCTGTTCCTGGCGATCAACGTGCCGTTCGCCCTCCTCGCCGTCTGGCGTCGCGGGTGGGACTTCACGCTCCGCACCATCCTGTGCGTCGGGCTCGTCTCGGGCTGGGCGCTGGTGCACGACGCCCTGTTCCCGATCGCGACGATCGAACCCTGGTACGGCACCCTGACGGGGAACCTGCTCGCCGGCGTCGGCGTGCTGATCCTGTTCCGACACCGCGCGAGCGTCGGAGGCGTCAACATCATCGGGCTCGAGGTGCAGGACCGCACGGGCTTCCGGGCGGGCTGGACGATGATGATCTTCGACGTGCTCATCATCCTGTGCGCGCTCGCCGTGATCCCGTGGACGGGCGTCGTGATGAGCGCACTCGGCGCGGTGCTGCTGAACCTGGTGCTCGCACTCAACCATCGACCCGGCCGATACCTCGGCCACTGAGGCCGCAGCCGGGGGGGTCAGGTCTGGCAGCGCGGGCACCAGAACACGATGCGCTCGCTCGTCTCGGAGGCCCCCAACTCGGTGCGACGGATGGGGGTGCCGCAGCGGCGGCACGACCGCCGTTCGCGTCGGTAGACCCAGTTCTGCCGCCCGGGGCGGCTGTCACCGGTGAACGTGCGTCCGTTCCGGTCGCGGTTGGCCCGGATCATCCGCGACGCGGTGTCGACTAGGCCCACGGCATCCACTTCTGTCGCGGGACGCGTCGGCAGGATGCCCCGGACGAACAGCAGCTCGTTGGCGTACTCGTTGCCGAGTCCGGCGAGATTGCGCTGGTCGAGGATCGCGACGTGGACGGCGCGCGGGTCGGATGCCACCCGGCGTGCGGCCTCGGCAGCATCCCAGTCCGGGCCCAGAAGATCGGGACCGAGGTGGCCGACCAGCTGGTCCTCATCGGAGGTCGGCACGAGATCGACCATCGCGATCTCGAAGCCGACCGCGACGGCCTGCGCTGTGCCGACGATCGCCCGCGCCTGGTGGGCGGGGGAGCGCCACGCCTCGCCCGGCCGGAAGAGAAGCCAGCGGCCCTCCATCTTCAGATGCGAGTGCAGCGTGTACTCACCGATCCGCATCAGCAGGTGCTTTCCCCGCGCTGTCACCTCGTGCACGATCTCGCCGGTGAGATCGGCGGTGGCGTGGCGCGGCACCCGGAGGTCGAACCGCGTCACCTCGTGGCCGGCGAGAGCCTCATGCAATCGCCGCGCCGCACGGAAGACGGTGTCGCCTTCAGGCATCCCTCGACCCCGTCCGCATCTCAGCCATAGGTCGACCCCGCTCCGCTCGGCGGTCTCATCGCTGCCGCCGCAGGGTGAGGCCCTTGCTGGATTCCACGAAGCCGGCGCCGAGCAGTGCGCGACCGGCCGGGGTGCCGTAGACGAAGGCTCCCGAGACCTGCTCGACGGTGAGCGTGTCGAGGCGGCGCGATCGGGCCGTCTCGACGAGGCTGCGGGCGGCGGCGGCGAGCACCTCGTCGTCGTCGGTGAAGACCAGCGCGGAGCGCCCGCCGCGCTCGAGGTAGAGCACGAGCGCGCCGTCGACCAGGGTCACCAGGCCTCCCGCCTTGCGACCGGGCCGGTGCGCGACGCCCTCGAGCGCCGGCCAGCCGAGCGCGGCGCCGTAGGGGTTCGCGGGATCCGTCGCCGCGAGCGTGACCGCGATGCGGGGCGCCGGATCGGGGAGCGCGGCGTACTCGCGCAGCCGGTCGACCGTCGCGGAGACCGCGAACTGGGCCGCGCCGAGCTTCTCGACGAAGTAGCCGCGGCGCGTGTGGCCGGCGTCTTCGAACCCCGCCAGGGTGCGGTAGGCCTGGGCGAATCCGCCGGGCATCCCCTCGTTCTGCACGCTGCCGCGCGTGACGACGCCGTATCGCTCGAGCAGCAGGCTCGCCGCGGCGGCCGTCCGCAGCGCGCCGTCGGTGCCGGCCGGGGGCAGCAGCGACCATCGGCCGCCGATGAGCGGGGGGCGCGGGGCCGGGGCGGCCCCGGTCGTACGCACACCGGCGAGCGGCGAGCCACGGAACATCCGGGCGCGCGGCGCCCGGCGCACGGTGCGGTGGGCCTGCGAGCCGCCGCCGAGCAACGAGCGGATCGGAGCGAACGTGTCGTTGGTGACGCGGGCAGTCCAGGTGAGGTTCCACAGCGCCTCGACGACCGACTGCTCGCTCTCGGCGCCGACCATGCCGGCCAGCTGCCCGGCGAAGAATGCGCCTCCGCCCGCCAGCACGTCGACGATGCGCTGTTCGAGCGCAGTCGTGGCAGACACGTCGCCGTCGCGGTCGGCGGGAGTCTGTGCCGTCGCGATCGTGAGCGCGACGGTGTCGGCGGGATGCAGCGCGATCCAGCCGTCGCGCCCGGGGAGCGATCCGTGCCCCGACCACAGCACCTCGCCCGTCGCCGTCAGTTCGTCGAGCATCGTCGAGCTGTAGTCGCGGACGCGCGAGGGCAGCACCAGCGACTCCCAGGAACTCGCCGGCAGCGGCACACCGGCGAGCTGTTCGACGACGGCGAGCACGCCGTCGACGCCATCGAGGGGGCGGCCTCCTGCCGAGCCCGAGACGTGCTGCCACGACGGCAGGAAGCGTGCAAAGGCGTCGGGCGACACGGGTTCGACCGTGCCGCGGATCGCCGCGAGCGACCGCAGCCGCAGACGGCGCAGGACTTCGGTGTCACACCACTCCGCGTCGCCGCCCGCGTCGGACGCCGCGCCCGCCTGCGGCGGTGCGGACGGGCCGGGCAGGAAGAACCCGCTCGAGAGCCGTCCCTGCGATTCGAGTCGTTGCAGTGCCTGGCGGGCGACGGCGACGCCGATCCCGAGCCGGGTCGCGACATCCGTCGTGCGGAACGGCCCGTGGGTGCGCGCATGCCGTGCCACGAGGTCGGCGAGCGGATCGGCGAACGGTTCGAGGAACGCATTCGGGATGCCGACGGGCAGAGCGAGCCCGAGGGCGTCACGCAGGCGGCCGGCGTCCTCGATCGCTGCGAACCGGTGCGCCCCGGCCATGGCCACGGGAATCGCACGGCGGGCGTCGACGAGCCCGTCGAGAAGTGCCCCGGCGGTCGCCGCATCGGCGGATGCCCGTGCGCCCGGCTCGTCGGTGGGGGAGGCGTCGGTACTCGCCGGATCGAGGCGTTCGGCCACCTCGTCGACGCTCAGGGGTCCGAGCAGCCGCAGCAGATCGGCGATGCCCTCGACGCCGCGGGCCCGCCGATCCGGGGACAGACGCTGCGCCTCGGCCTCGAACTGCGCAATGACGCCGGGGTCGAGCAGCTCTCGCATCTCGACCTTGCCGAGCAGCTCCGACAGCAGCGCCGGGTCGACCGACAGGGCGGCCGCGCGGCGCTCGGCGAGGGGGGAATCCCCCTCGTACATGAAGGCGCCGACGTAGCCGAACAGCAGGTCGCGCGCGAACGGCGAGGGCTGCGTCGTGGTCGTCTCGACGAGCCGGATGCGCCGATCGCCGATCGAGCGCGCGAGCCGCAGCAGCGCCGGCAGGTCGTAGACGTCCTGCAGCACTTCGCGGAGCGTCTCGAGGATGATCGGGAACGTCGGATGGTTCTTCGCGACCTCGAGCAGCTGGGCCGACTTCTGCCGCTGCTGCCAGAGCGGTGACCGCTTGTTCGGGTTGAGGCGGGGGAGCAGCAGCGCGCGTGCCGCGCACTCGCGGAACCGCGAGGCGAACAGCGCCGACCCGCCGACCTCGTCGGTCACGATCTGTTCGAGCTCGTCGGGTTCGAAGACGAACAGCTCCGCGCCGGGGGGCTCGGCCTCGGCATCCGGGACGCGCACGATGATCCCGTCGTCGCTCGCGACCGCCGACCCCTCGACGCCCAGGCGCTCGCGCACCCGCGCGTTCACGGCCAGCGCCCACGGCGAGTGGACGTGCATGCCGTACGGGGAATGCAGGATGATCCGCCAATCGCCGACCTCGTCGCGGGAACGCTCCACCGTCAGCGTTCTGTCGGTCGGAAGGGTGCCGGTGGCCTCCTTCTGCTCGGCGAGGTAGGAGAGCAGGTTGCCGATCGCGTTGTCGTCGAGTCCCGAGTCGCGCAGCCGCGCCGTGGCCTTCTCGGGCGCCGCGCCGGCGATCTCGCGCGAGAACGCGCCGAGGGCCTCGCCGAGCTCTGCGGGGCGGCCGAGACCGTCGCCGTGCCAGAACGGCAGCTTGCCGGGCTGGCCGAAGGCGGGCAGCACGTTGACCCGGTCGTGGGTGATCTCGGCGATGCGCCACGACGTGGTGCCGAGGGTGAACACGTCGCCGACGCGCGACTCGTAGACCATCTCCTCATCGAGCTCGCCGACGCGGGCGTTGCGGGTCTCGCCGGCGACGAACACGCCGAACAGCCCCCGGTCGGGGATCGTGCCGCCGCTCGTGACGGCGACGCGCTGCGCGCCGGGGCGCCCCGCGAGCGTGCCGTGGTCGCGGTCCCAGACGACGCGGGGCCGCAGCTCGGCGAACTCGTCAGAGGGGTACTTGCCGGCGAGCAGATCGAGGGTCGCCTCGTAGGCCGATCGGGGCAGCGTGCGGAAGGGTGCAGACCGGCGGACCGTCTCGAACCAGGTCTCCACGTCGAGGGCGCCCGTCGCGCAGGCGGCGATCGTCTGCTGAGCGAGGATGTCGAGCGGATTGCTCGGCACAGAGATCGCCTCGATGCGACCGGCGAGCATGCGCTCGGTCACGACGGCGGTGTGCAACACGTCGCCGCGGTGCTTGGGGAACAGGGCGGCGCGGCTGACCTCGCCGACCTGGTGGCCGGCGCGGCCGACGCGCTGCAGGCCGGATGCCGCAGACGGCGGAGCCTCGACCTGGATGACGAGGTCGACCGCGCCCATGTCGATGCCGAGCTCGAGCGAACTCGTCGCGACGACGCACCGCAGCGCGCCGCTCTTCAGCTCGTCCTCGACCTGGGCGCGCTGCTCCTTCGACACCGACCCGTGGTGGGCCTTCGCCAGCACGGGTTCGGCCCCCGACGAGGCGCCCGCCTGCGCCATCATCGCGGCGGGCGGCTTCGCGCCGCCGGGAGCGCTCGCGGCGCCCGCGGCCGGGTCGAGCCGTTCGGTGTAGATCTCGTTCAGTCGCCCCGTCAGTCGTTCTGCCAGACGCCGCGAATTGGCGAACACGATCGTGGACCGGTGGGCGAGCACCCGGTCGACGATCGCCTCTTCGACGTGGGGCCAGACCGACCCGGTGATCTCGGGCTGCGCGGGCGTCGAGAACCAGTCGCCGTCGCCCGCATCGCCGGCGTCGCCCCCTGCGGCATCGGAGGTCGACGGCGGCTCGTCGGAGCGCGGCGGAGGCGGCGGGTGCAGCATGTCGTCGATCGGCACGACCACCGACAGGTCGAACGCCTTGGTGGCCCGCGGCGCGACGATCTCGACCGGGGCAGATCCGCCGAGAAAACGTGCCACCTCGTCGATCGGCCGTACGGTCGCCGACAGCCCGATGCGCTGGGCCGGGGCGTCGAGCAGGGCGTCGAGGCGTTCGAGGCTGACCGCCAGGTGTGCGCCGCGCTTGGTCGCGGCCACGGCGTGCACCTCGTCGACGATCACGGTGTGCACGCCCCGCAGGGTCTCGGATGCCTGACTCGTCAGCATCAGGTAGAGCGACTCCGGCGTCGTGATGAGGATGTCGGGCGGATCGGTGAGCAGCCGGCGCCGGTCGGCAGAGGTCGTGTCACCCGAGCGCACACCGACCGTGACCTCCGGAACGGCGAGACCGAGCCGCCGCGCCGACTGGCGGATGCCGACGAGCGGCGACCGGAGGTTCCGCTCCACGTCGACTCCGAGCGCCTTGAGGGGCGACACGTAGAGGATGCGAGTGGCGGGGGCATCCGTCGGCTTCTTCGCGGCCCGCCGCCGCGGTGCGCGCTCGTCGCCGTCGCCCGCGGGCGGGGCGACCGGCTTCTCACGGAACACCCTGTCGATCGCCCAGAGGAACGCCGAGAGGGTCTTGCCCGAGCCTGTGGGCGCGACCACCAGCGCGTGGCGGCCGTGCGAGATCGCCTCCCACGCTCCCGCCTGCGCCGTCGTCGGCTGGGCGAACGCGCCGCGGAACCAGTCCTGCGTCGCAGGACCGAACCGCTCGAGCACGTCAGCCATCGGTCCATCTTCGCGCGGGCCGCCGACATCGCTCCCGGATCTCGCGCCGGGCGAACGCGGGCCGATAGGATGCCGCGGCGGTCGCCTGGACGCACGCGGGGGTCGGTGTCAGCGGGCGGACTCCGCGAGGCGGGCGCGGAGGAAGACGACGACGTCGTCGAGTTCGTCCTGAGAGACGCTGTGGGTGAGGCCCGGATAGACCCGACCGCTGAGATCGACGAAGCCGGGCAGCCACTCGGTGCTGTGCGCGATGCGGTCGGCGGGGATGACCTCGTCGCGCGACCCTCGCCCCCAGAACACCGGCGGGCGCCGGGCCGCGAGCGCCGCGTCCGTCGGCAGGGTGCCGTCGGCGACGAAGCCGGCCAGGGCGACGACGAACCCGATGCGCTCGGGGCGCAGGCGCAGGGCCTGCAGGCCGATCACCGCGCCCTGTGAGAAGCCGAGCAGTCCCACCGGTGTCGCCGGGTCGACCGAGCGGTCCAGCCAGTCGAGCAGTACCGTCGCCGACGCGGTGATCGCGCGGGCGTCGCGCGCCTGCAGACCCTCGATAGGGAACCACGACCATCCGGGTGCCGGGAACGGCGGCGTGAGCGGCGCGCGCACCGCGGCCACGACGAACTCCTTCGGCAGATGGGGTGCGAGGGCGAAGAGGTCGCCCTCGTGCGAGCCGTAGCCGTGCAGAAGGACGAGGAGCGGACGGCCGGCGCGCTCCTCGGGAGGCGCCGACCACTGCACCGCCTCGTCATCGATGCGGGGGACGCCGTCGGAGACCGTGTTCTCGCCCATGCCCCCATCCTGGCATCCACCCCCGACAGGACGCGGCGTCGGGCCGGGACGGGGTATACAAGAGACATGGCCGTCCGAACCCCCGACCCCGACCCGAACGAGCGCGACGACGACGGGACCCCGCGCGATCCCCTCGCGGGCATCGGTGCGGGACGCTCGGGGCATCCCCTCGGCGACGGGTCCTTCGGGTCGCCCGCTCCCGGCAACGCCGCCAATCCGGGCTGGCTCACCGACATCGAACTCGCCGAAGCGCGCCGGCGACTGCCGATCCTCTACGTCGAGGCCGTGCCCGTGCGCATCGACGGCATGGGACAGGTCACCCAGATCGGCGTGCTGCTGCGCGCCACCCCGCTGGGGGAGATCACCCGATCGATCGTCTCGGGGCGCGTGCGCTACGGCGAGACCGTGCGCGACGCGCTGTTCCGCCACCTCGAGAACGATCTCGGCCCGATGGCCTTCCCGCTGCTGCCGCCGCAGCCGGTGCCGTTCACCGTCGCCGAGTACTTTCCGCTGCCGGGCGTCACGGCGTTCCACGACGACCGTCAGCACGCCGTCTCGCTGGCATTCGTGGTGCCCGTCACCGGCACGTGCGAACCGCGCCAGGACGCTCTCGAGGTGACCTGGATGTCGCCCGAGGAGGCGTCCTCCGATGCGCTCGCCGCCGAGATGGAGGGCGGCCGGTCGACACTCGTGCGCCAGGCCCTGGCCTCCGTCGGCGCGCTGCGCTGAGGATCGCCGTGCCCGCGAGTCCCACTCTCGTCGACTTCTCGGTCGCCCTGCCGGTCGTCCTGCTGCTGTCGTATCTGATCGCACGCGGAATCCGGCTGCTGTTCGGTCGCCGCATCGCGCTGTCGACACCGACGCTCACCATCACCGCCGTGCTCGGGATGAGCGTCGGGCTGCTCGTGGCAGGGCTCTTCCTCGTGGGCCAGCGGCTGTGGATGACCACGACCGTGCTCATCGTCTTCGGATGCAGCGTCGGTCTCAGCTTCATCGTGGCCGCCGTCGCCGCCCTCGTGCGCGGTGCGCGCGGCGACATCGACGTGGCGGCGCTTCTGCGCGCGGGCGAGTCCGATCGGGTGGAGTTCAAAGAGACGGCCCGCTGGAACGTCCGCGAAGACAAGAAGGATGCCCGGATGGAGGCCGTCGTCGCCAAGACGGTCGCCGCCTTCCTCAACAGCGACGGCGGCACCCTCGTCATCGGCGTCGACGACGCGGGGCACGCGATCGGCCTCGACCGCGACTACGCGACGCTGCGCACGCCCGACGCCGACCGGTTCGAGCTGTGGCTGCGCGACATGCTGTCGACCTCGCTCGGCAAGAATGCGGCGGCGCTGCCCACGATCCGCTTCGCCGAGGTCGACGGGCGTTCGGTGTGCGCCGTGCGGTGCCCCCGGGCCGGCGAGCCGGTCTTCGTCGCGCAGGGCGGATCGACCGATCTGTGGGTGCGGGTGGGCAACTCGACGCGCTCGTTCGGAGTCGATGAGGCGGTCCGCTACGTCGCGCAGCACTGGCGCCCGAGTCTGCGCAGCTTCGTGGAATCGCCGCACTGATCGCGGCCGTGCCGGTGCCCTGACGACGTCGATGCCGGCGTTTAGGCTCGAGGCATGACCGCTCCCGCTCCGATCGTCTACCCCTCCGACGTCGACGGATGGCTCGCTTTCGCCTCCGATCGCCCCGCCGCCGCGATCGCCCGCGTCGCCGACGTCGACGCACGGCTGACGGAGGCGAGCGCGCGTGGAATGACGCCCGAGGAGCGACTCGACCTGTGGAACGACGCCGACCTCGCGCTGCGACAGGCCACCAGCGAGGTGTACCTGCTGAGCGAGGCGCACCCCGAGGCCGCGGTGCGTGCCGCCGCCGAGGCACAGGTGCAGCGCCTCGAGGCGCTGTCGGCGGGGCGTCTGCTCGAGCGTGCGCTGTTCGAGGCGTTCCGCGAGATCGGCGCGGATGCCGGGAACGCGCTCGATCACGACCGCCGACGCCTGTGGCGCGACGTCCTCCGCGACTTCCGGCGCGGGGGTGTCGACCTGCCGGATGCGGATCGGGAGCGGGTGCGCGTCCTGTCCGACCGCGACACCGAGCTGAGCCTGGAGTTCTCGCGCAACATCCGGGACGGCCGCCGCGAGATCCGCGTCGCACCCGAAGACCTCGAGGGCCTTCCGCAGGACTTCCTCGATGAGCACCCGGTCGGCGACGACGGGCTCGTCCGGCTGACGACCGACTACCCCGACCTCATGCCGGTGCGCGAGTACGCGGTGCGGCGCGAGACGCGCACGGCGCTAGTCGCCGCGGCGAACGACGTCGCGTGGCCCGAGAACGAGTCGGTCCTCGCCGAACTGCTCGCCGTGCGCGCCGAGCGCGCCGACCTCCTCGGCTATGGGTCGTGGGCGGACTACGAGACCGAGCCGCGGATGATCGGGAGCGGTGCCGCGATCGCCGACTTCCTCGAGCGCCTCGACGAGGCGTCCGCTCCCGCCGCGGCGGAGGAGTACCCGGTGCTGCTCGCCCGCCTGCAGCAGGACGGCCCCACGGCATCCGAGGTGACGATCGCCGACCTCTTCTACCTGCTCGGTGCGCTGCGCCGCGAACGCCACGACGTCGACGCCCAGCTCGTGCGCTCGTACCTGCCTTTCGAGCGCGTGCTTCCCGGAGTCCTGGCCACCACCGGGCGTCTGCTCGACGTCGAGTACCTGCCGGTGGACGCCTCGGCGTGGCACGCCGACGTGCGATCCTATGACGTCGTGCGGGGAGGTGAGCGGCTCGGCCGCATCCACCTCGACCTCCACCCGCGCGACGGCAAGTACAACCACGCCGCGTGCTTCGGCATCGCACCCGGCATCGCGGGTCGGGTGCTCCCCGAGGCGGCTCTGCTGTGCAACTTCTCGCGCGGACTGATGCCCCACGACGAGGTCGTCACCTTCTTCCACGAGTTCGGGCACCTCGTGCACGACATCCTCGGCGGGCGCCAGCGCATCGCGCGGTTCTCCGGGGTCGCCACGGAATGGGACTTCGTCGAGGCGCCGAGCCAGCTGCTGGAGGAATGGGCGTGGGATGCCGACGTGCTGGCATCCTTCGCGGCGAACGCGGCGGGCGAGCCGATCCCCTCCGAGCTGGTCGAGAGGATGCGCGTCGCCGACGGCTTCGGACGGGCCCTCGAAGTGCGCCGCCAACTGGGGCACGCCAACGTCTCGTACCACCTGCACGTGGACCGGCCGCACGACCTGCAGTCGGCCACCGAGCACTGGTACCGCACCACGTCGCCCGTGCAGCCGCTCGCCGGCCGGCACTCCTATGCCGGATTCGGTCACCTCACCGGCTACGGTGCGTGCTACTACACGTACCAATGGAGCCTCGTGATCGCCCGCGATCTGCTGTCGGGGTTCGGCGGCGACCTCATGAGCCCCGAGGCCGCGGCGCGCTACCGTCGCGAGATCCTCGAACCGGGTGGCAGCCGCGACGCCGCCGAGCTCGTCGAGGCCTTCCTCGGCCGGCCCTCCTCGTTCGACGCGTACCGGGCGTGGCTCGACGCCGAGTGACCGACGCCGAGTGACCGACGCCGAGTGACAGCGGCGGGGTGCGAGCGGGCGGCGCGTGGCTCAGGTGAGACGCGCGAGCTCCGCGACGAACGCGTCGACGTCGTCCTCGGCGGTGTCGAACGAGCACATCCACCGCACCTCGGTCGTGGATGCGTCCTCCTCGCCGGCGGGGCCCCAGTCGTAGAAACGGAACATCGTGCGCAGCTCGTCCGCGGCGCGGCGGGGAAGGGTCGCGAACACGCCGTTCGACTGCGTCGGCTGGGTGAAGGCGACGCCCGAGATCGTGCCGGCCGCGAGCTGCGCCTCGACGCTCGTGCGCAGGCGCTGCGCCATCGCGTTCGCGCGCCGCGCGTTGCGCAGGTACAGGTCTCCCTCGAGCAGGGCGATCAGCTGCGCCGAGATGAACCGCATCTTCGAGGCCAGCTGCATGTTGAGCTTGCGCAGGAACAGCAGGCCCTCGGCGGCATCCGGGTTCAGCACGACGACGGCCTCGCCGCCGAGCGCGCCGTTCTTGGTGCCGCCGAAGCTCAGCACGTCGACGCCGACGTCGGTCGTGAACGCGCGCAACGGCAGGTCGAGGGCGGCCGCCGCGTTCGAGATGCGGGCGCCGTCGAGGTGCAGACGCATGCCCCGGGCGTGCGCGTGGACGGCGAGGGCCCGGACCTCATCGGGCGTGTAGAGGGTGCCGAGCTCGGTCGACTGGGTGATCGAGACGACGAGCGGCTGCGCGCGGTGCTCGTCGCCCCAGCCCCACGCCTCACGGTCGACGAGCTCGGGGGTGAGCTTGCCGTCGCCGGTGGGGACGTTCAGGATCTTGATGCCCGCGACGCGCTCGGGCGCACCGCCCTCGTCGACGTTGATGTGCGCGGTCGACGCGGCGATGACCGCGCCCCACCGCGGCAGCATCGATTGCAGCCCGGTCACGTTCGCCCCCGTGCCGTTGAACACGGGGAAGGCCTCCGCGGCGTCGCCGAAGTGGTGGCGGAAGACCTCCTGCAGCCGGGCCGTATAGGCATCCTCACCGTAGGCGACCTGGTGGCCGTCGTTGGCGGCGGCGATGGCCTCGAGGATCTCGGGGTGGACGCCGGAATAGTTGTCGCTCGCGAAGCCGCGGACGGTCGCGTCATGCAGGGTGCTCACGACGGATCAGCCTAGTTCGGCCGGTTCGCGGGGGATGCCGCGGGCACCGGGTAGCCCCTCACGCCGCACGCCCCGTGATCCCTTCCGTCGAGGCGATGACGTCGCGCATCTTCCTCTCCAACGCCTCGAAGAACATCGACAGGGGGAACTCGTCGTCGCGCACCGCGTCGGTGTACCCCTTCGGCGGCCCCGCGAGGATCTCGTCGCTCAGCCCGCGGGCCCACAGCGAGGCCGGGTGAGGCGTCACGACGTCGGAGACCAGCCGATACGCCGCGAGCCAGTGCGCGGTCTTCGGGCGGTCGATCGATTCCCAGTACAGGCGGTCGATGGCATCCGAAAGCGCGATGACCGCGCCGGGCACCCCGTCCCAGTCGAAGGTCAGTGCCGTGTCGGTCCAGTGCAGCACGCCCCGCTGATGCAGCCACGCGAACAGTAGCTGGCCGCCGAGACCGTCGTAGTTGCGCACCCGCGACCCGGTGATCGCGAAGCGGAAGATGCGGTCGAAGACCACGGCGTACTGCACGAGCTGCGCCTGGTCGAGCATCTCTGCCTCCGCCGCGGTCAGGTCGCCTCCCGCGTCGACGCGTGCCTGCAAGTGCGCCTCGATGCCGACGCACTCGCGGAAGGCCGTCAGGTCGCACCGCAGCTCCTCGAGCGAATAGAGGAAGAACGGCATCCGCTGCTTGATCATGAACGGGTCGAACGGCAGGTCGCCGCGCATGTGCGTGCGGTCGTGGATGAGGTCCCACATGACGAACGTCTTCTCGGTGAGCTGCTGGTCGGCGAGCATCCGCGCGGCGCCGTCCGGCAGATCGAGCTTGGTGATGTCGGATGCCGCGGCCACCACCCGTCGGAATCGTGCCGCTTCGCGGTCCTGGAAGATCGCACCCCACGTGAAGGTCGGGACCTCGCGCATCGCGACCGTCTCGGGGAAGAGCACCGCCGAGTTCGTGTCGTATCCGGGGGTGAAGTCGATCAGCCGCAGCGAGACGAACAGGCGATTCGTATACGTGTGCTCCAGCTCGTCGATGGACTCCGGCCAGATCACCTCGCACAGCACGGCCTCGACGAACCGGTTGCGCGATCCGTTCTGCGTGTACATCGGGAAGACCACCAGGTGCCGGAGCCCGTCGACCCGATCACGCTGCGGCTGGAACGCGACCAGCGAGTCCAGGAAGTCCGGAACGCCGAAGCCGCCCTCCATCCAGCGCGAGAAATCGGCGACGGATGCCTCGAGATAGGCCGCGTCGTGGGGGAAGAGGGGCGCGAGCGCGCGGATCGAGGTCGTGATCGCGGCGACGAGGGAGGCTGCACGCGGGTGATCGTCGACTGCCGGGACCGAGCCGTCCTGCACCTGCAGAGACTGCAGTTCGGTCGCCGCGGCCTTGAGCGAGAGCCAGGCGGGCTGCTGCTCGATCGGCGCGTTCGCTCGGTCGTCTTCGACGACCAGCCTGTTCGCTCGGTCGTCTTCGACGACCAGCCTGTTCGCTCGGTCGTCTTCGACGACCAGCCTGTTCGCTCGGTCGTCTTCGACGACCAGCCTGTTCGCTCGGTCGTCTTCGACGACCTCGGGCTCCCCGATGACCGTCTTCAAAGTTGACGCGGTCAGTGACATGTGAACCTCCGATCGACGAAAAGCAGGAATAATTCCGGCTGACATAGCTTGCTGCAGGTATTCTTCCATGCATGGAAGACGATGTCGACGCCCGGATCCTCGCCGCGGTCTCTCGGGACGGTCGGGTGACCCTCGCCGATCTGTCCGCCGACGTCGGTTTGTCCGTCTCTGCGGTGCAGGCCCGTCTGAAGCGGCTCGAGTCGCGCGGCGTCATCAGGGGGTACCGCGCCGTCGTCGACCCCGAGGCGGTCGGGCGCCCCCTGTCGGCGTTCGTCGAGATCACTCCACTCGACCCCGGCCAGCCCGACAACGCCCCCGAACTGCTGCAGCACCTCTCCGAGATCGAGGCCTGCCACTCGATCGCCGGCGACGCCGCGTACATGCTGTTCGTGCGCGTCGCCTCGCCCCGTGCGCTCGAAGATCTCATCCGCGAGATCCGGCACATGGCCTCCGTCAACACCCGCACCACCGTCGTCCTGCAGACGTTCTACGAAGGGCGGCCGCTCGTGCCCTGACCTCCGACCGGGCGGCCGTCGGTGGCGACATACATCCCGCGGCGGATGCCACGGCATCCCGCTCTCGCGTAGCGTCGGAGGGTGTTCCGATCGCTGACCCGCACGCAGCGCAACGTCGACATCGTCGTCGCTGTGCTGTTCGGGCTCTGCTCCCTCGCTCTCACGATCGTGCCGTGGGACTCGGTGGGCTCGGCCCTGCTCTCGCCCGGGGTCGCGCTCGCGATGGCGCTCGTGCTCTCGGGGGTCTTCGCCGGTGCGCTCGCCCTGCGACGCCTCGCACCCGGAGTCGCACTCGGGATCGCGTGGGGCGCCGCGCTCATCCAGATGGGCTCGGGTCTGCCCCCGCTCCCCGCCAACGTCGCGATCTTCGGGATCCTCTACACGTGCGCCGCGTACGGCACGCGACGCGTGTACTGGACCGGCCTGGCCTCGTCGCTCGTCGGTGCTGCGGCCATCTCGGTCTACCTCGTCGCTCTGCCGATCCTCCGCAACGGCGCCGGCAACGGTGCCGTGTCGTTCGCCGCCACCCTCGTGTTCGCGAGCGCCGCGACCTTCGCCGCGGCGACCTTCGCACTGCTGCTGTCGTGGACGGGGGGCGCGCTCGTGCGTTCGAGCATGCGTGCCCGCGACAACCGCCTGGCGCAGCAGCTCGCCGAAGCGGCGGCGGCCGCCGAGGCGGAGCGCACCCGCATCGCGCGCGACATGCATGACGTCGTCGCTCACTCGCTCGCCGTCGTGATCGCACAAGCCGACGGGGCGCGCTACGCCGCGGCATCCGACCCGGCCGTCGCGACGGCGGCCCTCGGCACCATCTCGTCCACGGCGCGCGCCGCCCTGTCGGACGTGCGGATGCTCCTGACGCAGCTGCGCCATACCCAGGCCGAAGGTCCGCAGCCGACCCTCACCGAACTCGAGCAGCTGTACGCCCAGGTCCGCGCGGCCGGCATCGAGCTGCGCGTCGAGGTCTCGCCCATGCCGCCGGCCGACGTGCCGGCTGCAGTCCAGCTCGCCGTCTACCGGATTCTGCAGGAGGCTCTCACCAACGCCCTCCGACACGGGGCTCCCGACCCCGTCACCGTGCGGCTGGCGTGGCACCCTGGACGGGTGGATCTCACCGTGCGCAATGCCGTCGTCGGGGCGGAAGCCCCGGCATCCGCCGCCTCCGAGGGCGCGCGAGGCCATGGGCTGATCGGCATGCGCGAGCGGGCCCAGCTGGTGGGCGGCACGGTCGATGCGGCGCGGCAGGGCGACGTGTTCGTCGTGCACGCCGTCCTCCCGGTCGCCACGGCCGACAGGGCGAGCGGAGGTGCCGCGTGAGCGCCGCCGTGCGTGTCGTCCTGGTCGACGACCAGGCCCTGTTCCGCGCCGGCATCCGCATGGTGATCGACTCCCAGCCCGACCTGGAGGTCGTCGGCGAAGCCGGCGACGGCGCCGAGGGGCTGCGCGTCGTGCGCGCGACCCGGCCCGACGTCGTGCTCATGGACATCCGGATGCCGGTCATGGACGGCCTCGAGGCGACGGCGGCGCTCCTCGCCGATCCCTCGTTCGGCGACGCCCCACCGCGGATCGTCATGCTCACCACCTTCGACCTCGACGAGGCCGCCGCGCGCGCGATCCGTCAGGGGGCGAGCGGGTTCCTCCTGAAGGACGCCGATCCCGAGTTCCTGCTCGCGGCCATCCGTTCGGTGCACGCCGGGTCGGCGGTCATCGCGGCATCCGCCACGCGCGACCTCTTCGCGCACTTCTCCGAACCCGAGTCGAAGCCCGTGCCGCCTGCGTACGGCGACCTGACCGACCGCGAGCGGGAGATCTTCGCGCTCGCCGCGCGCGGCCTCTCCAACGCCGAGATCGCGCAGCGCGAGTTCCTGTCGGAGGCGACCGTGAAGACCCACATCAGCCGCATCCTCGCCAAGCTCGGCGTGCGCGATCGGGTGCAGCTCGTCGTCTTCGCCTTCGAGCACGGCCTCGCCTGACCCGCCCGTCGCCGCGCGCAGCCGGCGCGACAGGCCCGTGCGACGGACGACGGATCATCCTCCCGATGTACACGCTCGCGACGCGGGGCCGACGCGGGGGGATGCCCCGCATTCGTAGCGTCGAAGGCATGGAGATCACGACCACACAGCTCGGGCTCGCCGCCCGGGTGCAGAACCTCACGAAGACCTACGGCTCCGGCGAGTCCGGGGTGCGCGCCCTCGCCGACGTCACGGTTGGCATCCGTCGCGGCGAGTTCACCGCGATCATGGGTCCCTCCGGGTCGGGCAAGTCGACCCTCATGCACATCATGGCGGGACTCGACGCCGCCACCGCCGGCCGCGCCTGGATCGGCGACACCGAGATCACCGGCCTCTCCGACCTCGAGCTGACCCTGCTGCGCCGCCGCCGGGTGGGATTCATCTTCCAGGCCTTCAACCTCGTGCCGACCCTCGATGCGCTCGCCAACATCCTGCTGCCCTTCGACCTCGACGGGCGTCGACCGACCGCGCTCGAGCGCGCGCGCATCGACGGCCTGATCGATGCCCTCGGCCTGCGCGAGCGGCTGCGCCACCGCCCGCACGAGATGTCGGGCGGGCAGCAGCAGCGCGTCGCGATCGCGCGCGCACTCGCGACCGCTCCCGACCTCGTGTTCGCCGACGAGCCCACCGGAAACCTCGACTCGCGATCGAGCCGCGAGGTGCTGGCTCTGCTCGCCGCGGCCTCGCGCGACCAGGGCCAGTCGATCGCGATGGTGACCCACGACCCGGTCGCCGCCTCGCACGCCGACCGGGTGCTCTTCCTCGGTGACGGCCGGATCGTCGCCGACAAGCCCCGGCAGAGTGCCGAACAGGTCTCGGCGTTCATGCTCGCCGCGGAGGTGGCCTCATGAGCGCGGTGCTCGCGTCCCCCGACGTGGATGGCCGTACCGCGGCCTCCCCGCGCGAGGGAGCGGCGTCATGGGCGTGGCTGCGCGAGCGCGGCATGGGGGCGACGGTCCTCGTCTCCGGCATCTCGACGGCGTTCGGCGTGCTCCTGCTGAGCGCGACCGGGTACATCGCCGCGTGGATCGGATCGGATGCCACACTCGGCGACAGCGGGACCGCGGCGACGGTCATCGGCATCCTCAGCGTGCTGTTCCTGGGAGTCGCGGTCTACGTCGCGGCGATCGTGACCGCCAACACTTTCGCGACGATCATCGCGGGACGCACGCGCCGTATCGCGCTCCTGCGGTTGATCGGCGCCTCGGCGAGGTCCCAGCGCGGTGAGGTCGCCCGCCAGGGGCTCGCGGTCGGCGCCATCGGGGCCGCCGCGGGCCTCGTCGGCGGCACGGCGACCGGCGCCCTGTTGCGCCTGTGGGCCGACGCGGCACTCGGCATCTCCACGGATTTCCAGATCCTCCAGCCGGTGCTCGTCCTGCCCGCGATCGCGGTCGTGCTCACGACCTGGGCCGGAACGTGGAGCGGCTCGCGACGCGTCCTCACCGTCACGCCGCTGCAGGCGCTGTCGGGGTCGGCCCCGCGCACGCACGAGCAGGCCGGTCGCTCCCGCGGTCGCACGATCTCGTCGCTGCTGCTGCTCGTGGCCGGCGGAGCGCTCCTCGCCGGCGGCGTGATCCTCGGCTTCACCAGCCCGAGCGGCGTCATCGTCGCGTTCTTCGGAGGCATCCTCTCCTTCACCGGCCTCGTCCTCGCCGCCGTCCTCTTCCTGCCGCCGCTGCTGCGCGCGACGGGGCGACTCATGGGGCGCTCGGCGACGGCGCGTCTCGCCGCCGAGAATGCGCTGCGCTACCCCGAGCGCACGAGCCGCATGGCGATCGGCGTCGTCATGGGGGTCACCCTCGTCGTCATGTTCGCCGTGGCGAACGAATCGGTGAAGCTGCTGCTGACGACCGCGGCGGGCGGCGAACTGCCGGCCGAGCTCGGCAGCATCATGGACACCTTCGCCGCCATCATGATGGGGCTCGTCGCGGTCTCGGCGGTCATCGCCGGCGTGGGACTCGTCAACCTTCTGACGATCGGCGTCGTGCAGCGTCGCCGTGAGCTCGGACTGCTCCGCGCGCTCGGTCTCAGCTCGGCGCAGGTGCGACGCGTCGTGCTGTTCGAAGCGGTGCACATCACGGTCACCTCGCTCGTGCTCGGCCTCATCCTCGGCGTCGTCTACGGATGGATCGGTGCGCAGTCGCTGCTCGGATCGGTCGCCCTGTCGGCCACCGTGCCGCCGCCGACCTTCATCGCCCCCGGGGTGCCGTGGGTCCCGGTGCTCGTCGTCGTCGCGGCCACCGCGCTTCTCACGATCATCGCGACGGTCGTCCCGACGCGGCTGGCCACGCGCGTCACCGCCGTCGAGGCGCTCGCCGAGTAGGCGGCTGCCGCGCAGGCGATCTCCGTCTCAGTCGGACGACCCCGACGGGGCCTCACCGGTGAACTCCGGATCGTGGGCCCACGTCGGGGCCGTTCGGCGTAGCCGGGCACCGCGCCACTGCCACGTCGCCCACAATGCCGGCCACAGCGCCGGCGCGGCCGGTCCGCCGATGACGAGCCGATCGCGCCACAGCGTCTTCGTCGGGTCGCCGGGTGCGGCCGAGACCGCCATCTGGTGGTCCCAGACGTCGAGCGAGGCCAACGGGCCGGTCAGCGGGATGCCGCTGTCGCGGAGGATCCGCACCGGTCCGCGTGCCTCCGGCACGTACCGTTCGCTCACGTGGATCAGCTGGTCGCCGAGCCCGACACCGACGGACCCGAGGCCGAGTCGCATCCGCACCGGGACGTCGGCGCCCGGTTCGAGGGTCGGCGGCAGGGCGCCCGATCCGAGCGGCTCGAGCTCGACCAGCGGGCCGTAGAGCTCGGCCACGGCCCGAGGGGAATGCAGGGCGCGCCACGCCGCATCGGCGTCGCAGTCGAGCACGAGCTTGAGCATGATCCGCATGCGGCCAGTCTGGCACCGCGGCACGCGCCCCGGCAGCCGTCGACGTAGCCTGGAGCCATGCCCGCGCCGTTCGACCAGTCCCGCTATCAGGTGCGTTTCGAGTGGGGTGCGGCAGGCCTTGACCGCGTGGCCGCCGCCGATGTCGTCGTGGTCGTCGATGTGCTCCGATTCTCGACGACCGTCGCCACGCGTGTGGCGGATGGCGAGCGCGTCGCGCTGGATGCCGCGGCGCACGCCGTCTCGCTGAACGGCGCCGCGGTGGCCGAGCGGGCGGCCGAGTCCGGCGCGCTCGTCCTCCTCGGCGGCCTCGTGAACGCGTCGGCCGTCGCGGACGCCGTGCTCACCGAACAGCACCGTCGAGCCGAGCGCACGAGCATCCTCGTCCTCGCCGCGGGCGAGCTCACCTCGCGCGCCGCGGACGCGCACCTGCGCTTCGCCGTGGAAGACCTGCTCGGCGCCGGGGCGGTGATCGACGCCCTCGGAGCCCGCGGGATCGACCACACGTCGCCGGAGGCCGCGGCTGCGTGCGAGGCGTTCCGTGGCCTGCGGGGTGCCGTGCGGCACCTGCTCACGGCGAGCGGATCCGGTCAAGAGCTGATCGACCGCGGCGCGCGCGACGAGGTGCTCGCGGCGGCGCGGGTGGATGCCATGGCATCCGCCCCCGTGCTGCGCGACGGCGCGTTCGTCGCGGGGTGATCTCGCGCCCGGGTGTGGCTGCCGCCTTCGGTGCTGTGGGCCGTGGCATCCCTCGGCGGTCAGCGGCATCGATCCGTCGGGCGGTGCGGCGTCGGTGCGGCTGCGCCGGCTCAGGGCGTGCCGGCCACTTCGCGCGGGGTCATCGCGGCGCGCCGCGCCTCGGCGGTGATCTCCCGGCGGGTCCAGACGAACAGGTAGCGGTCGTCGAACGTGCGCGAGCACACGGCGCACGACGTGGGTCGCGCCGCGACGCGATGGCGGTAGGCGACGTGGCCCGCCGGGCAGACGCCGACCCACGGCGCGAGCTCGGTCGCCGTCTCGCCGCGATGGGTGACCCCGCCGGTGTAGCCGATCGCGCGTGCCGTGCGCTTCCACGCCGCGCCGTGGCCGGCCCGAGACCCGGCGAGAGCGTGCGCGATCTCGTGCAGCAGGGTCTGCCGGTTGGTCTCGTCGTCGTACCTCGCGGACAGGTACCGCGACACCGTGATGCGCTGGCGCGTGTAATCGCAGGCGCCCGCGCGGCGTTTGGCGTTGTCGTACGTGAACGACCACGTCGGGTCGAGGTGTCGGGCGATGAGCTCCTCCGCCTCGCGACGGAGCACGTGCAGATCGGACATGCGGCAGCTCAGGTGTCTCTGCGCAGTGCGGACGGACGGGCGGTGGTCATGCCCGACAGGCTAGAACGGACCGCCGACACTCAGCCGGCGACCGACACGTCGGCGCGACGCCGCTCGGCGGCGTCGATCGCGGCGAGGGTCGACTGCAGCTCCGGCTCGGGGGCGCCCGCCTCCTGCCGCAGGAACAGCGCCCGCTTGAAGTCCGCGCGCGCGTTCACGAAGTCGCCCGCGTCGTAGAAGACCTTGCCGCGGTGCTGGTAGGCGAAGGCGGCGAGCGCCGCCCACCCCTGTCCTTCGGCCTCTTCGCCGCACGTGGTGAGCTCTTGCACGGCCGCGGCATACGCGCCGCGGAACTGCAGGACCGTCGCGTGCAGCACCCGGGCGCGCAGCAGGTCCTTGCGGGGTCCGCCCATGCGCGCGACCCGCACCGACTGCTCCGAGACGGCGAGCGCGGCGTCGAGGTCGCCCGTGACCTTCAGCAGCCAGACGCGCTCCAGGAGCGCGGGCAGGGAGCGCTGGTCGCCCAGTTCGTCGAGCCGCTCGCGGCAGTGGCGTACGTCGACGATCTCGCGCAGGGTCTGCGGGTCGAATCCCTGGATGTAGCTCACCGGCATCCCTCTTCTTCTCGCGCGGTCGTTCTCGCGTGCAGGCGTCTCCCGCGTGCGCACGGATCGCGGGAGGGTCGTCGGTCCAGTGTCACCCGACACCGCGGGCATCCGTCGACCCCGCGCGGCGTGCCGCGCAGACGGCCCCCGCCACCCATCGCCGCCCCGGCCCTGGCCCGAACTCCTCCGATTCGTGCCCGCTTTGCCCCGTTACGCAGATTCTGCACACGCCGGGTGCCGAACTGGAGGAGTTCGGTCCGCAGCCCCGGGCGCACGCGGACGCGGAGCCGAGGCCGTCGTGAGCCGTGCGTCAGCGTTCGAACAGCGAGGCCGACGGCTTCGGCGAGGCCGTCGCGTCGGCATCCGTCACGGGAACCGCGCCCCGCACGAACGCGTCGATCTCGTCGCCCTGCGCCACCTTCGCGGGGTGCGGCCCGGCGGCCATGAGCCGGGGCAGCCATTCGACCGGCAGCGGTGCCGCGGATGCCGCGATCACGAGATTCCCGAAGCGCCGCCCCTTGAGGGTCTGCACCTCGGCGAGCACGATCACCTCGGACAGCACCGCGCGCACGGTCGCCACCTCGCGTCGGGCGAAGGCGAGCCCCGCACCGTCGGCGATGTTCACGAGCAGCACGCCGTCGGGCGCGAGCAGACCCGCGAGCACGCGGAAGTACTCGATCGTGGTCAGATGCGCGGGGGTCTGCGCGCCCGCGAACACGTCGGAGACGACGAGGTCTGCCGCGCCCTGCAGGCCCGCAGGCAGCTTGGCGGCCACGGCCCGGGCGTCGCCGATGCGCATCCGTACCTGGGCGGACCGGGCCAGGGGAAGCTCCGCGCGGACCAGATCGATCAGCGGCTGTTCGAGCTCGATCACCTGCTGGCGCGAGCCCGGACGCGTCTGCTCGATGTAGCGGGGGAGGGTCAGGGCGCCGCCGCCGAGATGGATCGCCGTGAGCGGCTGCCCGGGCATCCGCAGGCGGTCGATCACCGCTCCCATCCGTGCGACGTACTCGAAATGCAGATGCGTCGGATCGTCGAGGTCGACGTGCGACTGCGGGGTGCCCGCCACCTCGAGCTCGTACCCGCCCGCGAACCTGCTCGGCACGACGCGGGCGATGCTGCCGTCGCTGAGCCGTGTCTGCGCCGGCTCTTCGAGGTGTGCGCGGGCCATGCGACCACGGTAGCGGGCGGCGAGCCCGGTGCGGCGACGCATGCCGCGGCTCGCCGTGGGCAGCTGACGGGGTGCGTGGCCGGCGGGCGAGGGTGGCGTCTCGGCGCGCGAGATGACAGAGCGCGCGGCAGTGCGCGTGTGGCGGGCGGGGCGTGGATGCCGGTGTGCGTGGTGCACTGCGGACGAGCGCCGCCCCGCGGCGGGCACGACGGCGCCGGATGCGGGGCGGCTAACGTGGCCGCATGAGCACGATCGACCTGAACGCCGACCTCGGCGAGACGGTCGACGGCGAGCCGACCGCCGATGATGCGGCCATGTTCGCGGTCGTGTCGAGTGCGTCGGTCGCCTGCGGCGGACACGCCGGCGACGCCGCCTCGATGCGTGCAGCCATCGCGCGCGCCGCCGAGCGGGGAGTGGCCGTCGGTGCGCATCCGTCGTACCCCGACCGGGCGGGGTTCGGGCGCCTGCCGATGGTGCTCGGTGCGGCGGAGCTGCGAGCGGCGCTCGCCGAGCAGTTGGCCGCTCTCGTCGCCGCCGGGGCGGACATCCGCTACGTGAAGCCGCACGGGTCGCTCTACCACGCGGTGCGTCGCGACGCGCGGCACGCCGCCGCGGTCGTCGCCGCTGTGGCGGCGCTCTCGGAACGCGCGGGGCGTCCGATCCCGATCCTCGGGCTCGATGGCGAGATCTCCCGCGCTGCCGAAGCCGCCGGGCTGCCGTTCCGACGCGAGGCCTTCCTCGACCGCGGCTACCTGCCCGACGGCGGCCTCGTGCCGCGCGGCGACCCCGGCGCCCTGCTGCGCGACCCCGACGTCGTCGCCGCGCGGGCCGTGCGCCTCGCCCGCGACGGCATCGTCGAGGCGGTCGACGGGGCATCCGTCGACACGGGTGCTGCGTCGCTGTGCCTCCACGGTGACTCCCCGGGCGCGGTGGCGATGGCCCGCGCCGTCCGCGCTGCCCTGGATGCCGCCGGGATCGGCGTGGCGGCGCCGTGGTGAGGCCCGGTCTCCGCGCCCGGGTTGTGGTGAGGCCGGGGCACCGCGCCGGCGTGGCGCCGGTGCCGGGTCGCCCCGCCGGGGTCGTGTTGGTGCCGGGTCGCCCGGTGCGTGAGGGGTCAGCCCCCATCCGCAGGATCAGCCGCGGCGCGGGCGCTCTCGGAGACCTCACCCGCCTCATCCGTCACAGGTGCTCCTGCCGTGTGGGGGAGAGCCCGCGCCTCGCCGCGCGAGCCGTGCCCACGTCCGTGCCCGGACGGATGCGGAGGTCCGCGCCCGCGCCAGCCGCCGCGGCGACGACGCGGGGCGTGCGCCGGTGACGTCCCGGGTGCTGCCGTTCGGCGATCGCGCGGTACTGGCCGAGTGCGACACGCTCGAGGACGTGCTCGCCCTGCACGCGCGCCTCGCGGCGTCGCGGCCCGACGGCGTGGTCGATCTCGTCCCGGCGGCGCGGACGGTGCTCGTGCACGTGGATCCGGGCCGGCTCTCGCTCGCCGCGGCGCGTGCCTGGATCGCCCGCCTCGGTACCACACCGGTGGCGCGGGCTGCGGATGCCCCGGTCGTCGAACTCCCGATCGTGTACGACGGTCCCGACATCGAGGACGTCGCCCTGGAGCTCGGCCTGAGCGCCGCCGATCTCGCGGCGCAGCACGCGACGTGCGAATGGACCGTCGCC
Organism: Microbacterium dextranolyticum; assembly: GCF_016907295.1. NCBI lineage: Bacteria > Bacillati > Actinomycetota > Actinomycetes > Micrococcales > Microbacteriaceae > Microbacterium > Microbacterium dextranolyticum. The sequence goes on from NZ_JAFBBR010000001.1 coordinate 540,394, forward strand.
TTCACCGGCTTCGCCCCCGGATTCGGGTACCTCGTCAGCGACGGCTGGACCCACGACGTCCCGCGTCGTGCCAGCCCGCGCACGCGCGTGCCCGCCGGTGCCGTGGGCATCGCCGCGGGCTTCACCGGCGCCTACCCCCGCGAGACGCCCGGCGGATGGCAGCTCATCGGGACGACCAGCGCGCCGCTGTTCCGGCCGGATGCCTCGCCGCCTGCGCTCCTCGCCCCCGGAACCCGCGTGCGGTTCGTGCCCGCCCCGGCCGGTGCTCTCGGCGACCGCCATGCGCCGCCCCTCCCCGTCACCTCGGAGACCGCTCCCGCCGACGACGTCGCCCCAGGCACCGCCGCCACCCCCGCCCCGGTGCTGCGCATCGAGGCGCCCGGTGCGTTCGCGACCGTGCAGGATGCCGGACGAGTCGAGCACGCCGCCGAGGGCATCGCCGTCTCGGGGGCCGCCGACCGCGCGGCGCTGCGTCGGGCCAACCGGCTGGTGGGCAACCCCGAGGATGCGGCTGTGATCGAGGTCGCCCTCGGTGGGTTCCGCGCCGTCGCCCAGGCCGATCTGTGGGTCGCCATCACGGGCGCGTGGGGGCCGATGCGCCTCGGCGGGCGGCAGGTCGACGCCTCGGCGGCGCACCGGTGGCGGCGCGGCGACGAGCTCGAGCTCGGAGCGTTCGATCGAGGCCTCCGGGCGTGCATCGCCGTGCGCGGCGGCCTCGGCGGGGTCGCCGACGTCGGTTCGCGCTCGACCGACACGCTGTCCGGGCTCGGGCCGCGCCCGCTGCGCGCGGGCGATGTGCTCACGATCTCGGACCCGCGTCCGACGCGCCCGGTCCCGCCCGAGGATCTGCATCCGTGGAATCCGCCCGGCGGGGTCATCGACGTCGAGGTCGCCCCGGGGCCGCGCGCCGACTGGTTCGCCGACCCGCTCGCTCTCTTCGAGACCTCGTGGACCGTCTCGCCGCAGGCCGATCGCGTCGGCATCCGTCTCGACGGCGACCCGCTCGTCCGCTCGCGCGACGGCGAGCTGCCGAGCGAGGGGATGCTCCCCGGTGCGATCCAGGTGCCGCCCGACGGCCGCCCCGTGATCCTCGGGCCGGATGGTCCGGTGACGGGCGGCTATCCCGTCATCGGGGTGGTGGCGGATGCCTCCCGCGATGTCCTCGCGCAGGCGCGGCCCGGCACGCGCATCCGGTTCCGCCACGCCCGTCTCATCGGGTGACGGCGGGCGAGTCGGGGCCCGGCGACGAAGCACCGGTCGCCGGCATCGGACCCGCTCGCGCAGGGGGAGCGGAGCGGGGTTCGCGCGTTTATACCGCAGCATCCAAGAGTCGTCAAGAATCGACTGGACATGGCGCGTCGCCCGGTCTATAGTGGGTAGTTGCGCTCCCTTCTCCCATGCCCTCATATGGTGGTCGGCGTGCGTCTGCAGATCCCCGCTCCGGCGGCGCGTGGCAGACGTGGGGACGGAGCGTTTCACCTGACGACAAGGAAACCCGCCCCCGCCCGGGCTCACGGAGGTAATCCCCTTGGCTGCTGCGAGCAACGCAACATCTTCCACCACCACCCCCAAGAACGGCCGAGGCGCATCGCGTCTCTCGTTCGCCAAGATCTCCGACACGCTGACGGTCCCCGACCTTCTCGCGCTGCAGACGGAGTCCTTCGACTGGCTCGTCGCGAACGACGCCTGGAAGGCCCGTGTCGCCGAGGCGAAGGCCGCCGGCCGCACCGACGTGCCCGAGACCAGCGGCCTCGAGGAGATCTTCGAGGAGATCTCCCCGATCGAAGACCTCGGCGAGACGATGCAGCTGAGCTTCACGAACCCCTACCTCGAGCCCGAGAAGTACTCGATCGAAGAGTGCAAGGAGCGCGGCAAGACCTACGCCGCCCCGCTGTACGTCGAGGCCGAGTTCATGAACCACCTCACGGGTGAGATCAAGACCCAGACGGTCTTCATGGGTGACTTCCCCCTGCAGACCGGCAAGGGCACGTTCATCATCAACGGCACCGAGCGCGTCGTCGTCTCGCAGCTCGTCCGCTCGCCCGGCGTCTACTTCGACAAGACGCCCGACAAGACGAGCGACAAGGACATCGTCTCGGCGCGCGTCATCCCCAGCCGCGGCGCCTGGCTCGAGTTCGAGATCGACAAGCGCGACCAGGTGGGCGTGCGCATCGACCGCAAGCGCAAGCAGTCGGTCACGGTCTTCCTCAAGGCCCTGGGTCTGTCCAGCGAAGACATCCTGAACGAGTTCGCCGGCTACGAGTCGATCGCCGACACGCTCTCCAAGGACACGATCCTCACCAAGGAGGACGCGCTCCGCGACATCTACCGCAAGCTCCGTCCGGGCGAGCAGGTCGCCGCCGAGGCCGCCCGCGCGCTGCTGGACAACTTCTACTTCAACTCCAAGCGCTACGACCTGGCCAAGGTCGGTCGCTACAAGATCAACCAGAAGCTGGGCCTGGACAAGCCGCTGAGCGACTCGGTGCTGACGGTCGACGACATCGTCGCCACGATCAAGTACCTCGTCGCGCTGCACCGCGGCGACGAGTCGATCCCCGGCATCCGTAACGGCGAGGCCGCCGAGATTCGTCTCGACGTCGACGACATCGACAACTTCGGCAACCGTCGCATCCGCGCCGTCGGCGAGCTCATCCAGAACCAGGTCCGCACGGGTCTGTCGCGCATGGAGCGCGTCGTCCGCGAGCGCATGACCACGCAGGACATCGAGGCGATCACGCCGCAGACCCTGATCAACGTGCGCCCCGTGGTGGCCGCGATCAAGGAGTTCTTCGGCACGTCGCAGCTGTCGCAGTTCATGGACCAGAACAACCCGCTCGCGGGTCTGACCCATAAGCGCCGCCTGTCGGCGCTCGGCCCCGGCGGTCTGTCGCGTGAGCGCGCGGGCGTCGAGGTCCGTGACGTCCACCCCTCGCACTACGGCCGCATGTGCCCCATCGAGACCCCCGAAGGCCCGAACATCGGTCTGATCGGCTCGCTGGCATCCTTCGCGCGCATCAACGCGTTCGGCTTCATCGAGACGCCGTACCGCAAGGTCACCGACGGCAAGGTCACCGACCGCATCGACTACCTCACCGCGTCCGAAGAGGTCGACTACATCGTCGCGCAGGCCGGTGCCGAGCTGACCGCGGACGGCACGTTCGCCAGCGAGCGCGTTCTGGCCCGTCGCGGCCAGGGCGGCGAGGTCGACCTGTTCCCGGTCGACGAGATCGGCTACATGGACGTCTCGCCGCGCCAGATGGTGTCGGTGGGTACCTCGCTCATCCCCTTCCTCGAGCACGACGACGCGAACCGCGCCCTCATGGGTGCGAACATGCAGCGCCAGGCCGTGCCGCTGCTGCGCAGCGACTCGCCGTTCGTCGGCACCGGTATGGAGGGCTACGCCGCCATCGACGCCGGTGACGTCGTCACCGCCGACAAGGCCGGTGTGGTCATGGAGGTCTCGGCCGACGTCGTGACCGTGCAGCTGGACGAGGGCGGCACGAAGGACTACTTCCTGCGCAAGTTCGACCGCTCCAACCAGGGCAACTCCTACAACCAGCGCGTCATCGTCTCGGCGGGCGAGCGGGTCGAGGTCGGCGAGGTCATCGCCGACGGCCCCGCCACCGAGAACGGCGAGCTCGCGATCGGCAAGAACCTGCTCGTCGCGTTCATGACGTGGGAAGGTCACAACTTCGAGGACGCCATCATCCTCAGCCAGGACCTCGTCAAGAACGACACGCTCTCCTCGATCCACATCGAGGAGTACGAGGTGGATGCCCGTGACACCAAGCTCGGCAAGGAGGAGATCACCCGTGACCTCCCCAACGTCAGCCCCGACCTCCTGAAGGACCTCGACGAGCGCGGCATCGTCCGCATCGGCGCCGAGGTGCGTCCCGGTGACATCCTCGTGGGCAAGGTCACGCCGAAGGGTGAGACCGAGCTGTCGGCCGAGGAGCGTCTGCTCCGCGCGATCTTCAACGAGAAGAGCCGCGAGGTCCGCGACACGTCGCTGAAGGTTCCCCACGGCGAGCAGGGCACGATCATCGCCGTCAAGGAGTTCAACGCCGAAGACGGCGATGACGAGCTCGGCTCGGGCGTCAACCGCCGCGTCGTGGTCTACATCGCCCAGAAGCGCAAGATCACCGAGGGTGACAAGCTCGCCGGCCGTCACGGCAACAAGGGCGTCATCGCGAAGATCCTCCCCGTCGAGGACATGCCGTTCCTCGCGGACGGCACGCCGGTCGACGTCGTGCTCAACCCGCTCGGCATCCCCGGCCGCATGAACTTCGGCCAGGTCCTCGAGACCCACCTCGGGTGGATCGCGAAGCAGGGCTGGAAGGTCGAGGGCACCCCCGAGTGGGCCGCCAAGCTGCCCGAGGCCGCCCGTGAGGCCGCCCCCGGCACGAAGGTCGCCACCCCGGTGTTCGACGGTGCATACGAGGCAGAGATCGCGGGGCTGCTCGACTCGACGCTGCCGAACCGCGACGGCGAGCGCCTGATCGACAGCTCGGGCAAGACCCAGCTGTTCGACGGCCGCTCGGGCGAGCCGTTCCCGGCGCCCATCTCGGTCGGCTACATGTACATCCTGAAGCTGCACCACCTGGTCGACGACAAGATCCACGCGCGCTCGACGGGCCCCTACTCGATGATCACCCAGCAGCCGCTCGGTGGTAAGGCGCAGTTCGGTGGCCAGCGCTTCGGTGAGATGGAGGTGTGGGCCCTCGAGGCCTACGGTGCCGCATACGCGCTCCAGGAGCTCCTCACGATCAAGTCCGACGACATCGTCGGCCGCGTGAAGGTCTACGAGGCGATCGTCAAGGGCGAGAACATCCAGGAGCCCGGCATCCCCGAGTCGTTCAAGGTGCTCATGAAGGAGATGCAGTCGCTCTGCCTGAACGTCGAGGTCCTCTCGGCCGACGGCACGGCGGTCAACCTCCGCGACACCGACGACGAGGCCTTCCGTGCAGCGGAAGAGCTCGGCATCAACATCTCCGCGCGGTTCGAGTCCTCGTCCATCGACGAGATCTGACCCTTCGGCAAGCTCGGGGACCGATTCCCCGAGCCGCCGAACCACCGATTTCACGAACTTTCTGAGACACAGGAGAACCAGTGCTCGAGTCCACCACTTTCGATCAGCTTCGCATCGGTCTCGCCACCGCCGACGACATCCGTCGTTGGTCCTTCGGCGAGGTCAAGAAGCCCGAAACCATCAACTACCGCACCCTGAAGCCCGAGAAGGACGGTCTGTTCGGCGAGCAGATCTTCGGCCCCTCGCGCGACTGGGAGTGCGCCTGCGGCAAGTACAAGCGCGTCCGCTTCAAGGGCATCGTCTGCGAGCGCTGCGGCGTCGAGGTCACCAAGTCCTCGGTCCGTCGTGAGCGCATGGGCCACATCGAGCTCGCCGCCCCCGTCACCCACATCTGGTACTTCAAGGGCGTGCCCTCGCGCCTCGGCTACCTGCTCGACATGGCGCCGAAGGACCTCGAGAAGGTCATCTACTTCGCCGCGTACATGGTGATCTCGGTCGACGAGGATGCCCGTCACCGCGACATGCCCACGCACGAGGCCAACCTGCGCCTCGAGATCAAGAACCTCGGCGACCGCCGCGACGCCCGCGTCGCCGCGCGTCTGGCCAAGCTGGAGGAAGAGCTCGCCGTCCTCGAGAACGAGGGCGCGAAGGCCGACCAGAAGAAGAAGGTCAAGGACCTCGCCGAGAAGGAGATGGCCTCGATCCGCAAGAACGCGGACGACCAGGTCGCCAAGCTCGAGCGCATGTGGGACGAGTTCCGCGGACTGTCCGTCGGTCAGCTCAAGCAGGAGGACGACGTCTTCCACGAGCTGCAGGACCGCTTCGGCCAGTACTTCGAGGCCTACATGGGTGCCGAGTCGATCCAGCGTCGCCTGCAGGCGTTCGACCTGGCGACCGAGTCGGAGAACCTGCACCTGCAGATCTCCGAGGGCAAGGGCCAGCGCAAGATCCGTGCGATCAAGCGCCTGAAGGTCGTCAACTCGTTCCTGCAGACCGGCATGTCCCCGGCATCCATGGTCCTCGACGTCGTTCCGGTGATCCCGCCGGAGCTGCGTCCGATGGTCCAGCTCGACGGTGGCCGCTTCGCGACCTCCGATCTGAACGACCTCTACCGTCGCGTGATCAACCGCAACAACCGCCTGCGTCGCCTGATCGATCTCGGTGCCCCCGAGATCATCGTGAACAACGAGAAGCGGATGCTGCAGGAGGCGGTCGACGCGCTGTTCGACAACGGCCGCCGCGGTCGCCCCGTCACCGGTACGGGCAACCGTGCCCTGAAGTCGCTGTCCGACATGCTCAAGGGCAAGCAGGGGCGCTTCCGCCAGAACCTGCTCGGCAAGCGCGTGGACTACTCGGGCCGTTCGGTGATCATCGTCGGTCCGCAGCTCAAGCTCCACCAGTGCGGCCTCCCCAAGCAGATGGCGCTCGAGCTGTTCAAGCCGTTCGTGATCAAGCGTCTGATCGACCTCGGTCACTCGCAGAACATCAAGGCCGCCAAGCGCGCCGTCGAGCGTACGCGCCCCGAGGTCTGGGACGTGCTCGAGGAGATCATCCGCGAGCGCCCCGTGCTGCTGAACCGTGCACCGACGCTGCACCGTCTCGGCATCCAGGCCTTCGAGCCGCAGCTCGTCGAGGGCAAGGCCATCCAGCTCCACCCGCTCGTGTGTGCGGCGTTCAACGCCGACTTCGACGGTGACCAGATGGCCGTGCACCTGCCGCTGTCGGTCGAGGCTCAGGCCGAGGCCCGCGTGCTGATGCTCGCCTCGAACAACATCCTGAAGCCGTCGGACGGTCGCCCGGTGACCCTGCCCTCGCAGGACATGATCATCGGCCTGCACCACCTGACCACGGTCATCGAAGGTGCCTCCGGCGAGGGTCGCGTGTTCGGCTCGGTCGGCGAGGCGATCCTGGCGAAGGACGAGGGCACCCTCGACCTGCAGGCCAAGGTCCGCATCCGCATCCCCGGTCTGTCCTTCCTCGAGGGCGAAGCCCCCGAGGGATACGAGCGCCACGGCCTCGTGGATGCCTCGCTCGGCCAGGCGATCTTCAACGACACCCTCCCCAAGGGCTACCCGTTCGTGCGCGAGCAGGCCGACAAGGGCAAGCTGTCGCAGATCGTCAACAAGCTCGCCGAGGAGTACCCCAAGGTCGAGGTCGCCGCGTCGCTGGACCGCATCAAGGACGCCGGCTTCTACTGGGCCACCCGCTCGGGTGTGACCGTCGCGCTCAGCGACGTGCTCACGCCGCCGAACAAGGGCGAGATCATCGCCAAGTTCGAGAAGCAGGCGCAGAAGGTCCAGGGCCAGTTCGAGAAGGGTCTCGTGACCGACGCCGAGCGTCGTCAGGAGCAGATCAAGATCTGGACCGAGGCGACCGACGAGGTCCAGGCGGCCATGAAGGCCAACTTCCCCGCCGACAACACCATCAACCGCATGGTGTCCTCCGGTGCCCGTGGTAACTGGCTGCAGATCCGTAACATCGCGGGTATCCGAGGCCTGGTGAACAACACCAAGGGTGAGATCATGCCCCGTCCGATCATCTCCTCGTACCGCGAGGGGCTGTCGGTCGCGGAGTACTTCACCGCGACGCACGGTGCCCGCAAGGGGCTGGCCGACACGGCCCTCCGTACCGCCGACTCGGGCTACCTGACGCGTCGACTCGTCGACGTCTCCCAGGACGTCATCATCCGTGAAGACGACTGCGGCACCGCCAAGGGCCTCGAGTTCACGATCGCCGCTCCGGATGCCTCCGGCACGCTGGTGCGCGACGCGAACGTCGAGAACTCGGTGTTCGCCCGTACCCTCGCCGCCGCCGTCGTCGCCCCCTCGGGCGAGGTCGTGGCGGAGGCCGGTGACGACGTGGGCGACGTGCTCATCGACAAGCTGGTGGATGCCGGTGTCGAGACCATCAAGGTCCGCTCGGTCCTCACCTGCGACTCGGCGGTCGGCGTCTGCGCGAAGTGCTACGGCCGTTCGCTCGCGACCGGCAAGCTCGTCGACATCGGCGAGGCGGTCGGCATCATCGCCGCCCAGTCGATCGGTGAGCCCGGCACCCAGCTGACGATGCGTACCTTCCACACCGGTGGTTCCGCGTCGGCCGACGACATCACGCAGGGTCTGCCCCGCGTGCAGGAGCTGTTCGAGGCCCGTACCCCCAAGGGTGCGTCGCCGATCGCCGAGGCCGACGGCCGCATCACGATCGACGAGACCGACAAGGCCAAGAAGGTCATCCTGACGCCCGACTCGGGCGACGAGCCGCACGTCTACCCGGTCCTGAAGCGCGCGACGCTGCTGGTCGAGGACGGCCAGCACGTCACGGTCGGTCAGCCGATCCTGGTGGGCACGCTCGACCCCAAGGAGGTCATGCGTGTCATGGGTGCGCGCGAGGTGCAGAAGTACCTCGTGGGCGGCGTCCAGGGCGTCTACCGCTCGCAGGGTGTGCCGATCCACGACAAGCACATCGAGGTCATCGTCCGTCAGATGCTGCGGAAGGTCACCGTGGTCGACCACGCCGACACGACGCTGCTGCCGGGTGAGCTCGTCGACTTCAAGCGCTACCAGCAGATCAACCGCGAGGCCGTGGCCGAGGGCAAGCGCCCCGCGTCGGGCCGTCCGGAGCTGATGGGTATCACGAAGGCGTCGCTCGCGACCGAGTCGTGGCTGTCGGCCGCGTCGTTCCAGGAGACCACCCGCGTCCTGACGCAGGCGGCCATGGAGGGCAAGAGCGACCCGCTCGTCGGCCTCAAGGAGAACGTCATCATCGGAAAGCTCATCCCTGCCGGAACCGGACTCACGAAGTACCGCAACGTCACGGTCGAGGCGACGGAGGAGGCCAAGAGCGAGCGGTACCCCAACCGCATCTTCGCCTCGGACGGTGCGTACAGCGACGCCGACCTGAGCTACGTCGATTTCGACAGCTTCACGACGGACGACTTCACGCCGGGCACCTACAACTGAGTGAGGCGAGAGGAGAACGAGCTCGCTCGTTCGACCGAGCCGATCGAAGTTGTCGAGCGACGTAGTCGCGAGGACAACTGAGCCGATCGTCCGTACATCGGAGAGGGCCCCGGGCATCCGCCCGGGGCCCTCTCCCTTTTCGCCCCGCTGTCCACGCGAGCGGGAAGCGGGCGGAGGGGCGTTAGCCTGGGGGCGTGGCACGGGTCGGAGGGCGAAACGCGGTGGTCGCGTGGGTCATCGGTGTCGGCTGTGCGGCGGCCGTCGGTGCGCTCGCGGTGATCGCCCTGCCGATGCTGCCCGTGTCGGTCTCGTGGCTCGGAGGTGCGGCCGGTGCTCCGATCGCATCGTCGAGCGTCGTCGCCACGGATGCCACGCCGCGCCCTTCCGGGTCGGCGTCCGCGGCCGGTGCCGCGCCGCCCACGACGTGCGATCAGCTCTACGACGAGGCTCTCCAGGCCGACCTGGACGTCGCCGAGGGATCGCAGCTGACCCGATCCATCGACGCGCCCGAGACGACGGCGACGGCCCTCGTCGCGGCGCTCCAGCCACGTGTGACCCTCACGTGCGGCTGGCGATCCGATCAGGGCACCATCTCGACGACGCTCGCGGTCGTGCCGACGGATGCCGGAGCGCTTGCCGCATCCGCGCTTCCGCACGCCGGCTTCACCTGCACGGCGCAGGGCGAGCGTGCCCGCTGCACCCGCACCGAGGGTGATCTCGTCGAGACGATCGAGGCCGGAGGCGGACTGTGGCTGTCCACGAGCGAGCGCGGATGGCATCCGAGCGGCTACGCCGGGCGCACGGCCGCCCGCGTCTGGGGCCACTGACGCGGCGCGCACTGCGAAGGCCGCCGCCCTCGCGTCTGGAGAAGTCTGCTCCCGGGGGGACCGCTCGTGTACCGCCCGTGGGGAGCGCCGGCGGCTCCGATCACGGCGTCGGCGATGAGGACGGACGCGGCGTCGCGGTCTTGACCGAGGTCGCGAAGCGCGGCGGCGTCCCGGGCGCGGGCCACAGCGCGTCGATGACGGCGTCGGTGTAGCCGGCGGGGGAGAGGTTCGAGTACTGCGTGTCGACGACGACCCCGTCACGGTAGAAGACGGTGCGCCCCTGAGGGATCGGCAGCGCGGCATCCTGCCAGGTCTTCTCGCACCGAACCCCGCCGTCGGGCTCCCAGCAGGTGTAACCGTCGGCGCCGAGAGCGTAGAGGGCATCCCGTGCTGCGCGGTCGGGCGAGTAGCCGATCACGGTGACGAGTCGGGTGCCGATCGCGCCCGGGTCGCCCCACACGCACACCCGCGAGCTGTCGGCGCGGATGCCCCCGCCCATGCCGTCGGCGTTGAGCGGGACGCCGTCGAGCTGTGCGAGCACGGCCGTGTCGAGGATGTCGCGGCAGCCCTGCGGCAGATCCGCAGGCAGGGCGGTGGTCGATGTCGCCGCCCCCATCGGGAACGGCGCGAGCGTCATCGCCGGCGACGGCGCAGCGGCGATCGAGGCACGCTGTGAATCACCCGAGGAACCGTCGGAGGGCGCCGGCGCGGGCGAACCCGCGCATCCGGTGGCGATGAGCAGCACAGCGGCGCCCACGACGGCGATCGCGGTGGAGCGGAGAGGGCGGCGCATGCGTCCACGATAGGCATCGCAGCGTCGGGCCCTACGCCGACACGGCGCACGGGGGCGCGGATCGGGGCGGACGGATGGCGCGTCGGGCATGCGCGGACACGGCGGGCCGCCTTCCCGCTGTGCGCGGGGGTCGGCGTTACGCTCACTGTGCGGCGGCACGCGCCCCGCGTGAGGAGCACACGCCATGAGCGATCACAAGTACGGAGAGCCGGTCGAGGACACGTCCGCACCGCGCGACGCGACGTCAGCCGCCGAGGCCGTGGCGAGCGCTCGTGAAGGACTGGCCGACGCCGAGGCCGCGACGCGCGACGTCGTGCCCGACGAGACGACGGTCGCCGAGCCCGCGGTGGATGCCCCGGTGGAGCCTGTCGTCGACGAGCTGTCTGCGCCCGCGCCCGCGGGTAGCCTGTACGCCGACGATCCGGTCGACGAGACCTACGTGCCCGGTGCGTACTCGAGCGACGACGCCGACACCGTCGTGGCGCCGACCGCCGTCGTGGCTCCGGCCGCGTCCGATGTCGCCCCGACCGAGGTCGTGGCGCCCGCGATCGTCGCCCCCGACCTGGCCGCTCCCGCACCCGCACCGCAGCCGATCTTCGTCCAGGCTCCCGAGGCGCCGCGCCCCCGCGGCAACCGTGGCGCGGCCGCCCTCATCGGCCTGCTGGCCGCCGTGTCGTTCGCCGTGCTGTACCTGGCCGCGGCCCTCGGTCTGCGCGCCTTCGACGGCGACGTGACCGGGGCCAACCTGGGCACCGAGGCACTCGCGGCGCTGAGCACCTGGTGGTTCTGGGTGCCGGTCGTCGTCTTCTACATCGCGTTCTGGCTGCTGGGTGCGATCATCAACCGCGGCCGCTGGGGTCACTGGGTGATCTTCGGCATCTTCGTGGGGGTCGCGGCCTACGGCGGTCACATCCTCGGCCAGCTGTTCCAGGCCCCGTTCTGGGAGCTCACGGCACGTGAAGGCGCGGATCTCGCGCGCGGGCAGCTTCTCTCCCCGCTCGCGATCGTCGCATTCGTGCTCGGACGCGAGCTGACGGTGTGGTTCGGCGCGTGGGTCGCCGCCCGCGGTAAGCGCGTCGCCGAGCTGAACCGTGAGGCGCAGCGCGAGTACGAGCGGACTCTCGAGGCGGGGCCGCGCCTGCACCAGAGCTGAGCGGCGAGGACGCGCTCACGATGTCCGAACCGCGCGGGGCCGTCTCGGCGCCGGTCGCGGTGGCGTTCACGCTCGTCGGCTTCTTCGCGTTGCTGATCGCCGGGTTCGGCATGCTGAGCCTGCTCTCGGATGCCGAGGCGCTGTCCGTCGCGGGGCTCGGGCCCCTGCCGGGCGTCCTGGGGGTGGGGTGCGCGTCCGCCGCCTTCGCGGCCTCGACATGGTCGGTGGTGCACCGGGCCGCGCCCCGCTACCGTGGCGTCGCACTCATCGTCGTGGCCGCCTTCCTCGGTTTCCTCGTCGGCGTCCTCGTCGGTGGTGTGCTCGCGGGAGCGGACCTCGTCCGCACCATCGCTGCCGCCGGGAGCTTCGCGACGTCCTGGTTCGCGGTCGTCCTGGCATCCGCCGCGCTCGTCTGCGGCTGGGCCGCCGTCGCGCTCGTGCGGACGCGCACGGGCCGCCCGCGCTGGCCGTGGGAGGGAGACGAGGACTGACCATCGCGGAGGCCCGCCTCGCGCTGCGGAAATCCGCTCGTGCGCACGAAAGAACAGCAGCGCGAGTCGATTCCGACGGCGCGACGGGTGGATGCCCGGGGATGCCACGAGGGCGACGGGAGCCGCCCTCGGCGCCGGCGCCGCGCGGCGGAGAGGCAAATCCCGCCGCTTGGCCTGCCCAGCCGCGACAATGGTCCCGTGGAGCGGTCGATCGAGACCCAGGTCAGCCAGGCAGTCGATGCCTGGCTGCGATGGCTGCCGCGGTGGGCGCCGGCCACGCACCGCGGACGCGTCGCGCCCTGCCGCCGCTGCATCGGCTCGCCCGTGCTGTCGGCGGCCGGCCTCGGGTCGGATGTTCCGCACGGCGTCCAGCACGGACTGTCCACCCGCATCAAGACGATCGTCGACCATGCCGTCGCCGACTACACCGAGCAGAACCTGCCGATGCTCCAGGCCGAGCTCGACCAGCAGGCTGAACGCAACCGCGCCCGCAGCTACCGGCCCTCGGAAGGGCTCGACCCCGAGTTCGACGGACTGCCGCTGGACCCCGATCCCGATCCCGGCTCACCGTTCCTGTTCACGATCGGGGGGCTCGCCGACGAGGCCGATGCCGTCGTGCCCGCCCTGCCCCCGCTCAGCGAGGCCGCGAAAGCAGCCCTGCGGCAAGAGGTCGGGCTCGCCGACGACTACGCCAACATGATCGGCCGTGAGGTGTGCACCGTGCTGCTGCATCACCGCCTGCGCATCCAGGCGGCGATCGCGCAGCACGTCGAGCCCCAGGTCGCCGCGATGCTCGAGGAGCTGACCCGGTCGCTCGACGCGCCCTTCGACCCCCGCGCCGACCCGGGCCTATCCGAGCCGTAGCAGGTGCTGCGGCCCGCGCCGCGACGCGGGAGCGCCGGAGCGGTCTTGCGCTCGTACCCATCGGGCCGTTCCCGCCCCCTCTCCGGAGCGACCCGCGTCGAGGTGGCCGAAGCGCTCGGACCGTCCCTGGCCGGACGCCTCGCCCGGGGAGCCGCCCATGCCGTGTTCGCGCAGGAGGCGCCGACCGCCGAGGATGCCGCCGCCTTCTGGCGGATCGTCGAGACCGGCCGCTGCGACCTCGCGCCCACGCGGGGGGATCGCGTACGCTCCGCCGTATCGTTGAGATCGTTCGTCCACGGGAGCCGGCATCGGTTCCGATCCGCACCGAGAGGGGGAGCCGCGCGCGATGACGCGCGGCGCACCGCATGAGCCCAACCGCCGGCGATTCGCTCGCCTCCGCCGTCGCCCTGCTGAGCGTGCTCTCGGTCGCGGTCGGCGTCGTCCTCTATGTCTGGACCGGCCTCGCCCTGTCCGCGCTGTTCCGGAAGCTCGGCGAGGAGCGCTGGAAGGCCTGGGTGCCGTTCCTGAACATCGCCACCGTCCTCACGCGCGGAGGCTTCAGCCCCTGGCTCGTGATCCTGGCCGTCGTTCCCATCGCCCAGGTCGTGCTCTTCGTGCTCGTCGTCATCTCGGCGCACCGCATCAACCTCGGCTTCGGGTACGGCGCCGGCATGACCGTGCTCGCGGCCCTCGCCTTCGTCGTCTGGGCGAGCGTCCTCGGGTTCGGCTCGGCACGGTGGCTCGGTGCCGGTGCCGAGTCGCGCGGCCGTCTCGAACCGCCGCCGGCTCCACTCGCCCCGAGGCCGCCGAGCGTCCCACCGCTGTCGGTCGTCCTGCCGGGGGCCGAGACCGTCCGTCCGGCTCGGGATGCCGCGGACGCGGGTGCCGCATGGGCGGCCCCCGCGCCGCTGTCCGCGGCACCGGCATCCGCCGCCTCGTTCGCTCCGCCGACACCGTCGGCCTCGCCGACGCCGGGCGGCTGGACACCGCCGGACACCGGCGTGCCGTCTGGACCGATCACGGCCGTGCCCGGAGCGCGGCCCGCGCCCGACGAACCGCGCGCGGTGGCATCCGTCGCCCGCGTCCCCGCCGTCCGCGACGCCCCCGCACCGGAAGCGGCATCGCCCGAACAGGCCCAATCCGTCGTGCCGTCGACGCGTGCTCCGCGGGCTTCCGCCGAGTCGGATGCGGATGCCTTCCCGGAACTGTCCGCCGAGGTGTCCGCAGTCCTGGACGCGCCCCGCGCGGGGGCGCCCCGCTCCGCCGCCGGCGCCGTCCCGGCGCAGCACCGGCTCCTGGGCGACGGTCAGGAGACCGCCCCCGCGGACGACGACGGCGGCTGGTCGCCACCGCGCCCCGTCGAGGCTTCCGCCGTGCCCGAGGACGACATCGATGTGACGGTCATCGCCCGCCGGCGCCGGCGCCCGACCTGGGAGCTCGTACCGGCCGCCGGTGCGCCGATCCCGTTGTCGGCTGCCGTGGTCATCCTCGGTCGGAACCCCGCAGGCGACCCGGCGTTCCCCGATGCACAGCTCGTCTCCGTCGCCGACGAGGCCCGCACCGTGTCGAAGACGCATGCGCGCATCGAGTTGCGCGGCGAGTCCTGGACCGTCTCCGACCTGGGCTCGACCAACGGCGTGCTCGTGCGCACGCTCCGCGGCGAAGAGGTCGATCCGGGTCCGGACGGTCGGATCGAGCCGGGGGAGCGATTCCTCCTCGGCGACGAGGAGTTCCACCTGAGGCGGATCGAGCGCTGATACCGCGTTCCGTGCCGGGATGCCGGTGCGACACGCGTTTGCCCGGTTTCGTCATGCGGCGTAGTATTGACCGGGTGTGCGCCCTCGCGCGCCTTGCGTCGTGCCTCGGCCCGATGTGGGACGAACGGGGCGCCGCATGAGGGATCGGCCTGCGAACAGGTCGCCCCCACGGCATATCCACCACCCAGCACGACGATTTCGTCGTGCGGTGGATCTGTGGTGAAACCACGAACGCTGTCACCGTGCAGCACCTGTGCGCAGCGAGAGCTGCGGACAGATCGACAAGGAGAGAACGTGCCAACCATTCAGCAGTTGGTTCGCAAGGGACGCTCGCCCAAGGTCACCAAGACCAAGGCGCCCGCCCTGAAGGCGAACCCGCAGCAGGCGGGTGTCTGCACCCGCGTCTACACGACCACGCCCAAGAAGCCGAACTCGGCCATGCGCAAGGTCGCCCGTGTCAAGCTCCGCAACGGCACCGAGGTCACCGCCTACATCCCCGGCGAGGGCCACAACCTGCAGGAGCACTCGCTCGTGCTCGTCCGTGGGGGCCGTGTCAAGGACCTCCCCGGTGTCCGTTACAAGATCGTTCGCGGCGCCCTGGACACCCAGGCCGTCAAGAACCGCAAGCAGGCCCGTAGTCGCTACGGCGCCAAGAAGGGCTGAGTGAGATGCCTCGCAAGGGACCCGCACCCCGCCGCGTCGTCGTCAACGACCCGGTCTACGGTGCTCCGATCGTCACCCAGCTGGTGAACAAGATCCTCGTCGACGGCAAGAAGTCGATCGCCGAGGCCATCGTCTACAACGCCCTCAAGGGCGTTGAGGCCAAGAACGGCCAGGACGCCGTCGCCACGCTCAAGAAGGCGCTCGACAACGTCCGCCCCACCCTCGAGGTCAAGAGCCGCCGCGTCGGTGGCTCGACCTACCAGGTGCCCGTCGAGGTCAAGCCGCACCGCGCCAACACGCTCGCGCTGCGCTGGCTCGTCTCCTACGCGAAGGGTCGCCGTGAGAAGACGATGACCGAGCGTCTGCAGAACGAGATCCTGGACGCCTCGAACGGTCTCGGCGCCGCGGTCAAGCGCCGTGAGGACACCCACAAGATGGCCGAGTCCAACCGCGCCTTCGCGCACTACCGCTGGTAACCCGCTGACGGGCTCGGGGGTCGCTCCTCACCGGAGACGCCTCCCGAGCCCGTCGCAGGGCCCCGCCCACACCCACCACAAGTAAGGACACCCCGTGGCACAAGAAGTGCTCACCGACCTCAACAAGGTCCGCAACATCGGCATCATGGCGCACATCGATGCCGGCAAGACGACGACGACCGAGCGCATCCTCTTCTACACGGGTGTCAACCACAAGCTCGGCGAGACGCACGACGGTGCGTCGACGACCGACTGGATGGAGCAGGAGAAGGAGCGCGGCATCACGATCACGTCTGCCGCCGTGACCTGCTTCTGGAACAAGAACCAGATCAATATCATCGACACGCCCGGACACGTCGACTTCACGGTCGAGGTCGAGCGGTCGCTGCGCGTCCTCGACGGCGCCGTCGCCGTGTTCGACGGCAAGGAGGGCGTCGAGCCCCAGTCCGAGACCGTGTGGCGTCAGGCCGACAAGTACGACGTCCCCCGCATCTGCTTCGTCAACAAGATGGACAAGCTGGGCGCCGACTTCTACTTCACCGTCGACACGATCGTGAACCGCCTCGGTGCCAAGCCCCTCGTGCTGCAGCTGCCGATCGGTGCCGAGAACGACTTCGTCGGCGTCATCGACCTCGTCGAGATGCGGGCCCTCGTCTGGCCCGGCGATGCCAAGGGCGATGTCACCATGGGCGCCAAGTACGAGGTCCAGGAGATCCCCGCCGATCTCGCCGACCGCGCGGCGGAGTACCGAGAGAAGCTGCTCGAGACGGTCGCCGAGACCGACGAGGCGCTGCTCGAGAAGTACTTCGGCGGCGAAGAGCTCACTCTCGCCGAGATCAAGGGCGCGATCCGCAAGCTCACCGTCGGCGGCGAGCTGTACCCCGTGCTGTGCGGCTCGGCGTTCAAGAACCGCGGCGTGCAGCCCATGCTCGACGCGGTCGTGGACTACCTCCCGTCGCCCCTCGACGTGCCCGCCATCCAGGCGCACGACCCGAAGGACGAAGAGATCGTCATCGAGCGTCACCCCGACGCCAACGACCCGTTCGCGGCGCTGGCGTTCAAGGTCGCGGTGCACCCGTTCTTCGGTCGCCTCACCTACATCCGCGTGTACTCGGGTCACCTCGACTCGGGCGCCCAGGTCATCAACTCGACCAAGGGCAAGAAGGAGCGCATCGGGAAGATCTTCCAGATGCACGCCAACAAGGAGAACCCGGTCGACTCGGTCACCGCGGGCAACATCTACGCCGTCATCGGCCTGAAGGACACCACCACCGGTGACACCCTGGCCGACCCGGACAAGCCCGTCGTCCTCGAGTCAATGACCTTCCCCGAGCCCGTCATCGAGGTCGCCATCGAGCCGAAGACCAAGGCCGACCAGGAGAAGCTGGGCACCGCGATCCAGAAGCTCGCCGAAGAGGACCCGACCTTCCGCACCGAGCTCAACCCCGAGACCGGCCAGACGGTCATCAAGGGCATGGGCGAGCTGCACCTCGACATCCTCGTCGACCGCATGAAGCGCGAATTCCGCGTCGAGGCGAACGTCGGAAAGCCCCAGGTGGCCTACCGCGAGACGATCAAGAAGGCCGTCGAGCGTCACGACTACACGCACAAGAAGCAGACCGGTGGATCGGGTCAGTTCGCGAAGATCCAGTTCGCGATCGAGCCCCTCGAGGTCACGGCCGAGAAGACGTACGAGTTCGAGAACAAGGTCACCGGTGGCCGCATCCCGCGCGAGTACATCGAGCCCACCAACCAGGGCTTCCAGGACGCGATGAACGTCGGCGTGCTCGCCGGCTACCCCATGGTGGGCGTCAAGGCGATCCTGCTCGACGGTGCCAGCCACGACGTCGACTCGTCCGAGATGGCGTTCAAGATCGCCGGCTCGATGGGCTTCAAGGAGGCCATTCGCAAGGCCAACCCCACCATCCTCGAGCCGCTCATGGCCGTCGAGGTGCGTACTCCCGAGGAGTACATGGGCGACGTCATCGGCGACCTCAACTCCCGTCGTGGACAGATCCAGTCGATGGAGGACGGCTCGGGCATCAAGATCGTGCGCGCGCTCGTCCCGCTGTCGGAGATGTTCGGCTACATCGGAGACCTGCGCTCGAAGACCTCGGGTCGCGCCGTCTACTCGATGGAGTTCGACTCGTACGCCGAGGTCCCCAAGGCCGTCGCCGACGAGATCGTCCAGAAGAACAAGGGCGAGTGATCGCACGGATGCCGGGGGTTCCCGAGCTCGGCGGAGGAACCCCGGCATCCGTCATCACCGCTCCGGTGACACACAACTTCATACGCATACACTAGAAACATCCCCGTAGAGCCTCGGTCGCAATCCAGCGCCCGGAACCTCTACACGAATGTCCTGAGGAGGACCCAGTGGCCAAGGCCAAGTTCGAGCGGACCAAGCCGCACGTCAACATCGGAACCATCGGGCACGTCGACCACGGCAAGACGACGCTCACCGCCGCGATCTCGAAGGTGCTCGCCGACAAGTACCCGTCGGCGACCAACGTGCAGCGTGACTTCGCGTCGATCGACTCGGCTCCCGAAGAGCGCCAGCGTGGTATCACGATCAACATCTCGCACGTCGAGTACGAGACCCCCAAGCGCCACTACGCGCACGTCGACGCGCCCGGTCACGCCGACTACATCAAGAACATGATCACCGGTGCCGCCCAGATGGACGGCGCGATCCTCGTGGTCGCCGCGACCGACGGTCCCATGGCGCAGACGCGTGAGCACGTGCTGCTCGCCAAGCAGGTCGGTGTTCCCTACCTGCTGGTCGCCCTCAACAAGAGCGACATGGTCGACGACGAGGAGATCCTGGAGCTCGTCGAGCTCGAGGTTCGCGAGCTCCTCTCGTCGCAGGACTTCGACGGCGACAACGCCCCCGTCGTTCGCGTCTCGGGCCTGAAGGCTCTCGAGGGCGACGCCGAGTGGGTCGAGAAGATCGTCGAGCTCATGGACGCCGTCGACGAGTCGATCCCCGACCCGGTGCGTGACAAGGACAAGCCCTTCCTCATGCCCATCGAGGACGTCTTCACGATCACCGGTCGTGGCACGGTCGTGACGGGTCGCGCCGAGCGCGGCACGCTCGCGATCAACTCCGAGGTCGAGATCGTCGGCATCCGCCCGACGCAGAAGACCACGGTCACGGGTATCGAGATGTTCCACAAGCAGCTCGACGAGGCCTGGGCCGGCGAGAACTGTGGTCTGCTCCTGCGCGGCACCAAGCGTGACGACGTCGAGCGCGGCCAGGTCGTCGTGAAGCCCGGCTCCGTGACCCCGCACACCAACTTCGAGGGCACGGCGTACATCCTGTCCAAGGAGGAGGGTGGCCGTCACAACCCGTTCTTCACGAACTACCGCCCGCAGTTCTACTTCCGCACCACGGACGTCACCGGCGTCATCACGCTGCCCGAGGGCACCGAGATGGTCATGCCCGGCGACACCACGGAGATGTCGGTCGAGCTCATCCAGCCGATCGCCATGGAAGAGGGCCTCGGCTTCGCGATCCGTGAGGGTGGCCGCACCGTCGGTGCCGGTACCGTCACCAAGATCCTGAAGTAATTCCGCTTCACCACGAAGACCCTCGGGGAAACCCGGGGGTCTTCGTCGTGCTCGGGACGTTACGGTGGCACCGCAAGGTGAGAAGTATTATCTTGACCCCTCTCGGAGCCCGGGTTAGCGTCAGTCCTGGTTGGGTCGTAGGCCGGGGGGCCGGGCTCGACTGAGCGGACTGTGGGAGTCCGCTGACATCGTGCGTCGCGTTGCCGCGTTCGCACGACGAAGTGACGGGTTGTGGGGACCATGAGCGCTGCTCTCGATGGTTTTGGAGACGCTTCCACGGGGGAAAGCCGACGCGGTCGGCGGCACCGTGCGCACCGCATGGTGCTGCGCCGCCGCTGGTACGCCACGGGAGTCGTGACGCTGCTCTCAGGCGCGCTCGCCCTCTCGGGGGTGGCGCCGCTCGCTCTGGCCGCGGAGGCGCAACCGTCGCCCAGCGCGACCGGAGCCGCGCCGAGCCCGGTCGATTCCGGAGCGGGGAACGAGGGCGGCGCGTCGAGTGCGCCGGCGCCGTCGGAGACCCCGTCGGTGTCGGCGCCCGTCCCGAGCGACGAACCGAGTCCGAACGGCGACCCGAGCCCCAGCGACGAGCCGGCGCCCGTCCCGAGCGACGAGCCGGCGCCCGTCCCGAGCGACGAGCCGACGGCGGTTCCCGCTCCGTCGCCGTCCGAGAGCGTGACGGCGCCCCAACTCCGCTCGCTCGTGGCGCCGCTCACCGTGCCGGCCCCGTCCGCCGGGCAGGCCGTCATCACGGTCAAAGTCGGCACCGACCGCACCGGAACCGCCGGCGTCACCGCCCTCGCGGGCGTCACGCTGCTGCTGAACACGGGCGGTACGTCCGGGCCGAGCGGCACGCGACCCGATGGCGTCGCTGGGACGGGCGACGGGTGGGCCAAATGCGTCTCCGATGTGTCGGGGGACTGCTCGTTCGTGGTTCCGACGTCGGGGCAGGGCAGCCAGCAGGGCACCCGCCCATGGGTCGTGCAGGCCGGCGTCCCCACGGGGTACTACTCCAACCCCGTCCTGCGGGTGGGTGGCTACAGCGGCGCGGGCAGCACGTTGAGCTATGTCTTCCGGCTCCGTGCCGCGCTCCAGTCGGGCACGACCTACTCGTCGCTGAACTCCGCTCAGCTGATGGCGAGCACGTCCGATGACGTCGACGCATCCGGTGGGTGGTGGCAGCAGTCGCGGACCAACCCGACACTGAGCGCACAGTGCGGTCTGGATGTCGCGCTGATCCTCGACCTGTCCGGGTCCGTCGGCACCGATCTGCCGAACCTGAAGGCGGCCGCGGACACCTTCGTGAACTCCCTCGTGGGTACGCCGTCGCGGATGTCGCTGTTCTCGTTCTCCTGGGAGTCGCCCGCCAGCGGCGCCACGCAGAACTACCCCACGCTCGTACCCATGTCCACCACGGCACAAGCGAACACCTTCAAGCAGCGCTACTCCGGCTGGTCCTCCGACGGCGGCACGAACTGGGATCGCGGTCTCGCGCTGCCCGCCGCCGCCAACACCGCTTCGAACAGATTCGACGTCGCAGTGGTCATCACCGACGGTAATCCGACAACCTTCAACGAGCCCGATCAGGGCGACGGCGCCACGAACCGCTTCCAAGAGACGGAGGCGGGGATCTTCTCGGCCAACGCCCTGAAGAAGGAGGGAACACGTGTCATCGCCTTCGGAGTCGGCGCGGGCGCCAGCGGGACCACGACGGCGCGGAACCTGCGGGCGATCTCGGGCGAGGTCGCGTACTCCGGCAGCAACCCGTCCACGGCGGACTATTACCAGACGACCAACTACCAGGCGGTGGGCCAGGCTCTGCGGGCTCTCGCCCTCGGGAACTGCTCGGGGAACCTGACCGTCACCAAGCAGATCGTGCCGAGCGCGGCTCCCGCCGGCTCCATCCAGGGAGCAGCGCCGGCAGGAGCGGGATGGACGTTCAACGCCCAGTCCAACACGGCGGGCGTCACGACTCCCTCGCCGTCGGCGACGACGACCGGCGACGGCACGGGCACCGTGGGCTTCCCGCTCGCCTTCACCGGCGGCACGACCGCCGGGAACCTCACCGTCGCCGAGCAGCAGCAGACCGGGTACACGCTGACCCAGGTCGGTGGGGCGAACGCCGTCTGCACCAACCTCAACACGGGGTCGGCTGTGCCGGTGACGAACGCCGGGGCGCTCGGCTTCACCGTCAACGTCCCGCGCGAGGCCGCGGTCAACTGCACCGTCTACAACCGGGAGCCGAGTCCCGAGGCGGACGTCACGGTGGCGAAGAAATGGGTCATCAACGGCACCGCGTACAACGAAGGCGCCCAGCCGTCGGGATTCTCGGCGAAGCTGAGCCTGACCGGGCCCGGTGCCGCCGGGGCGACGCCGCAGCCGTGGGGTCAGTCGCGCTCCGGGTACACGGTCGGACAGTCCACCACGCTCAGCGAAGCGGTCACTCTCCCGAACCCGTCTCTCTGCACGAACGTCGCGACCGTCACCGAGGTCAACGGCGCCCCGGCCACCATTCCGCTCGGTTCCGGCTACGCGCTCAGCCTCACGACGCAGAAGAACACCGCAACGGTCACGAACGTCGTCACCTGCAAGGCCACCCTCACGCTGAAGAAGATCGTCGACAACACCAACGGCGGGCCTTCGTCCACGGATCCCTGGACCCTGACGGGCGCCGGGCCCCAGACGATCTCCGGTGTCTCGGGATCTCCCGCGGTGACCGGTGCGACCGTCACGCCCGGCGGGTATGCCCTGAGCGAGAGCGGACCGACGGCCGGCTACACGGCGAGCGCATGGACCTGCACGGGTGGCACCCTCACCGAGGGCACGGTTGCGGTGCCGAGCGGTGGGAACGTGGTGTGCACCATCACCAACACCAGTAAGCCCGGCGTCGCTTCATGGACCAAGACGGATGCGTCGTCGGCTCTCCTCGGAGGATCGGTGTGGACGCTCACCGGCCCCGGCGCGAACGGGCCGAGTGTTCAGGTCACCGACTGCGTGCAGAATCCCTGCGCCGGGCCCGATGCCGACCCCGCACCCGGGCGGTTCGTCGTCGCGGCCCTGAAGTGGGGTTCCTACACGCTCGTCGAGAAGACCGCTCCGATCGGCTATCTCGTCGACGCGACGCCGCACCCGTTCACGATCGACGCGGCCAACGCCGGCACCACGGTCGTCGTGGGGGCATTCGTCAACGTGCCCGTCGTGCCTCCGACGCTGCCGCTCACCGGCGGCATCGGCCGCGACGCTTACGTGATCGGCGGCTTCGCGGTTCTCGCCATCGGCGCCGCAATCTTCGTCATCCGACGGCTCCGACGCACGCGTCGGGTGTGAGCCCGGCCCCGTCGATACCTCCGAGCATCGACGGGGCGGTCCCGCCGATCCCGGGCTGGTGGCGATGCCGCCCGCTCCCGAGCAGCAGTACACGCGTTGCCGTCCGAGCGCACGCGTTTCGAACCAACGAAAGGTGGAAGCATGAAGAACAACACAGGCGCCCTGCGGCGCCTCGCGATGGGGGCGGGAGTGATCGCCCTGGCCCTCGTCGGGGTGAGCGGGATCTCGAGTGCGGCCAACGCCGCCGGCTTCCCGGTCGTCCCCGACCAGACGGGGTCGCTGACCGTGCACAAATACGCAGGCGACCCTATCCCGGGCGCGCCCAACAACGGTACGAAGATCGACGGTCCCATCCCCCGTACCGCTCTTCAGGGGGTCCAGTTCACGGTCTGGCAGGTCGGCAAGCCGAGCGGCTCCACCTGCACCCCGGTGAGCCTGACCACGCCCGCAGGGTGGGCGGACGTCACCGCCGCCTCCGCCGCGCTCGCGGCAGCGCCGGGGAGCATCCCCACCGGATTCTGCGCGGTCACGACGGCGGGGACGACGCAGCCCACCGACGCGACGGGCGCGACCACGTTCGCGGGTCTCAAGGGCCTGTACTTCGTCAAGGAGACGGGCGCGGGCGACAACCTCATCAAGACGCCGGCGGCCCCCTTCCTGGTGACCGTCCCGTTCCCCGTGACCGGCAGCGGCGGCACCGCCGACAGCTGGCTGTTCGACGTGCACGTGTACCCGAAGAACCAGCTCAACGAGTTCACGCCGCAGAAGACGGTGGACGCGTCGAACAAGGACGGCGTCGTCGTCCCGGGCGCAGTCGTGCCCTGGACCATCAGCGTTCCGGTGCCGAAGTCGCCGTTGCCGTACACGTCGCTGACCATCGCCGATGTGCCGGCGGCGGGGATGACCTTCACCGCCTGGGGAACGATCTCGGTGAACGGCACCGCGCTCGTTCCCGCCGACTACACGATCACCGGCGCCAGCGTCGCCCTCACGACGAGCGGTCTCGGCAAGGTGAACGCGCTGGCGGCATCCGGTGACGTGACCGTCACGGCTGCGCTCACCACCACCGTGACCGGCACCGTGGTCGGCTCCATCAAGAATGACGCGAACGTCACCCTCAACGGCACGACGAAGCCGGTCAACCCGCCGACGACCAACTGGGGCACGCTCCGCGTCCTGAAGCAGGATGCCGCGAGCACGACACCGCTCGCCGGGGCCGAGTTCGCCGTCTACGTCAAGACCGGTGCCGACTGCACCCAGCTGCCGACCACGCCTGCGGCCACGGGCACCACCGGCAGTGACGGCACGTTCTCGCAGGCACTGTGGGTCAGCAACACGAACGCGGGTGCCGCCGCCGGCACGAAGGACTACTGCCTCAAGGAGACCAAGGCTCCCAGCGGGTACGTCCTCGACAGCGCCGTGCGGCTCGTGACGATCAGCCCGGCGGGCACGGCTGTCACGAACTACACGTTCCCGAACACGAAGGTGAACGGGCCGCAGCTGCCGCTGACCGGTGCCGACGGCACCGTGTGGTTCACCGTCGGTGGCCTGGCGCTGATCGTCGTCGCCGCGGGAGCGCTGCTCGTCCTGCGTCGTCGCCGCGCCGAGCACTGATCCGATCCGGGGGGATGGGGCTCGCCCCGTCTCCCCGGACCCCGCCACCGTCCTCGCACGAGACGAGACCTCATGACCATGACCGCCGAGTCACCCGCTCCGGGGGGCCCGCCCCCACGCGAGGCCCCGCCTCGCGTCCGGCGATGGCGGATGCCATGGGGGGCCACGGGCGCCGTCGGCCTGTTGCTCGTCGGATTCGGCGTCCTCGGCTACCCCGAGATCGCGAGCTGGTTCTCGCAGTATCAGCAGTCCACGCTCATCGCCGAGGTGGCCGGCACTCAATCGCTCGAGCGCAGCGCCGACCTCGACGCGCAGATCGCGGCGGCGGCCCGCTACAACGATCTGCTCATCGGAGGGGCGCTGGTGTCACCGGACAGCCGCGTGCCGACCGCCGCCGGTGACCCGGGCGCGCATGCGCAGTACGAATCGCTCCTCAACGCCAACCACGACGGGGTGATGGGGCGGCTGCGCATCGATGCCATCGGCGTCGATCTGCCGATCTACCACGGAACCAGCGAACAGACCCTCGCGCGCGGGGTCGGCCACCTCGAGGGCACCTCGCTTCCGGTGGGCGGATCGTCGCAGCGTGCCGTGTTGACGGCGCACCGGGGCCTTCCCGAAGCGACGCTGTTCGACCACCTCGATCAGGTGAAAGTCGGAGATCTCGTGACGATCGAGATCTTCGGGGAGGTGCTCTCGTATCGGGTGTTCGAGACGCAGGTCGTCCTACCGGAAGACTCGCAGAGGGTGATGCCCGTGCAGGGGAAGGATCTCGTCACACTCGTCACCTGCACGCCTCTCGGCATCAACTCGCACCGCATCCTCGTCACCGCCGAGCGGGTCACACCCACACCGCCGGATGTCATCGCGTCGGCCGGCGCTCGACCGGACCTCCCCGGATTCCCCTGGTGGGCACTGATCGGGGGGCTCCTCGTCGTGGGCGGGGTCGCCTATATCTGGCGCAGCGGATACGCCGGCGAGCGCTCACGACGGTAGCGCGGGCGCACCACGACCCCCACAGACCGGGTGGGACGGGCTTCCCCAAGGGCCCGTCCCACCCCCATTTCGTTCAGGAGCAAGATGCGCTGACCGCGCGGCGTGAAGCGGTGAGCCGTTTCTCGAGATGACGCTCGCACCCATCCTCGTCGAAGGTCCGTTACCTGACTGTGCTAGCGTGCGATTGCATTCTTGTGCATCGGGGGAGTGGGAACTGGGTTTCCCCCGTGTGCGAACTGGGACCGCTCGACAGCGTCGAGCGATGAAATTGGGGAGAACCTCGATGGCAGGTCAGCCACCGATCATTGCTGCGCGCGCGCAGCGTTCGCGCCGGCATCGCCGGACTCATCACCACCGCGCTCGTCGCCGGTCTCATCGGTGCGGGGGTCGCGCCGGCGTCCGCCGTGACGACGGGAGGGACGTCCAACGCGGTCTCGGGCCTCGTGTTCGAGGACTTCAACGGCAACGGAGCGTTCGACAGCGGCAACGCGGCGAACACCGGCATCGCGAACGACGCGCCGATCGCCGGTGTCGTCGTCGCCGCCTACGACGCAACGAACACGCAGGTCGGCTCTGTGACGACGACGGCCGGGAACGCGAACTACTCGCTCCCGATCGCTTCGAGCGTCCCCGCCGGCGCACGCCTGCGCGTCGAGTTCACACCGCCCGCCGGTTACGAGAGCTCCGCGCACGGCACGCAGAACGGCACCAGCGTGCAGTTCGTGACGGCCGGCTCCACCTCCGTGAACTTCGCGGCTCTGCGCCCGGGCGAGTACAACTCGGGCAACCCGGGCCTCGCCGTGGCGATCCAGTCCGCCGGTGACCCGACGAAGGTCGCCAAGGAGGTCGCCGACCTGCCCGCGCTGGTGGCGACGCCCTGGAGCACCGCGGAGAACTCCGGTGGGGCGACCTTCCCCGGGCGTAAGACCTATGCGACGTTCGGACAGGTCGGCGCGCTGTCGAGCACCGTGTTCAACCCCGCGGACATGTCCCTCTTCGCCGCGGCCGCATACAAGCGCGAGTCCGGTCTGGGACCACTCGGCATCGGTGGGATCTACCGTGTGCCGGGCGTGCTCACCGCCGACGGCTCGCTGAAAGACTCCTCTGGTGCGCCGGAGAAGTGGCTCGACGTCGCGACGCTGAACATCGACCTCGGCCAGGTGAAGTCGAATGCGGATCGCGGGCTGGCAGGGGCGACCGATCCGGCGGCCGACATCGACGCCTTCCAGAAGGCGGGTAAGGTCGGCATCGGAGGAATGGCGATCGACGCGCAGGGCAAGGTCCTGTACTTCGTCAATCTCAAGGATGCGAAGATCTACGCGATCGACATCGCGAGCAAGACCCTGCTGGGTTCATGGGCGACTCCGGTCAACGACGTGACGACGCAGCGCGCCTACGCACTGACGCTGCGCGCCGGTAACCTCTACGTCGGCTACAACGACACGGGATCGACGCCGTTCCAGTCCGCGGACGCCGCGGGGCTCAAGTACTACGTCGCCCGCGCGGCTGTCAGCGGCAACGGCGCTCCGGGTGCCTTCGCTACGGTCCTTTCGGGTCCGTTGGGGTACCAGAAGGGCAACCCGGCCGTATCTGCGGCCGACCCGGGCACCTACCCGCAGATGACGCGATGGAACTCGTGGACCGACGTGTGGAGCAAGGACTCCGCCAGCGTCGGCATGAACGCGAGCTGGGGGTGGTTGCAGATCTATCCCCAGCCGCTTCTGTCGTCCGTCGCGATCGAGTCGGACGGCTATCTGACGGTCGGCTTCCAGGACCGCACCGCGATCCAGGGCGGCAACCGCAACGTGTCGGCATCCAACCCGACTGTGCAGAACGGCAACGCCTACTTCCAGACCATCTCGAGCGGCGACATGCTGCTCGCCGCCCCGAAGGGTGACGGCACCTACACGCCTGAGTCCGCCGGCATCGCCGGCGGGCGCAAGGCTGCCCCGAACCGTGATCAGCTGCCGACCACCGGAGAGGGACCCGGCGGCAACGAGTTCTGGTACGACCGACAGGACAAGGGTCTGGGCGGTTATCACCGCGAGGGATCGTTGGGCTCCGTCGTCGCCGCGCCGGGCGTCGCCCAGATCTCTTCGACGTTCATGGATCCGCTCGGGATGGTCCGCGTGACCGGACTGGCGTGGTTCGACAGCACGAACGGCAACAACGTGCGCGGCTATGAGCAGACGAAGGACGACGGTCTGAGCACGCTGTCCCCGACCTTCCAGAAGGGAGGCGGCCTGGGCGCCGTCGCCCTGATCACGAAGTCGGCACCGGTCGAGATCGGCAACCGGGTGTGGTTCGACGCGGACGGCAACGGCCGTCAGGACGCCGACGAGCCGTCGATCCAGGGCGTGACCGTCGAACTGCGCAACGCCGCGGGGACGGTCATCGGCACGACGACCACCGACTCGAACGGCGAGTACTACTTCCGCACCGAGGACTCGGCGACCGGAGGCACCCCCGGGTTCACGAAGAACGGAACGTACACCGTGACGTTCGTGAAGCCGACCTCGGGCTCGGTGGCCCTCACCGGGGCCAATAGCAACACGTTCGGCACGGTCGACTGGTCGCAGGCATCCTTCACCGGTCAGAACGCCGCCGGCACGACGACCGCCAATGACTCGAACGCCGACGCGTCGGGCACCGCGACGGTCGTGGTCGGCGGGGCGGGCAAGAACGACCACACGATCGATGCGGGCATCCGTGCGACCGGGTCGTTCCAGGTCAAGAAGCTCTACGACAGCCAGACGCCGCCGACGCCCGGGCAGACCTTCACGATCTCCGTGACCTCCGCCACCGACTTCCGCGGCAAGGACGTGCTGAGCACACTGACGACCAAGGACTTCACCGTCGGCACAGACCTCGCGCTGGTCCCGGCGACGCCACAGCAGCTCCCGGTCGGAACGAAGATCACGATCGCCGAGAAGGGGGATGCCTCGGTCAAGAACGTGACCTATGACCCGAACACCCGCACGATCACCACCAACGGAGGTGCGGCGCAGACGTTCACCGTCACCAACACGCTGTTCCGCCCGGGCACGTTCACGGTGAGCAAGAAGGTGACCGGCGACTTCGACGGTCAGCTCACGGCAACGGGCACGCTGAAGGACACGACCTTCACCGTCGCGTACACGTCTCCCGCAGGAACGGGCTCGCTGCTGCTGAACCGCGACAACGGGTGGAAGGCGTCGTCCTCGAAGCTGCCGTACGGCGCGAAGGTGACGCTCTCGGAGCCGACCATCGCCAACGCCCCGGTGAACGTGAAGTGGAGCACTCCCACGTGGTCCGCCAGCGAGATCACCATCGGTGACGGAACCGACACCGCGGTGACTCTCACCAACCCGTCGACCGCGCTGGTGGGTGGGTTCTCGGTCACCAAGAAGGTGACGGGCGCGGGCGAACCCCTCGTTCCCTCCGACTACTCGTTCACTGCGCAGTACTCCACGTCGCCCGATGGCGGCTGGAAGGACCTGTCGGTGACGAAGAACGGTACCGTCGCGGGTCCGACGGACCTGCCGGTCGGCACGGTCGTGTACCTGCGCGAGTCGGCGCCGGGAAGTCTCACCGGTGTGAGCTGGGGCCAGCCCTCGTTCTCCGGATCGGGAGTGGTCTCCAGCGAGGACACGCGCTACGCGGCCAGCCTCACCATCCCGGCCGGCTCGGACGTCGCTCCGGTCGCTGTGGAGCTCACCAACCCGACCCAGCAGAAGACGGGTCAGTTCTCCCTCACGAAGAAGGTCGAAGGCCCGGGCGAGAAGCTCCTGGCGGACGGCTACACCTTCACGATCGGCTACACCTATCCCGGTCAGACGTCGCCGCAGACGGCGACGGTGACCAACGGCGGTTCGTGGACCTCGGCCCCGCTCGTCGAGGGCACGAAGGTCACGATCACCGAGGTCGCTCCCACCGGTGGCCTGCCCACCGGTGCTGCCTGGGGCACGCCGACCCTCGAGGTCGACGGAGTCCCGCAGGACAACGGCGCGACGATCACGATCGGCGACGGCACCACCGTCGCGGTCACGGTGAAGAACCCGACGACGGTCACGCCGTCGCTGACCATCACCAAGGGTGACGGCGACGCGAAGACGGGCACGATCGTGAACGAGGCCGACACCGTCGCCGACGGTGCCGTCTACACGGTGGGCGAGACGCGCGACATCGTGATCCGTGTCAAGAACACCGGGCCCGAGCCGCTGCGCGAGGTGACCCTGACCGACGAGGTCCGGGCCGGCGAGCAGATCAAGGGTCTCGTCTGGACGCTCCCCGGTGGGGCGAAGCTGAACGCCCAGTGGGACGCCGATTCGAAGACGTGGACGGCTCCCTGGCCGGGCACGTTCGGTGACGGCACCGAGTCCTGGGCGGTCGGCGACGAGATCGTCGGAACCGCCACCCTGACCCTCACGAACGCGACCAGCCCCCACCAGGACGTCGCAGCCGTCGAGGCGACCGGCAAGTACAGCGGCACCACGCTCACCAAGGACAACCCCTACAACGCGTTCACGGCGGGGATCCAGGTGATCAAGTACGACGGTCAGAAGAGCGACCCCGTCGTGTTCGATTCGGCGGCCGAGAAGTGGGTCCAGCCCGGCAAGCCGCTCGCGGATGCCTCGCAGGACGCGAACACCGCCGACGCAGCGGTCGTCTACCCGGTCGACACGGCGCGGAAGGTGCGCTGGGTCGTCACGAACACGGGTTCGACGGCGCTGACCAACATCACCCTGAAGGATGTCACCGGCGCGGGCCCCGCGATCGGCGACGACTGGACGGCCGATCTGTCCGCCTTCGGCGGCCTGACAAGCTACTCCTTCGCCCACGACGGCGTCTGGCGGGGCGTGCTGCCCGCCGGTGCATCGTTCTTCGCGCAGGGCACTCTGACCCTGCCCGCGCAGACGACGCACGAAGACACGGTCACGGTGACGGGTGACGTGGTGGCTCCGGCGACCAATCCGCGCACGGGCGTGCCGACGGACGAGCCGGCACGTGACGACAGCGGCAACCCGGTTCTGGCGCACAAGCCCGGCACCGACGGCGGTCCGTGGACGCTGACCGATTCCGACCCCTTCCACGCGAAGACCGGCATCGGCCCGAAGGTCGCGATCACCAAGGGTGATGGCACCGGCGAGACCATCGCCCACGAAGCGGACACCGTTGCCACCGGCCAGGCCTACGAGCCCGGCTCGGGACGCACGATCGTGCTGCGCGCGCAGAACACCGGTGACGAGCCCCTCGTCGACGTGACGCTGACGGACGTGACCACGGCGGGCGGTCGGATCGACGACCTGCAGTGGAAGCTGCCCGACGGCACGGTGCTGCCGGCGACCAAGGTCGGCGACGACACCTGGGCGGCGACGTGGAACGGGCCGTGGGCTCCGGGCGACTGGATCATCGGCACCGCCCACCTGACGCTCGGTGCCTCGGCTGCCGTGCACCAGGACGACGTGAAGGTGGATGCCAAGGGCCAGCTCTCGGCGAAGCCCGTCACCGACCACAACGGGTACAACGCCTTCACCGGCTCGATCCAGGTGATCAAGTACGACGGACAGAAGCCCGACCCGGCGGTCAAGAACGACGCCGGTGCGTGGATCACGCCGACCAAGCCCCTTGTCGACCCGGCGCAGGACGCCAACGACAAGGACCACGCGGTCGAGTACCCCGTGGACACCGCGAAGAAGGTGCGCTGGGTGGTCACCAACACCGGTTCGACCTGGCTCACCGATCTGACCCTCGCCGACGTCACGGGCGAAGGCCCGGCGATCACGGGTGACTGGACGGCGGACCTGTCCGCGTTCGACGCCTCCGCCGGGGCGAGCACCTACTCGTTCGTCCACAACGGCACCTGGCACGGGCTGCTGCCTCCGGGAGCGTCCTTCTTCGCCGAGGGCACGCTGACGCTGGCCGCCGAGCAGATCCACCAGGACACGGTGACGGTCGTCGGAACGGTCGTCGTCCCTGCGGACGACGAGGCGGGCAAGCCCACGAACAAGCCGCTGCTCACCGAGGGTGGCACTCCGGTGCGCGCCATGGTGGACCGTGGCGGCGACCGTCCGGTCGACTTCACGGTGACCGACAACGATCCCTTCAACGCCTGGACGGGCGTGGGACCGTACGTCGACATCGAGAAGGGCGATGGCACCGGCACGCAGATCGTGCACGACGCCGACACCATGACCGACGCCCAGTTCTACACGCCGGGCGAGACGCGGACGATCGTGTTCCGGGTCACCAACACGGGTGACGAGAAGCTCCGACAGGTCACGCTGACCGACGAGGGCATCTCGGGCGGGACCATCACGGACCTCGTCTGGACGCTGCCCGATGGCACCACCCTCCCCGCCACGCGGACGGAGACGGGTTGGAGTGCCACGTGGGCGGCGACCTTCGACGGCGGAACGGCGACGTGGGACCCGAAGGCGGTCATCACGGGAACCGCGACGCTGACCGTCGGTCTGTCCGACCAGCCCCACGTCGATCGCGCGACGGTCACCGCCGTGGGCGCCGGTTCCGGCAAGCCGGTCACCGATCGGGACGCCTACAACGCCCTGACCTCGGGTATCCAGGTGATCAAGTACGACGGCAACAAGGCCGACCCGGCGGTGAAGGACGGCGACGGGAACTGGATCGTTCCCTCCAAGCCGCTGGTCGACGCCGCTCAGGACGCCAACGACACCGGGCACGCGGTCACCTACACCGCGGGTACGGCGAACAAGGTGCGCTGGGTCGTGACCAACACGGGAACCACGTGGCTCACCGCGATCACGCTCGCCGATGTGACCGGTGCCGGCCCCGCCGTGGGGTCGGGCTGGACGGCGGACCTGTCCGCCTTCGGCGGCCCGTCGAACTACAGCTTCGTGAACTCGGGTACGTGGCACGGGCTCATCCCGCCGCACGCGTCCTTCTTCGCGGAGGGTTCGCTGACGCTGGGTGAGGGTGCGGCCCACGCCGACACCGTCACGGTCACGGGTACCCCGGTGGTCCCCGCGGTGGATGAGGGGGGCACCCCCCTGAACAAGCCGCAGATCGGCGAGGACGGCACGCCCGTCGTCGTGAAGGACGCCGCGGGCAACCCCGTCGTCCTGACCGACGCGGACCCGTTCCACGCGAAGACGAACCTGCCGGCCACCGGTGGCTCGTTCGCCGTCACGATCTGGACGTTGTCCGCCCTGCTGGTGCTGGTGCTCGGAGCGATCCTGGTGCTGCGTCGCCGTCGCAGCCTCGGTGAGGTCTGACGCACGACGCTGACAGCCTGAGCACGAAGGGGTCGGATGCCGCGAGGCATCCGGCCCCTTCGTCGTCATCTCGGAGGGGCATCGCATCGTCGGCGGCCGCGTCGACCCGACGCGGCGGCATCGCGCCCGCACGGGGCCGCACGCGTGCGACCGCCCGCATCACACAGATGCACGCAGCGTCGCAGAGGGCCGCGTCACGCGGCGAGACCGATGGCCCGTGCGGGCCGGAACGTCCGCGGGCCGCTCAGAACAGCGTCGAGCCGAGCGGTGAGGACGCCGAGAAGCCCGGCAGCACAGCGAATGCCGCCGTTGCGGTCGGGGTGGCGAAGCGCATCATGTCGTCGATCTCGTCGAGGCGCAGCTGCGTGCGTGCGAACGTCTGCACGTCGGCCTGGTAGGAGATGAACATGTGCCCCTGGTCGGCCGCGGACGCCCGATAGCTGTAGCTGCGTCGCAGCATGAGGGCGCTGCCGGTGAACGAGGGATGGGCGGCCCTGGCGTGCGAGCGCGCGGGCACGAGCAGGTCGCCGTTCGGGCTCTTCGCGGTGAGGTCGACGTCGTCGGTGACGATGCCACCGGACAGCGGCGCGCCGCTGACCTGACTGCGTCCGACCGTCGCGTCGCGCGCGTCGGGCGCCAGCTGACGGAACGCGTCGACGGCGAGCGCGAAACGCCGGATCACGCACACGGTGCCGCCGGCGAGCGGGCCGCTCGCGATCCACACGTTCTCATCGAACTCGGCGGGCCCGTGCGGGACCTTGATGCCGTCCAGGTATCCGAACGGGTTGCGGGTGGCAGTGCCCTCCACGGCACCGCGGTAGCCGAAGTCCGACCAGCGCAACGCGAATCCCGGCAGGAGTGCGGTCAACGAATGCAGGATGGGCTCGAGCACGACGGGGTCGCTCGCGTTGACGGAGAGCAGGATGTCGCCGCCGCGCCGTTCCGGCGAGAGTGCGGGATCGCCCGCGAAGTCGGGCAGCGCGACGACGCCGGCAAGATCGGGGTGACCGGTCGCGGCGAGTGCGCGAGGCCCGAGGCCGATCGTGACGGTCGTATCGCCCACACCTCCCGGAGTGAGGTCGGTCAGCGGCGCCGCGGCGTCCGTCGCGCGGAGGATCTGGGTGCCGAGCGCTGTGAGCGTGCCGCGCAGATCGGCGAGGGTCAGATCGCCGATCGCCACGATGCAGTGCTGCTGGGGCATCGCGGGTGCGGCGATTCCCCCCTGGTGCAGCCCAGCCGCAACGACCGGAGCGCCGGGCACGGCGGCCGTGGCCGTGCCGGAGGGCGCGGGTGCGGCGGCGGGATCCGTTCCGCGAGAGGCAGCGAGCGCGATGCCGGTGCCGCCGGCCGCGCCCGCGATCAGCCCCGCCGTGGCGCCGGCGCCGAACAGCAGCGCGCGGCGTGACAGTGCCCGCTCCGGCGCGTGCGTGGAATCGGACTCGTCAGCGTCGGCAGGATGTCCGCGATCGTCCACCGCGCTCATCGCGCTCCTCCTGTCGAGGTCATGTCGGGCAGGTCGGCGCCGGTGCGGGTGCCGAAATCGACCGTGCTCCAGTCGTCGCCGAGGCGGAGCTCGGCGCGCAGGATGAGTCCCGAGGCATCCAGCCACAGTCGCACCGGCGACGAGTCGGCGGTGACCGGGGGGGAGGTGACGCCGAGCGGCTCATCGCTCGGAGGCGTCGCGAACACCTGCACGGGAACGCCGTCGACCGTGTCGGCGCGCAGCCACAGCCCCCCGGCCTGCTGGACGAGCAGGGGGTTGTCGGGCCGATCGGCGCCGAGCGCGGTGATCGCCGACAGGAGGGCGTCCATGCGCGAGGAGGCCGGGTCCATCGGGCGGCTCGTCCATCGGGAATCCGAGAGCGGGAGCACCGGCAGCGGGGGATCGCCCGCCGCGTCGGGGGCGGCCGGTGTGATCCCCACGGTCGAGGCCGACCACAGCAGCGCCTGCGGGTCGAAGGATGCCCCGCGGCTCGTCACCGAGACGTATCCCGATCCGTGCGGGTAATCGATCCACCCCTGCAGGTGCAGCGCCGTGCCCCGCTCGGTGAGATCGGTCGTGAACGGCCGGCTCCCCGCGTCGAAGCTCCGGAACCGTGCGATCGCGATCAGCTGCGCCTGCTCGGCGGTCACGCCCTGCGGCGAGGGGGTGGCAGCCTCGTCGGGCGACGCGGCACACCCGGCGAGCAGCAGGACGGCCAGCGCGAGCGCCGCGGCGCGGGGACCTGCGCCTCTCACCGCGTGCCCGACAGGTCGCCGAGAAGATCGCGGCCCGGTACCGGGAACGAGGCTGCATCGGGCAGGTCGATGCGATCCGGAAGCCGCGGATAGGAAGAACGCTGCGCCAGGTTCGGCTGCGGCTTCGGAGCGGGAACCTTCAGGAACGACATCCCCGGGGGAACGTCGGGACCGGGGGCCGACGCCGCCGCCGGCTGCGCGCTCGTGCCATCGCTGCACGAGGTCAGCGCGGACAGCAATGCGTCCGGAAGGGCCGTCGCGGCGGTCGGGGCGCAGGTCCCGACGGCGGGCGAGCGCGCCGCCGAGATGTTCGCCACGTCGACGCCGTTGCCGGAGAACACGTCGCCGTCGAAGCGGTTGCCGATCGAGGGGATGTCCTCGGTGTTGCTGATGATCGCTCCGGCGCGCGGGTTGCCGGCGATGAGGTTGCGTGCGAACCGGTTGTTCTGCCCGCCGCTGATGCCCACGCCGGTCGCGAAGGCTCCGTCGGCCTGCGACGGGGAGTCGGCCGCCACGTTGTCCGCGAGGAGGTTTCCGACGATGTCGTTGCCGCGCTGCGGGGTGAACGCCTCCTGATAGCTGGACAGCAGGGTCATCCCGATCCGGTTGCCCGCGAAGCGGTTGCCCGCGACCAGCACCGAATCGCTCGCATTCGCGTTCTCGAAGCCGACCGCGTTGCGTTCGGCGACGTTGCCGGTGATCAGCGCATCGCAGTTCACGCACTGCCCCAGGTAGATCCCGCTGTCGGCCGAGCCCGACGCGTACGAGTCGCGGATCACGCCGTGCTGCGCGTTGAAGGCGTAGATGCCGTACAGGCCGTTGTTGGTCGCCGTCACGTGGTCGACGAGGTACCGCTGCAGCGGCGGGAACTTCGTCGGGTCCCACTTCTCGTAGCCGTTGGCCGACGGTGCCGAGGGGCCGCTGTCGTCGTGCAGCCCCGTGAACAGGACGCCGTAGAAGGTCGCGCCGGTGACGGTGAGGTTCTCGACCCGCACGCCGTCGGCGATCGAGACGACGCCGTACGGGCGGATGCCGCCGCCGTCGATGACGGTGCCGTTCCGGTCCTCGCCGCGGACCGTCACGTCCGGAGTCGAGATGGTGACCGTCTCGGGATAGGTGCCGGGGGCGATCAGGATCATCCCGCCGGGCGCGACGCGCGCCGCGGCATCCTGCACCGTCGGCGCGTCCGCGGGCACACGTACCAGCTGCTCCTGACCGATGCTCGACGCCGAGGCGCCGGGGTCGGTGGGACCGCTGCAGGCCGACAGAGTGAGGACGGCGCACACGGCGAGCGCGAGGGCGCCGAGCGTCGGGGCGAGGCGAGGCGGAAGCACGGATCCCAGGGTACTGGCGCCGACGCGATCGCTCCGACCAGAATGGAGGGGATCCGCCCACGGGGGGCGGCGAAGGAGGCGATATGGGCATCGAGGACCTCGTCAATCAGGGCAAGGACTTCCTGGAGGAGAACAAGGAGAAGATCGACGAGGTGATCCACAGCGAGCAGGCCGAGCAGGTCAGCGACAACGTGCTCGACGCCGCCGCCGACTTCGTCAAGAAGATCGCTCCCGAGAGCGTCCACGGTCAGGTGGACAGCGTCCGCGACAGCGTCGACGGGGCCGTCGGCAACGAGTGACGCGTCTCCGGCGCGTATGAGCCGCGTGCACAGAGGGGGGATGCCTGAGGCATCCCCCCTCTTGGCTGTCCCAGGCTCCCTCGAGCACACCCGGGCGGTCCGCACCGCAGGCGCGACACGCCCGGGTTTGCGACACGCCCGGGCGCCGCGTAGACTAGTCAGGTTCCACATTCCTGCGCCGTTTCGGCATGCGCGGGATCACTGCCAGGGCAGTGCATAGGCGGCGCCACCTCGCGAGGGTCGGCGCAGGGTCCTAGGCCGCGGGCAGTAGAACAACACAATCCACCCCTTCCGCCTGGACTCAGGTGTTGCGCGTGCGCAACGAGGTGGGCTTGACATCAGAACAGTGGTGCAAGTCCCTCGAAGGCCTGGCGACAGGTTCGAGGAGGAAGTGCCCCGGCGCCACAAGCGCCCCGTGCGTCCAATGCCCGTGAGGTATGACGCGAGAAGAGAGAGAGCAGACAATGGCGGGACAGAAGATCCGCATTCGCCTGAAGTCGTACGACCACGAGGTCATCGACACGTCGGCACGCAAGATCGTCGACACGGTGACCCGCGCGGGCGCCACGGTCGTCGGCCCCGTGCCGCTTCCGACCGAGAAGAACGTCGTGTGCGTCATCCGGTCGCCCCACAAGTACAAGGACAGCCGCGAGCACTTCGAGATGCGCACCCACAAGCGCCTGATCGACATCATCGACCCGACGCCCAAGGCCGTCGACTCGCTGATGCGTCTCGACCTCCCGGCCGATGTCAACATCGAGATCAAGCTCTGAGGTTCGACATGGCTGACATCAACTCCAAGGTTTCCAAGGGTCTGCTCGGCACCAAGCTCGGCATGACCCAGGTCTGGGACGAGAACGGCAAGCTCGTTCCCGTCACCGTCATCGAGGTGGCCCCCAACGTGGTCACCCAGGTGCGCACGCCCGAGCGCGACGGCTACAACGCCGTCCAGATCGCCTACGGCCAGATCGACCCCCGCAAGGTCAACAAGCCGCTGACGGCTCACTTCGACGCCGCCGGCGTCACCCCTCGCCGCCACCTCACCGAGGTGCGCACGGCGGATGCCGGTGACTACAGCCTCGGCCAGGAGCTCACCGTCGACGCGACGTTCGAGGCCGGCCAGCTGGTCGACGTCGTCGGCACCAGCAAGGGCAAGGGCACCGCGGGTGTCATGAAGCGCCACAACTTCAAGGGTGTCTCCGCGTCGCACGGTGCGCACCGCAACCACCGCAAGCCCGGTTCGATCGGCGCCTCGTCGACCCCGAGCCGCGTCTTCAAGGGCATGCGCATGGCCGGCCGTATGGGTGGCGAGCGCGTGACCGTCCTCAACCTCACGGTGCACGCCGTCGACGCCGAGAAGGGTCTGCTGCTCGTCAAGGGCGCCGTCCCCGGCGCGCGCGGCCGCATCGTCTACGTCCGCAACGCAGTGAAGGGTGCCTGAACATGGCTGACTCGACTCTCGCGCTCGACGTCCTGAAGTCCGACGGCAAGAAGGTCGGCTCCGTCGAGCTGCCCGCCGCGATCTTCGACGTCAAGACGAACATCCCCCTCATCCACCAGGTCGTCGTGGCGCAGCTCGCCGCGGCTCGCCAGGGCACCCACTCGACCAAGCGTCGCGGTGAGGTCTCCGGTGCCGGCCGCAAGCCCTTCAAGCAGAAGGGCACGGGTAACGCCCGTCAGGGCTCGATCCGCGCGCCGCACATGACCGGCGGTGGCATCGTCCACGGCCCGAAGCCGCGCGACTACTCGCAGCGCACCCCCAAGAAGATGATCGCCGCCGCCCTGCTGGGTGCGATCAGCGACCGCGCTCGCGGTGGACGCCTGCACGTCGTCGACTCGTTCGGCATCGAGGGAACCCCCTCGACGAAGGCCGCCGCGGCGGTCCTCGCCCAGCTCGCTCCGACCAAGAACGTCATGGTCGTCATCGAGCGCGGCGACGAGCTCACCCTCAAGAGCATCCGCAACCTCGGCTACGTCCACGTGCTCGAGGTCGGCCAGCTCAACGCCTACGACGTGCTCGTCTCGGACGACATCGTCTTCACCAAGGCCGCCTACGACGCGTTCGTCGCTGCGAAGGCCGGCGCCACCGAGGAGGTCTCGGCATGACCACTGCGAACGTCTCCCTGAACAAGGACCCGCGCGACATCATCCTGAAGCCGGTGGTTTCGGAGAAGAGCTACGGCCTGATCGACGAGGGCAAGTACACCTTCCTCGTGGACCCGCGTGCCTCGAAGACCGAGATCAAGCTCGCCATCGAGAAGATCTTCGGCGTCAAGGTCGCCGCGGTCAACACGCTCAACCGCGCGGGCAAGGCCCGTCGCACCCGCTTCGGCATCGGCAAGCGCAAGGACACCAAGCGCGCCATCGTCACGCTGAAGTCGGGCACCATCGACATCTTCACGGCCGTCGGCTGACAGCTGGGATAGAGGACAACACACCATGGCTATTCGCAAGTACAAGCCCACGACCCCGGGTCGCCGCGGTTCGTCGGTGGCCGACTTCGCCGAGATCACGCGATCGACGCCCGAGAAGTCGCTGCTGCGCCCGCTGTCCAAGACCGGTGGTCGCAACAACCAGGGTCGCATCACGACGCGTCACATCGGTGGCGGTCACAAGCGTCAGTACCGTGTCATCGACTTCCGTCGCAACGACAAGGACGGCATCGACGCGAAGGTCGCTCACATCGAGTACGACCCCAACCGCACCGCGCGCATCGCGCTGCTGCACTACGCCGACGGCGAGAAGCGCTACATCCTGGCTCCCGCCAAGCTGGCGCAGGGCGACGTCGTCGAGTCGGGCCCCTCGGCCGACATCAAGCCGGGCAACAACCTGCCGCTGAAGAACATCCCGACCGGTACGGTCATCCACGCCATCGAGCTCCGCCCCGGCGGCGGCGCGAAGATGGCGCGTTCGGCGGGCGCCTCGGTGCGTCTCGTCGCCAAGGACGGCCCCTACGCCCAGCTGCGTCTGCCCTCGGGTGAGATCCGCAACGTCGATGCGCGCTGCCGCGCGACCATCGGCGAGGTCGGCAACGCCGAGCAGTCGAACATCAACTGGGGCAAGGCCGGCCGCATGCGCTGGAAGGGCGTGCGCCCGACCGTCCGTGGCGTCGCCATGAACCCGGTCGACCACCCGCACGGTGGTGGTGAGGGCAAGACGTCCGGTGGACGTCACCCCGTCACTCCTTGGGGTCAGGCGGAGGGTCGTACCCGCCACCCCAACAAGGAGAGCGACAAGTACATCGTCCGTCGTCGCAACGCCGGCAAGAAGCGCAAGTAGGAGTAGAGGAAGATGCCTCGCAGCCTGAAGAAGGGCCCCTTCGTCGACGAGCACCTGCTCCGCAAGGTCGCCTCGCAGAACGAAGCCGGTACCAAGAACGTCATCAAGACCTGGTCGCGCCGCTCGATGATCATCCCGGCGATGCTGGGTCACACGATCGCCGTGCACGACGGACGCAAGCACATCCCCGTGTTCGTGTCCGAGACCATGGTCGGCCACAAGCTGGGCGAGTTCGCGCCCACCCGCACCTTCCGCGGCCACGTGAAGGACGACAAGAAGGGTCGCCGCCGCTGACGCGGTGGTGATCCTGGAGAGGACTAGAGGAGGAGAGACATGGTGGATTCCATCGCACGCGTCAAGCACATTCGCGTGACCCCTCAGAAGGCTCGTCGTGTCGTCGCGCTCATCAAGGGCAAGCAGGCTCAGGAGGCTCTCGCCATCCTGAAGTTCGCCCCGCAGAGCGCCAGCGAGCCGATCTACAAGCTCGTCGAGTCTGCGGTCGCCAACGCTCGCGTGAAGGCGGACAAGGACGGCGAGTTCCTGGACGAGCAGGACCTGTACGTGCGCAACGCGTACGTCGACGAGGGCTCGACGCTCAAGCGTTTCCGGCCCCGCGCCCAGGGCCGTGCGTTCCAGATCAAGAAGCGCACGAGCCACATCACCGTCGAGCTCGCGACCCCCGAGGTCGCCGAAGCAGCCGGCACCAGCAAGAAGGCGAGCAAGTAATGGGACAGAAGGTCAACCCGTACGGCTTCCGCCTCGGCATCACGACCGACCACGTGTCGCGTTGGTTCTCGGACTCGACCAAGCCCGGCCAGCGTTACGCCGACTACGTCGCCGAGGACATCAAGATCCGCAAGCTCCTGCAGACGCAGCTCGACCGCGCCGGTGTGTCCGGCATCGAGATCGAGCGCACCCGTGACCGCGTCCGCGTCGACATCCACACCGCCCGTCCGGGCATCGTGATCGGTCGTCGTGGCGCCGAGGCCGAGCGCATCCGCGCCGACCTCGAGAAGCTCACGGGCAAGCAGATCCAGCTGAACATCCTCGAGGTGAAGAACCCCGAGGCCGACGCTCAGCTGGTCGCCCAGGGCATCGCCGAGCAGCTCACCGCCCGCGTGGCGTTCCGCCGCGCGATGCGCAAGGGTCTGCAGGGCGCGCAGCGCGCCGGCGCCAAGGGTATCCGCATCCAGGTCTCGGGTCGCCTCGGCGGCGCCGAGATGAGCCGGTCGGAGTTCTACCGCGACGGTCGTGTGCCCCTGCACACGCTGCGCGCGAACATCGACTACGGCTTCTACGAGGCCAAGACCACCTTCGGCCGTATCGGTGTGAAGGTCTGGATCTACAAGGGCGATCTGACGGCCAAGGAGCTCGCTCGCGAGCAGGCCAACGCCCCCAAGGCGCCGCGTGGTCGTGACGACCGTGGTGGCGACCGTCGTCGCGGCCCCCGCAACGAGGCCCCCGTCGCAGAAGGAGCGTCTGCCTGATGCTTATCCCCCGCAAGGTCAAGTACCGCAAGCAGCACCACCCCGGCCGTTCCGGCCAGGCGACCGGTGGCACGAAGGTCTCCTTCGGCGAGTTCGGCATCCAGGCCCTGACCCCCGCGTACGTGACGAACCGTCAGATCGAGTCCGCTCGTATCGCGATGACCCGTCACATCAAGCGTGGCGGCAAGGTGTGGATCAACATCTACCCCGACCGTCCCCTCACCAAGAAGCCGGCCGAAACCCGCATGGGTTCCGGTAAGGGTTCGCCGGAGTGGTGGGTCGCGAACGTCAAGCCGGGTCGCGTCCTCTTCGAGGTCGCAGGCGTCAACGAGGAGCTCGCACGCGAGGCCCTCACCCGGGCAATCCACAAGCTGCCGCTGAAGGCACGCATCATCAAGCGCGAGGAGGGCGACGCGTAATGGCTGTCGGAACCAAGACGCTCGCACCGAGCGAGCTCGACACGTTCGAGGACCAGCGCCTCGTCGAGGAGCTGCGCAAGGCCAAGGAAGAGCTGTTCAACCTGCGCTTCCAGTCGGCCACCGGCCAGCTCGAGAGCCACGGCCGCATCCGTGCGGTCAAGCGCGACATCGCGCGGCTCTACACCGTGATCCGTGAGCGCGAGCTCGGCATCCGTGCCACGCCCGCGCCCGCCGAGGTTGCGACGAAGGCGAAGAAGACGAAGGCCAAGAAGGCGGATGCCGCCGACGAGGCCGTGAAGGAAGAGGCTGAGTAATGGCCACCACGAAGAAGGCCGCCGAGGCGGTCGTCGAGGCGACCGAGCAGGCCGGGCACGAGCACGGCGCGCACGACGTGCGCGACGCGGATGCCCGTGGCTACCGCAAGGCCCGTCGCGGTTACGTCGTCAGCGACAAGATGGACAAGACCATCGTCGTCGAGGTCGAGGACCGCGTGAAGCACCCGCTGTACGGCAAGGTCATCCGTCGTACGTCGAAGGTGAAGGCCCACGACGAGCAGAACTCCGCCGGCATCGGCGACCTCGTGCTCATCAACGAGACCCGTCCGCTGAGCGCCACGAAGCGCTGGCGTCTGGTCGAGATCCTCGAGAAGGCCAAGTAAGGCCTCGGCCTTCTTGGAACCCAAGGAGTAACAAGTGATTCAGACAGAGTCCCGCCTCAAGGTCGCCGACAACACCGGCGCCAAGGAGCTGCTCACGATCCGCGTGCTCGGTGGCTCGAACCGCCGCTACGCCGGCGTGGGCGACATCATCGTGGCGACCGTCAAGGACGCGATCCCCGGCGGCAACGTCAAGAAGGGTGATGTGGTCAAGGCCGTCATCGTCCGCACCGTCAAGCAGACCCGTCGTCCCGACGGGTCCTACATCAAGTTCGACGAGAACGCGGCCGTGATCCTGAAGAACGACGGGGAGCCCCGCGGCACCCGCATCTTCGGCCCGGTCGGTCGTGAGCTTCGCGACAAGAAGTTCATGAAGATCGTCTCGCTCGC
The DNA here is from genome assembly GCF_016907295.1 of Microbacterium dextranolyticum. Classification (NCBI taxonomy): domain Bacteria; kingdom Bacillati; phylum Actinomycetota; class Actinomycetes; order Micrococcales; family Microbacteriaceae; genus Microbacterium; species Microbacterium dextranolyticum. The sequence continues at coordinate 583,240 of NZ_JAFBBR010000001.1, forward strand.
ACCGGAGGTGATCTGACCGCATGGCCAAGATCAAGAAGGGTGACCTCGTCCAGGTCATCACTGGCAAGAAGCAGGACAAGGGCGGCGACCGCGGCAAGCAGGGCAAGGTCCTCGACGTTCTCGTCGAGCAGAACCGCGTCATCGTCGAGGGCGTCAACTACGTCACCAAGCACACGCGCGTGGGTCAGACCCAGCGCGGCACGAAGACGGGCGGCATCGAGACGATGGAAGCCCCGATCCACATCTCCAACGTCGCCGTCGTCGACCCCTCGACCAAGAAGCCGACCCGCGTCGGTCACCGCGTCGAGGAGCAGACGAAGGACGGCGTGAAGCGCACCGTCCGCGTGCGCTACGCGAAGAAGAGCGGTAAGGACCTCTGATGAGCACCACCACTGCCACGGAGACTGGCAAAATCCAGCCCCGTTTGAAGCAGAAGTACCAGGCCGAGATCCGCAAGGCCCTGCAGGAGGAGTTCGGCTACTCGAACGTCATGCAGATCCCCGGGATCGTCAAGGTCGTCGTGAACACGGGTGTCGGCGAGGCGGCTCGTGACTCCAAGGTGATCGATGGTGCGGTCGAGGACCTCACCAAGATCACGGGTCAGAAGCCCATCGTCACCAAGGCCCGCAAGTCCATCGCGCAGTTCAAGCTGCGCGAGGGTCAGCCCATCGGCGCGCACGTCACCCTCCGCGGCGACCGCGCGTGGGAGTTCCTGGACCGTCTCGTGACGCTGGCGCTGCCCCGCATCCGCGACTTCCGGGGCCTGTCGCCCAAGCAGTTCGACGGCAACGGCAACTACACCTTCGGTCTCCAGGAGCAGTCCGTGTTCCACGAGATCAACCAGGACAAGATCGACCGCGTCCGCGGCTTCGACATCACCGTCGTCACGACGGCGAAGACGGATGCCGAGGGCCGTTCGCTCCTGCGCCAGATCGGCTTCCCCTTCCAGACGGAAGACGCCAAGGCGTAACCACCTCAAGAAGGTCGGATGTCGTGTAACGGCATCCGAAACCACGTGAACAAAGGAAACAAGACATGACGATGACAGACCCGGTCGCAGACATGCTGACCCGTCTGCGCAACGCGAACTCGGCGCACCACGACACCGTGTCGCTGCCGAGCTCCAAGCTCAAGACCCACATCGCCGAGATCCTCCAGCAGGAGGGCTACATCTCCTCCTGGGAGGTCTCGGACGCCCGCGTCGGCCAGACGCTGACCCTCACGCTGAAGTACGGCCCGAACCGCGAGCGGTCGATCGCCGGCATCAAGCGCGTCTCCAAGCCGGGTCTGCGCGTGTACGCACGCTCGACCGAGATCCCCACGGTTCTCGGCGGCCTCGGCGTCGCGATCTTGTCCACCTCCTCCGGTCTCCTCACGGACCGTCAGGCCGAGCAGAAGGGCGTGGGTGGGGAAGTCCTCGCCTACGTGTGGTGATCTGACATGTCGCGTATCGGACGCCTGCCCATCGACATCCCCGCCGGCGTGACCGTTTCGGTCGCCGGCCAGGACGTCTCCGTCAAGGGCCCCAAGGGCGAGCTCGCGCTCACCGTGGCCAAGCCCATCGAGGTCAAGGTCGAGGAGGGCCAGGTTCTGGTCTCCCGTCCCGACGACGAGCGCGAGTCGCGTTCGCTGCACGGGCTCACCCGCACCCTGATCAGCAACAACATCATCGGCGTCACCGAGGGCTACACCAAGGGCCTCGAGGTCGTCGGCACCGGTTACCGCGTCGCGCAGAAGGGTGCGGCCGTCGAGTTCGCGCTCGGCTTCTCGCACCCGGTGCTGATCGAGCCCCCGGCCGGCATCACGCTGACCGTCGAGGGCAACAACAAGGTCACCGTCAGCGGTATCTCGAAGCAGGCGGTCGGCGAGGCCGCTGCGAACATCCGCAAGATCCGCAAGCCCGAGCCCTACAAGGGCAAGGGTGTGCGGTACGCCGGCGAGGTCGTTCGCCGCAAGGCCGGAAAGAGTGGTAAGTGATCATGGCTGTCACATCGAAGAGCGACGCTCGTACGCGTCGTCACCTGCGCCTGCGCAAGAAGATCGTGGGCACCGAGGCGCGTCCGCGCCTGGTCGTCACCCGTTCGGCCCGCCACGTGTTCGTCCAGCTCGTGGACGACAGCAAGGGCCACACCGTGGCCTCCGCCTCGACGCTCGAGGCGGACCTGCGTGGGTTCGACGGCGACAAGACCGCCAAGGCCCGCAAGGTCGGCGAGCTGGTCGCTGAGCGCGCCAAGGCTGCCGGCGTCTCGGACGTCGTGTTCGACCGCGGCGGCAACCGCTACGCGGGCCGCGTGGCAGCGATTGCGGACGGCGCCCGCGAAGGAGGTCTGAACCTGTGAGCGATGCAACTGCTCAGAATGTGGAGAACGAAGTGACCGGAGAGACGGCACCCGTCGAGGCGCCTGCTGCCGAGGCGCCCGTCGAGCGCGAGCGCGAGCCCCGTCGGGGCGGCCGCGAGCGCAGCCAGACCCGCGACCGCGGTGGTCGCGACGCCGAGAAGAGCCAGTTCCTCGAGCGCGTCGTCACCATCAACCGCGTGTCGAAGGTCGTCAAGGGCGGTCGCCGCTTCAGCTTCACGGCGCTCGTCGTCGTGGGTGACGGCAACGGTCTGGTCGGTGTCGGCTACGGCAAGGCGCGTGAGGTTCCCCTCGCCATCTCCAAGGGTGTCGAAGAGGCCAAGCGCAACTTCTTCCGCGTTCCCCGCTCCGGCTCGTCCATCCCGCACCCCGTGCAGGGTGAGGCCGCTGCCGGCGTCGTGCTGCTGCGTCCCGCGGCTGCCGGTACCGGTGTCATCGCCGGCGGTCCGGTTCGCGCCGTGCTCGAGTGCGCCGGCATCCACGATGTCCTGTCGAAGTCCCTCGGCTCGTCGAACACGATCAACATCGTGCACGCGACCGTCGCGGCGCTGAAGCAGCTCGAGGAGCCCCGTGCCGTCGCCGCCCGTCGTGGTCTCGACTTCGACCAGGTGGCTCCGGCCCGTCTGATCCGTGCCGAGGCCGACGCCCTGGCCGCTGCAAAGGGAGGTGCCTGATGGCTGCGCGCCTCAAGGTGACCCAGGTCAAGTCCAAGGTGAGCGAGAAGCAGAACCAGCGTGACACGCTGCGCTCGCTCGGTCTGAAGCGGATCGGCGACTCGGTCGTCCGTCCCGACGACGCGCAGACGCGCGGCTACGTCAAGACCGTCGCTCACCTCGTCAAGGTTGAGGAGATCGACTGATGGCCGAGAAGGCTGAGAAGGCGACCGAAGAGGTCGTCGAGAAGAAGGCTGCCGCCAAGAAGCCGGCTGCCAAGAAGGCGCCCGCGAAGAAGGCCGACGCCGCCGCGTCGCGTCCCGGCGTGCTGAAGGTGCACCACCTGCGCCCGGTTCCCGGCGCCAACACCGCCAAGACCCGCGTGGGCCGCGGTGAGGGCTCGAAGGGTAAGACCTCGGGCCGTGGTACCAAGGGCACGAAGGCCCGCTACCAGGTGAAGGTCGGCTTCGAGGGTGGGCAGATGCCCCTCCACATGCGGACGCCGAAGCTGCGCGGGTTCAAGAACCCGTTCCGCGTCGAGTACCAGGTGGTCAACCTCGACAAGCTCGCGGAGCTCTACCCCAACGGTGGCGACGTCACCGTCGGCGACCTCGTCGCCAAGGGCGCGGTGCGCAAGAACGAGAAGGTCAAGGTGCTCGGCACCGGCGACATCTCGGTGAAGCTCACCGTCGCTGTCGACAAGGTCTCGGGTTCGGCCGAGCAGAAGATCGTCGCCGCCGGCGGTTCGATCAAGTAAGTCCACGGCAGGGGCCGGCACATCATCCCGAGTCATTCGGGATCCGGTGCCGGCCCCTGTTGCCGTACTCTGGGAGACGGTGTCCCCGGTCCCGGCCGGCTGGAACCGCCCGACCACTGGAGGAAATCCCCTTGTTCAGCGCCATCGCGCGGGTCTTCCGCACCCCGGACCTCCGGAGGAAGATCGCCTTCACCCTCGGCATCATCGCCATCTACCGGCTCGGTGCGCACGTTCCGACGCCCTTCGTGAACTACCCGAATGTGCAGAGCTGTCTGCGAGACACAGGATCGGCCAGTGAGGGTCTCCTGTCGCTCGTGAACCTCTTCTCCGGCGGTGCACTGCTGCAGCTGTCGATCTTCGCACTCGGGGTCATGCCCTACATCACGGCGACGATCATCGTGCAGCTGCTGCGCGTGGTCATCCCGCACTTCGAGACCCTCTACAAGGAGGGTCAGGCGGGGCAGGCGAAGCTCACCCAGTACACGCGCTATCTCACGATCGCGCTCGCGCTGCTCCAGTCGACGACGCTGGTGACCGTGGCGCGCTCGGGTCAGCTGTTCGGCAACACGTCGATCGCCTCGTGCAACAGCCTGCTGACCAACGACGCCTGGTGGGCGCAGCTGCTCATGATCATCACGCTGACCGCCGGCACCGGCCTCATCATGTGGTTCGCCGAACTCGTCACCGAGCGTGGCGTCGGCAACGGCATGTCGATCCTCATCTTCACCTCGATCGCCGCGACGTTCCCCGTCGCCATGTGGTCGATCGCCCAGTCGCGCGGCTTCGAGGTCTTCCTCCTGGTTCTCGCCGTCGGCATCGTGGTCATGGGGCTCGTCGTCTTCGTGGAGCAGTCGCAGCGTCGCATCCCCGTGCAGTACGCCAAGCGCATGGTCGGGCGTCGCACGCTGGGAGGGACGAACACGTACATCCCGATCAAGGTCAACATGGCCGGCGTCGTGCCCGTCATCTTCGCGTCGTCGCTGCTGTACATCCCGGCGCTCATCGCGCAGTTCAACCAGACTCCGGATGCCAACGGCAACATCCCCGGCTGGGTGACCTGGATCCAGTCGTACCTCACCAAGGGCGACCACCCGCTGTACATGCTGCTGTACTTCCTGCTGATCGTCGGGTTCACCTACTTCTACGTCGCGATCACCTTCAACCCCGTCGAGGTCGCCGACAACATGAAGAAGTACGGCGGCTTCATCCCCGGCATCCGTGCGGGACGTCCGACGGCCGAGTACCTCGACTACGTGCTGACGCGCATCACGCTGCCCGGCGCGATCTACCTGGGCCTCATCGCCCTGCTGCCGCTGATCGCGCTGGCGACCGTCAGCGCCAACCAGAACTTCCCGTTCGGTGGCGCATCGATCCTCATCATCGTCGGTGTCGGCCTCGAGACGGTCAAGCAGATCGACGCCCAGCTGCAGCAGCGCCACTACGAAGGGCTTCTGCGATGACCGCGGCCCGTCTGCTGATCGTCGGACCGCAGGGATCCGGCAAGGGCACGCAGGGCGTGCGCATCGCCGAGCTGCTGTCGGTCCCGGCCGTCTCGACCGGGGACGTCTTCCGGGCGAACGTCTCGCAGGGCACTCCTCTCGGCCAGCAGGTGAAGGCGATCATCGACGCGGGTGACCTCGTGCCCGACGCGCTCACCGGCGAGATCGTGCGCGACCGCCTCGCGCAGGCGGACGCTGCGGAGGGCTTCCTCCTCGACGGCTACCCCCGCAACCTCGGCCAGGTGTCGGATCTGGACGAGTTCCTCGATGGACGCGGTGAGCCGCTCACCGCGGTCATCGAGCTCGTGGTGCCGCGTGAGGAGTCCATTCGGCGGATCGCGGTGCGGGCTGCCGAGCAGGGGCGCGCCGACGACAACGACGAGTCCATCGCGAAGCGACTGGCGATCTACGAGAGCGAGACGGCACCGATCCTCGAGGTCTTCCGCGGGCGCGGGATCGTCGACCAGGTCGACGGCGTCGGCTCGCTCGACGAGGTGTTCGGCCGCATCGTCGACGCCCTCGCGGCGCGCGGGATCACCGCGACCGTGGCGTGAGAGCGCTCTGATGGGCCTCCGTCGATCGCTGTACAAGACGCCGGCGCAGCTGCGCTCGATGGTCGAGCCCGGCCTCATCACCGCGGCGGCGCTCGACGCCGTGCGCGAGATCCTCGCACCCGGCGTCACGACGGGCGAGGTGGATGCCGTGGCATCCGCCGTCATCGTCGAGCGCGGTGCGGAGTCGAACTTCCAGCTCGTGCGCGGGTACCGGCACACGACGTGCATCTCGGTCAATGACCAGGTGGTGCACGGCATCCCCGGAGATCGCGTGCTCGAGGCGGGCGACATCGTCTCGATCGATGCCGGCGCGCAGTTCCGCGGGTGGAACGGCGACTCGGCGATCACCGTGGTGGTCCCGGGCGGCGATCCCGCGGTCGCGGCGTCGCGCACGCGCCTGTCCGATGTCACGGAAGGCTCGCTATGGGCCGGAATCGCGGCGCTGGCATCCGCTGACCGCGTCGGTGAGATCGGCGACGCCGTGCAGGGGTACATCGAGCGTGCGGCGGCCGAGGACGGCGGCGAGTACGGCATCCTCCGCGACTACGTCGGGCACGGGATCGGGCGCCGGATGCACGAGGGCCCGACCGTGTTCAACTACCGCGTGGACGACCTGGGGCCCCAGGTGCGGCCCGGGCTGTGCCTGGCGATCGAGCCGATGGTCACCTCCGGTTCGGATGCGACGTTCGTCGAGGACGACGACTGGACCGTCACCACCGTGGACGGCTCGGACGGTGCCCACTGGGAGCACAGCGTCGCCGTGCACGAGGGCGGCATCTGGGTGCTGACCGCGGCCGACGGCGGTGCCGCCGGCCTCGCCCCCTGGGGCGTCACGCCCACGCCCATCGTCTGACTTCTCGCCGCGCGCGCTTCGCGCCCGCCGCCGCGCCGCTTCGCGTCCGCCGCCGCGCGCGCTTCGCGCCCGCCGCCGCGCGCGCTTCGCGCCCGCCGTCGCGCCGCTTCGCGTCGCGCCGACATCCGTGTCGAGACAGGACATCCGCGTCGAAACAGGACGTGTCACGTGTCGTCTCGCCGTGAATCTCCTGTCTCGTGCGTGCGTTCACCTTGGCCGACGGGCGTCCCACCGCTTCGCGCCTGTCGGATGCCCGCGTGACGCCCGCCGTGCCGAGCAAGGCCATCTCTGTCGTGAGTCACGACATCCGCGTCGAGACAGGACACCCGCGTTGAAACACGGTGAGGCGTATGTCGTCTCGCCGTGAATCTCCTGTTTCGCGCTTGGTCTTGGGCTGGCGGGCGCGTGTGCCGCCGCCGCGCGCCTGCGGGATGCCCGCGTGACGCCCGCCGTGCGTGAGGACGGCCATCGCTGTGGCGAGACAGCACGTCCGTGGCGAGACAGGACGTGCTGCGTGTCCTCTCGTCGTGGACGTCCTGTCTCGTGCTTGGCGTTGGCGTCGGGGCGACCGGCATCCCGCCCCTTCGCGCTAGCGCGATACCTACGTGACACCTGCCGCACGCGAGTGAGGGCATCGGTGCGAGACGGCACGTCTGTGACGAGGCATGACGTGGCGCGTGTCGGCTCATCGCGTGTGTCCTGTCTCACGGCGGCGCGACCGGCGCGGCTCGGCGCGGCGCGACGAGGTGGATGCCACGTGAGGGTCAGCGCGCGGGTGGTGGATGCCCGACGGGAGCGGGCGGGAGGGCGCGCGGGCTCTGGCGCAACGTCGTGAGCAGCGCGGGCTCAGGCGCGCGGACAGGCCGGACGCCCGCCTGCTGCAGCGCTCGGCAGAGTGGCTGCACCCGCATCGCGTCGCCCAGCTCCCAGCGGGCGACCGTGTGGCCGCCGCGGCGCAGACGATCCTCGCGGCGCTTCTCGCGCATCAGGTGAGCCCGCGCCTTCTCGGGGTCGTCGAGGTCGTACTTGCCCCAGCCGTCGGATTCGCCGACGGCGTCGGTGGAGGGAAAACGGAAGTCCGCACGATCCGTGCACCCCTCGGAATGGAACACGGGCTGCAGCTCTGGCTCTTCGTAGCCAGTCCACTCGATGACCGCGCGACTCACCGACTCAGCCGGCGACTCGGAGAGGCCGTTCGCGCGATCCCACACCCAGCGCAGACGTGCACGTCCCCGCCGGTCCTCCTGCCCGGCTGCGCGATCACGCAGCTCGTCGAGGTGCAGCGGTCCGCCCTGTGCGCGCGAGATCACGGCATCCGCCACGCTCAGCGCCTGTGCCGGAGGCACGAGGCGCGCCAGATCCACCGCCGTGTCGACGAGGCCCGTCGCCCGGATGCCCGCGAACCGGTCGATCTCTCTGCCGTCTCGGTGCGTGTGCACGATGACGTCGCCGAAGCGGTGACCGCCGCGCGGCGCGGGGGAGAGGATGTGGATATGGGCGGTCTCGCCGAACAGGGGAATGCCGTGGATCACCGCGGCCGACTCGAGACAGAGCACGGCATCGGGGCTCACCAGCAGGAACGCGTGCACGCGGGTCGCGTAGCGCTGCCACGGCGCCAGCGCCTCCCACGCGGACCGCATCGTGTACACGCCCGGTCGCACGCGGTGGTGCAGGTGCGGTGACGGGCGGATGCCGGCGCGCGCGGCATCCCGCGCCGTCACGAGGGCGACGGGCGCGGCGACGACGGCGCGATCGGCGAGCAGCAGCGGCATGCTGAGATCCTGCATCGTGCCCGCATGCCGCCGTCCATGGCATCCGCCGCTTCGTGGACAACCGCCCGCGGCGCACCCCTGGGGAGGGTGCGCCGCGCCCGGTGCCGCCGCGCCTACGTCTGGCCGCGATCGCGATCGCGACCGCGGCGCGACACGACCGCCGCCGCCGCCGCGAGACATGACACGCGCGACGAGACACGACACCTCGCGCCCTGTTTCGTCATCGATGTCGTGTCTCACCGGCGCGCCCGGCGCACCTGGCGCGGTCGCGAGCCACGACCACGACGAGACCAGACACCCACGACGAGACCGGACACCCACGACGAGACCGGACACCCACGACGAGACCAGACACCCACGACGAGACCAGACACCCACGACGAGACCGGACACCCACGACGAGACAGGACGGCGGTGACGAGACACGACACGTCGCGCCATGCCTCGTCGTCGATGTCGTGTCTCGCGAGCGCGCCGCCCGCCGGGCGCCCCGCAGGGCAGCTCTCGGGGAACACCAAGGGACGGATGCGAGAGAATCTCTTCAGATGCGGTGGATGCCGCGCGAGAGAGGCAATCACATGGCACAGGCAGCAGCGGGCAAGACCAACTGGTTCGCGATCTGGGTGAGTGTGGCGGTCGTGGCGGTCGTGGCCGTCGTCATCGCCCTCGTCGTCTGGATGAACAACTCCGCGACCGACCCGGGAACCGCCCCCAGCAGCTCGGGCGTCAACCAGACCACCGGTGCCATCTCCGTCGGCACCGGCGAGAAGACTCTCGACACGTACGTCGACTTCATGTGCCCGATCTGCAACACCTTCGAGCAGACCTACGGCGGCGAGATCCTCGACCTGGTCAACGCAGGCACGATCACCCTCAACATCCACCCGATCTCGATCCTCGACCGCGCGTCGCAGGGCACCCAGTTCTCCACCCGCTCGGCCAGTGCCATGTACTGCGTCGCCGAGTCCGACCCGAAGGCGGCCGTGCCCTTCATGCAGGCGATGTTCGCCAAGCAGCCGCAGGAGAACTCGGCCGGTCTCACCGACGAGCAGATCACCGACATCGCCAAGAGCGTCGGCGCCGACAGCGCCGCCTCGTGCATCACGGCGGGAACGTACAAGAAGTTCGTCACCTCGATGACCGAGAAGACGCCGATCGCCCCGGGCGCCTCGGGCATCGGCACGCCGACCATCGCGGTCAACGGCACGGTCATCGACAACAAGACGATTCCGGCCAAGGGCAAGTTCGCCTCGCTCTTCCAGTGAGCCGCACCGCCTGCGCGTGAGGCAGACGGCGCGTGAGGTGAACGGCGCGGGCGGCAGGTTGCCGCCCGCGCCGTTATCACGTACAGTAGACCTTTGGTGTCTTACGCCTTCATTGGCGTGTCGCGACACCGCCCCAACCATCCACCGCAGACCGACCGGTCTGCTCATTGTGAGTGAGCGAATGGCGAAAAAAGACGGAGTCATCGAGATCGAGGGTGTGATCTCCGAGGCGCTGCCCAATGCGATGTTCCGCGTTGAGCTGACCAACGGGCACAAGGTCCTCGCGACGATCTCCGGAAAGATGCGGCAGAACTACATCCGCATCATCCCCGAAGACCGCGTCGTCGTGGAGCTCTCGCCCTACGACCTCACGCGCGGTCGCATCGTCTACCGCTACCGCTGAACCGGTCGAGAAGTAACGAGCGGGCGGATGCCACGGCAGCCGCATGACTCGAAGACAGCGATAAAGGAAGCATCATGAAGGTCAACCCCTCCGTCAAGCCGATCTGCGACCACTGCAAGGTGATCCGCCGCCACGGCCGCGTGATGGTCATCTGCAAGTCCAACCCGCGCCACAAGCAGCGCCAGGGCTGACGGCGAGCGGATGCCACGGCATCCGCTCCCACAAACGTACAACTGAACACGCAGACAGGCAGGATCAGATCCCCGCGAGGGGGGACACCCCGGGTGGAGGCCCGGGCACCGATCCTGCTCCACACCTCCACATACTCCTAGGAGACATCGCATGGCACGTCTTGCCGGCGTTGACATCCCGCGCGACAAGCGCGTGGTGATCGCCCTCACCTACATCTACGGCATCGGCCGTACCCGTTCGGTCGAGATCCTGAAGGCCACCGAGATCGACGAGTCGATCCGCGTCAAGGACCTCACCGACGACCAGCTGGTCGCGCTGCGCGACCACATCGAAGGCACCTACAAGGTGGAGGGTGACCTGCGCCGCGAGGTCGCCGCTGACATCCGCCGCAAGGTCGAGATCGGCTCGTACGAGGGACTCCGCCACCGCCGCGGCCTGCCCGTGCGTGGTCAGCGCACCAAGACCAACGCGCGTACGCGCAAGGGTCCCAAGCGCACCGTCGCCGGCAAGAAGAAGGCGCGCTAAGGCGCGGCCCGGGATTAGGAGAACCTGAACATGGCACAGGCCAAGACCGCTGCGCGCAAGCCGCGCCGCAAGGAGAAGAAGAACATCGCGCTGGGCCAGGCCCACATCAAGTCGACGTTCAACAACACGATCGTCTCGATCACCGACCCGTCGGGCGCCGTCATCAGCTGGGCGTCCTCGGGTGGCGTGGGCTTCAAGGGCTCGCGCAAGTCGACCCCGTACGCCGCCGGCATGGCCGCCGAGTCGGCTGCCCGCCAGGCTGCCGAGCACGGCGTCAAGAAGGTCGACGTCTTCGTGAAGGGTCCGGGTTCGGGCCGCGAGACCGCGATCCGTTCGCTGCAGGCCGCGGGCCTGGAGGTCGGTTCGATCAACGACGTGACGCCGCAGGCCCACAACGGCTGCCGTCCGCCGAAGCGCCGCCGCGTCTGACTCTACGAGCCGGATGCCGTCGCCCCTGTCGGGCGCGGCATCCGGCATCGGTCGTTCCTGAACACAACTCCATACCTCTTGCTAATCGCACGTGTCATATAGCGGGCACGTGACGGAAAGGAACACATAGTGCTCATCGCACAGCGTCCCACCCTGACCGAGGAGAAGATCGGCGAGTTCCGCAGCCGGTTCGTCATCGAGCCGCTCGAGCCCGGTTTCGGTTACACCATCGGCAACGCGCTGCGTCGCAGCCTGCTCTCGTCGATCCCCGGCGCGGCGGTCACCAGCATCCGCATCGACGGCGTGCTGCACGAGTTCAGCACCATCCCCGGTGTGAAGGAGGATGTCACCGAGATCATCCTCAACATCAAGCAGCTTGTGGTCTCGTCCGAGCGCGACGAGCCCATCACGGCGTACCTGCGCAAGACCGGCGCCGGTGAGGTCACCGCCGCCGACATCTCCGCGCCCGCCGGTGTCGAGGTGCACAACCCCGAGCTGGTCATCGCGACGCTCAACGACTCGGCACGCTTCGAGCTCGAGCTGACGATCGAGCGTGGCCGCGGCTACGTCTCGGCGACGCAGAACCGCAACGAGTACGCCGAGGCCGGGCAGATCCCGATCGACTCGATCTACTCGCCCGTGCTGAAGGTCAGCTACCGCGTCGACGCCACCCGTGCCGGTGAGCGCACCGACTTCGACAAGCTGGTCCTCGACGTCGAGTCGAAGCCGTCGATCACGCCCCGCGACGCCGTCGCGTCGGCCGGTCGCACCCTCACCGAGCTGTTCGGCCTCGCCCGCGAGCTGAACGTCGAAGCCGAGGGCATCGAGATCGGCCCCGCGCCGGTCGCCGAGGTCCTCACCAACGAGCTGTCGATGCCGATCGAAGACCTCGACCTGTCGGTGCGCTCGTACAACTGCCTGAAGCGCGAGGGCATCAACACGGTGTCCGAGCTCGTCGCCCTGTCGGAGACGCAGCTGATGAACATCCGCAACTTCGGTCAGAAGTCGGTCGACGAGGTGCGCGACAAGCTCGTCTCGCTCGGTCTGTCGCTGAAGGACTCGGTTCCCGGGTTCGATGGCGCGCACTTCTACGGCGGCTACGACGACGAGACCATCTGACCGGCGCTCGACCGGTTCTGTGACACTTTCCACCTGGAGTAATTGACATGCCCAAGCCCACCAAGGGTCCCCGCCTCGGAGGCGGCCCCGCCCACGAGCGCCTTCTTCTCGCGAATCTGGCCGCTGCTCTGTACACGCACGGTGCGATCACGACGACCGAGACCAAGGCCAAGCGCCTGCGTCCGCTCGCCGAGCGCCTCATCACCTTCGCCAAGCGCGGCGACCTGCACGCTCGTCGTCGGGTGCTGTCGGTCATCGGTGACAAGGAAGTCGTGCACGTCCTGTTCGCCGAGATCGCGCCGCAGGTCGCGGAGCGTGAGGGCGGCTACACGCGCATCACGAAGATCGGCAACCGCAAGGGCGACAACGCCCCCATGGCCCGTATCGAGCTCGTGCTCGAGCCGGTGAACCCGAAGCCGAAGTCGGCGAAGAAGGCTGCGGCGCCCGCCGCGGTCGCGAAGGACGAGGACGCTGCGGCGACCGAGGTCGTCGCCGAGGCCGACGAGACGCAGGATGCCGCGGACGAGGTCGCCGCCGAGAACGCCGGCGCCGAGTCGCAGGCCGAGGGCGAAGCCGCTGAGGCTGCCGCTGCGGACGCCGTCGTGGCACCCGCCGAGGGGAAGTCCGAGTAAGCACTCGCACATCGCTCGACAGGCCCGCACCCCGTTTCGGGGCGCGGGCCTTTCACGATGTGCCCGCTCGCAGCAGGAGGGAGCGGGTAGGGTGACGGGGTGAGCGCGCACACTCTGTCTCAGCGGATCGACGACCTGCGGGCGGCGCCGCTCGTGCTTCCGACCGGTGTCGCTGACGTGACCTGGAGGCCGCCGACGGCGGATGACATCGACGCCATGCACGCGGTCGCGGCGGCGGCCGACGCCGTCGACCACCCCACGTGGCTCACCCCGCGCGACGACATCGCCGACACGTTCGACCTACCGCACATCGATCACGCGCACGACACCCTGCTCGCGGTGGATGCCGCGGGCACCGTCGTCGCGTTCGGGTCGGCCCTGCTGCATCCGGCACGTGTGGGCACGCTGTCGGTGCACCTGGCCGGATCGGTGCACCCGCAGTGGCGCCGCCGGGGGATCGGTGGGGCTCTTCTCGCCTGGGAGCGGGCGCGAGGCCTCGAGAAGCTCGCCGATGCGGTGCGCGCGGGGCTGCCGGACGTGTCGGATGCCGCGGGGCCCTGGCAAGCCGAGCTGAAGGTCTACGCCGAAGAGAGCAACCGCGATCACGTCGTCATCGCGGAGCGGGCGGGTTTCGGAGTGGAGCGCTGGTTCACCTCGATGGAGCGCGATATGGCCGTGGTCGTGCCGGACGTCGCCGCACCCGAGGGGGTCGCTCTCATCGCGTACAGCCCGGATCGAGAGACGGATGCCCGTCTGGCACGCAACGATGCGTTCCGCGACCATTGGGGCAGCCAGCCCTCGCCGCCCGAGTCGTGGGCCAAGTTCGTTCGTGGGACGTTCTTCCGCCCCGACCTGTCGCGCCTCGCGCTCGATGCCGACGGCGAGGTGATCGGGTTCTGCCTCGTCTCGGTGAACGAGGACGACTGGGTCACGATGGGCGCCTCGAACGCGTACATCGACCTCATCGGGGTCGTGCGCGGCTCGCGGCGTCGTGGCGTGGCGCCGGCGGTGATCGCGGCATCCCTCGCGGCGATCGGTGCGGCGGGTCTCGAGCGAGCGGTGCTCGACGTCGACACGGCGAGCCCGACCGGCGCGCACACGCTGTACAGCGGTCTCGGCTTCGTGCCGACCGAGCGGACGGTCGCGCTCGTCACGCACGTCTGACGGATGCCCGGGCCGCGGCCGACGGTCGCGGGTCGACGGGTGCCGGGTCGGGACGCTACGGTGTCGGCGCCGGTGCGGGCTCGAACGCCTGCAGCGTCGCGGCGCGGATGAGGTCGACCCGATACCGCATCTGCGCGCGCTGGTTCTGGGCGGCGTCGAGTGCGGCGCCGACGGTCTGCGCGTAGATCTCTCCGCCGCTCGCCCCGGGGTGGATCTCGTCACCCGCCAGCAGATCGACGTGTGGCGCGATGGCCTGCGCCCAGTCGGCGATGACGACGCGGGGATGTGACGCGGCGAAGGCGGTGAGTTCGGCGTTGACGCCGGGAATCCAGTCGCGCGGCGCGAACGCGGTGACGAGGACGAGCGTGCGGTGGGGTCCGACGGCGTCGGAGATCGCTTGGAGGTCGCCGTCGTCCACGGGGCCGTTCGTCCCGAGCCCGACGACGACGTTCTCGCGCAGCGCGCCCTGCGCGGAGAGGCTCTGGACGATCTCGACGCCCGCCCACATCGACCGCGACACGGCCGCGTCGATCTGGATGCCGGGTCGCGCCGTCAGCAGTCCGTCGGCGGATGCCAGCATGACCGAGTCGCCGATCGCCGTGACGCGATCGCCGCTGACCCTGGCGACGGCGGGTGGCTGCGGCGTCTCGCGCGGATCCGTCGGAGCGGGCGGTGCGGATGCCCCGGCGGCGGGCCCGGGCGCGGAGCCGGACATCGTCGGGGCGGCGGGCGCCGCCGAGGCGCGGGCGAGGGCATCCGCGCCGGCCTGCACGACCGCCTCGCTCGAGGTCGACCGCGGGGGAGCGGTGACCGCCGCGACCGATCCCGTCACGATCGCCAGTCCACCGGCGACGGCGAGCACGGCGCGGAACCGACGCAGCGGAGAGCCGGAGAGGCGCGCTCCGAACGAGGCGAGCGCTCCCCGAAAACCGAGGCGGCGGACGGGCTGCTCGAGCAGGCGGTACGACAGGGCGCTCGCGATGAGCGTGAGGGCGAGGGCCGCCAGCCCGATCGGAACCGGCACGGCGGCGTCGACGAAGCGGCCCGTCACGGCGGCGGCCAACAGGACGAGAAGCGGCCAGTGCCAGAGGTAGATGCCGTACGACCGGGCGCCGATCCAGCGCAGCGGCGGGGTGTCGAGGGCACGTCCGACGGGCGAGTCCGCGGCGACGGAGACGGCGATGAGCACGGCGGTGAGCAGGGATGCCGCGATCGAGACGACCGGGAACAGCGCCCCGCCGCCCGGCCACGACGCGACCACGATGAGCGCCCCGAGCGCCGTGACGCCGACGCCGGCGAGTACCTGTGCGCGGGTGCGCTCGGAGAGCCGCCGCCAGGCGGCGGCGAGACCCTGCGGGTCGGCGGTGCCACGCACCTCGTCGGTGCGAGCGGTCCGTGCGAACGCGAGCGCGACGCCCAGCAGCAGACCGAAGGCGTGGGTGTCGGTGCCGTAGTAGACGCGGGTGGTGTCGGCGTGCAGCACGGTGGCCGCGACGAGCGCCCACACGGCCGATCCCGTCGCGGCGGCGAGGGCGATGCCCACCCGTGACCACCGGGCACGCGCGAGGAGCACGAGCGGCAGCAGCAGCGGCCACAGCACGTAGAACTGCTCCTCGACGGCGAGCGACCAGAGGTTGCGGAACAGCTCGGGCTGGCCCGCGCTGAAGTACGAGGCGCCGGCGGCGATAGAGAGCCAGTTGTACGAGAAGGTGGCCGCGCCGAGCACCTGGCGGCCGAGCCCGAGCACGACGTCTCCGCCGATGACCCAGGCCGCCGCGGTGCAGATCGTGACCACCGCGGCCAGGGCGGGCAGCAGTCGCCGTGCGCGCCGCACCCAGAAGGCCCCCAGTGCCACGCGGCCGGAGCGCTTCCGCTCGCGCAGCAGCAGCGAGGTGATGAGGAACCCGGAGATCACGAAGAACACATCGACGCCGACGAAACCGGAGTGCAGGAACCAGCCCGGGAACAGGTGGCACACCACCACCAGCAGCACCGCGATCGCGCGCAGACCGTCGAGTCCGGCGAACCGGGGCGCAGAAGACGTGGGCATCATGACGTGGAGGAGAAGCCGAGGATCCGGGGCGGACGGAGCGGGCAACGCCCCAGTTTACGCGCCCTGCACGGGCCCGGTGCGGCGCCGCGAGAGCGTCGATGTGACGCGCGGGCAGAACTTCGGTATGACTGAACCATGGATGCGGACGTGCTGGTGATCGGCGAGGCCCTGATCGACATCGTCGAGACCCCGGAGGGCGATGAGGAGTTCGTGGGCGGCAGCCCCGCGAACGTCGCCGTGGGACTCGCGCGGCAGGGGCACGCGGTGCGTCTGCTGACCCGGATCGGGCGCGATGACCGGGGCGCGCGCATCGCCGCACAGATCGAGGACTCGGGTGCCGGTGTCGACGATCGCTCGTGGACGGATGCCGCGACCTCCACCGCCCGTGCGCGTCTGCGCGCAGACGGCTCGGCCGAGTACGAGTTCGCGATCGACTGGGACATCCCCGTCTCGCCCGCGGCGGGCGTGCGCGCGGTGCACACCGGATCGATCGCGCTGTTCCTCGAACCCGGGGCGACGGCGGTGCGCGAGACGCTGCGCGCGGCGGCGGGCGCGGCGTTCGTCAGCATCGATCCGAACATCCGACCCGCCCTGGTGGGGGAGCGGGAACGCGCGCTCGCGCGATTCGCGGATGCCGCGGCATCCGCCGACCTCGTCAAGCTCAGCGATGAGGACGCCGCCTGGCTCTACCCCGATGCGTCGGCCGAGGAGGTGCTCGAGCGGATCGCCGGGTACGGTCCGCGCCTGGTCGTGATGACGCGCGGTGCCGAGGGGGCGATCGGCCGGGGGCCGGGCGGCATCATCGCCGTCGCCCCGCTGACGGTGACCGTCGCCGACACGATCGGCGCAGGCGACGCCTACATGGCGAGCCTCATCTCGAGCGTGCTCGATGACCCGACGGTCGTCGACGACGTGCAGGCCTTCGCCGCGGCGCTCCGCCGCGCCGCGGTGATGGCGGGTATCACGGTCTCGCGGGCGGGGGCGAATCCTCCCTCGCGCGCCGAGATCGACAGCCGGCTGGGCTGACGCGGTGCGGCTGCGCCTCGACCTCGCGTACGACGGCACCGACTTTCGCGGATGGGCCCGCCAGCCGGGCCTGCGGACCGTGCAGGGTACGGTCGAAGCCGCCCTGGCCCGCATCCTCGGCGGGGCTCCGCAGCTCGTCGTCGCGGGCCGCACGGATGCCGGTGTGCACGCGTCGGGTCAGGTCGCGCATCTGGACCTCACCGATTCCCAGCGCGAGCGCCTCGAGAAGGTGCGGACCCCGAGCGCCTCGACGCGCCCCCGCGCCGAGGCGCTCGCCGCCCGGATCGCCGGTGTACTGGGGCCGTACCCCGACGTCGCGGTGCATCGCTCCGCCGAGGCGGCGCCCGGCTTCGACGCGCGCTTCTCGGCCGTGTGGCGCCGGTACTCGTACCGCATCGCCGACCTGGCGACGCCGTACGACCCCCTCGACCGTGCCCGGACCACCACGGTGAAGGCGCACCTTGACGTCGATGCGATGGATGCCGCTGCGCGCTCGCTCATCGGTCTGCACGACTTCGCGGCGTACTGCAAGTGGCGCGAGGGCGCGACGACGATCCGCACGCTGCTGGAGTTCGACTGGCACCGGGGCGCCGACGGCATCCTGGTCGCGAACGTTCGGGCCGACGCGTTCTGCCACAGCATGGTGCGCGCGCTCGTCGGCGCGTGCGTGGGAGTCGGCGAGGGGCGGCTTCTGCCCGCCGAGGTCGAGCGCATCCGTGATGAGGGGGTGCGCACGAGCGAGATCAAGGTGCTCGCGGCGCGTGGCCTGACCCTCACCGAGGTGGGCTATCCCGCCGACGACCTGCTCGCCGCCCGCGCTGACCAGACGCGCGCGCGGCGTTCGCTCGACGAGGACTGACCGCGACGACCGGTCCCGTGAACTCCCGGGGAGATCTCACGGCGGCGGGAAAGGCGAGAACACTATGCTGTCGGCACGATGAAGGTCATCTCCTACAACCTCAACAAGCACAAGGCGGCCGGCGAGCTCGACGCGCTCGTCGAGTCGACGGGGGCCGACATCCTGTGTCTGCAGGAGGCGGTCAGTGACGCCCTGCCGGCGGAGATCTCGGGACTGCAGCTGGTCGAGGCGACCGCTCGCAACCGGTTGGGGCTCGCCGTCTATCTCCGCCGCAACACGTTCGAGCCGCTCGAGGTGCGCACGCTCGCGCTGAAGAAGTCGTTGCACGACATGGTTCTGAAGCCCGCCGAGGAACGGATGCTGGCGGTGCGGGTGCGCGACATCGACCTCGGCCGTGAGCTCATCGTGGCGAGCTTCCACGCGGCGCCGCTGACGGCTCTGAACTCGCTGCGGCGCAAGCAGATCACGGCGGCGCTCGGAGAGCTGGCGAGCCTGGGTGAGGGCCTGCCGATCCTCATGGTCGGCGACTACAACTATCCCGTGTTCAAAGAGAACCTCGGGCAGAAGGTGCGTGACGCCGGCTACGAGCTGAGCCTGAGCGATGCCCGCACGTACACGCGCTACAAGTTCTTCCGCGGGCACTACGACTTCGCGACCAGCGTCGGGTTCGACATCGACACCATCACGACGCTGCCCCAGGGGCGCAGCGATCATCTGCCGATCCTGGTCACCGCAACCCTCACGTGACCCGCCGGCGGGGAAAGGGAAGGACCCCTCGGCCGTGGCCGAGGGGTCCTTCGTCTGTTCGGAGAGGCGTCAGGCCTTGTTCTCTTCGCGGTTGCGGCGGACCGTGGCCGCCACGGCGACCGTGGCGCCGGCCAGGACGAGCGCGCCGCCGCCGACCCAGATGCCCAGGAGCGACTCGCTGTTGCCACCGGTCGAGGGGAGGGTGGACCCGGCGCTCGTGTCGCCGCCGGTGCTGCCACCCGCGCCGCCGCCGTTGCCGCCCGCGGCATCGGCACGGGCGCCGGAGGCCGAGAGGGTGTACGAGCCGCTGGCGCCAGCCGGCAGGTTGACGTAGACGGCCGCGACGCCGGAGGCGTCGGCGGTGCGGCTCGTGGAGATGGACTCGCGGGCGATCTTCACCGTGGCGAACGAGGCCTGGCTCGCGTTCTCGCCGACGAGGGTGAAGGTGACCGATGCGCCGGGCTGGAAGCCCGAGACCGGAACGGTGCCGCTGGAGGTGATGGTCACCGAGACGGTGTCGGGGCCCGTGGGCGTGTACGCCTGAGCCATGGCGGGGGCAGCGAACACCAGCGTCGTGGCGAGGGCAGCCGAGGCGAGCGCCGTGTAAAGACGGTTCTTCATGATGGCCTGCTTTCGATGCGGTCGTGCATGCATGAGGAGGTGATCCGCACGCCGAAGCGGGCGCGGAGGGAGGGGCGGGGGGTCCATTGAGTAGGTAGGGTGTACCTGACCTCCCTCTGAGTATCCCGTAAGGTCGTGCGAGAGTGCAAACCTCGGGGGTTTCCACTGTGTAAACAAAGTGCAACACTCGTGGTCGGTCGTCTTTGGAGAAAGGGCACACGTGCGCCATCGCAGCTCTCGGACGGCGGTCGTCGTCGGCCTCCTCGCCGCCTCGATTCCTGTGCTCGCGGGCTGCGGTCCGGCGCCCTGGGACCTTCCTCGTTCCGACG
Organism: Microbacterium dextranolyticum; assembly: GCF_016907295.1. NCBI lineage: Bacteria > Bacillati > Actinomycetota > Actinomycetes > Micrococcales > Microbacteriaceae > Microbacterium > Microbacterium dextranolyticum. Next base: position 603,049 of record NZ_JAFBBR010000001.1, read on the forward strand.
CCCCGACGCCCTCGCAGAGCGCGTCGCCCGTGGCGCCGCCGGCGCAGAACGATCTGTCGAGCGGGTCGACGCAGCGCGACCTCACCGCAGGCCCCGTCGCCGCGACGATCAGCTACTGGTCGACGCTGCGGATGGATCGGTGGACCCCGAGCGCCGTGAAGCCGATCAGCCTGTCGATGGAGACGCACGTGACGCCCGACAACGGGCAGAAGGTCTATCTGCAGCGCGCGACCATGACCGCGGTGCCCTCGAACGGGTCGCAGACGTTCGACCCGCTCGACCCGCAGGTCGACCAGTCGACCGTCGCGCCCGGCTACCTCGTGCTCGCCCCGTACAGCTACTCGAACTCGTTCAACATCGGCACCCTGCCCGACGACGCGACCTCGGTGACGGTGCAGTTCGTGTACGACTTCCTCGTGCAGACGACGCCGACCTCGACCGAGTACGCGAAGCAGACCGCGACCGACACCCTGACGATCGCGATCTCGCGGTCCTGAGCATGGATCGGCACGCACGGGCATCCGAGGCGAACCTCAAGATCAGGTAAAGACAACCGCGAGGTTCGCTCAAGTCGCCCGATTGCGGGGTGACGCTTTTCTAGCATGGTCGGCATGCCCCCTGCTCCCCTCACCGTTCGTGCGGCCGCCGTCGCCGCCACCGGCGTGCTCGTCGTCACCTCGTTCACGGGCTGCTCCGACATCGCGAACGCGTTCAACGGTCTGCAGCAGAACGCGGTCTCGACGCCCGCGCCCGGTCCGTCGGCCTCGACCGCCGCCATGCCGTTCGACTCGAAGTTCACGTACGACGGATCGGTCTCGCTCTCCAGCGACGTCGCCGAGGGGCTCGAGGTGCGGCTGGACGTCTGGGCCGCCGACCCCAAGCGGACGCTCGAGTGGACCCCGCAGAACGACAAGACCTTCGGCTTCGCGGTCAACGTCTACGACCACCGCGTCGACGAGAAAGCCGTGCTCACTCAGAAGCGCCGCGTGTACCTGTCGATGGTCAGCATCACCTCGCAGGTCTCGCAGTCGACGATCGGCGCCCCGCAGCAGCCGACGATGTCGCCGTTCCAGTTCTCCGCCGACCCCCGCACGCTCGTGCCCACCGACACGCTGCGCTCCGACCGGGGACTCCTGCTCAACAGCTATCAGGGCGGGCTGCTCGTGCCGCAGACCACGATCCACCAGCTGCCGGGCGACACGTACGGCATCACGCTGCAGTTCGCGCTGCAGATCTGGGTCGAGGGCACGGCCAACACCGATTCGAGCTTCGCCCAGCAGACCGTCTACGAAGTACTTCCCATCGCGATCTCCGATCCGACGGTGTCGGCGCGCTGATCGACGGCTACTCTCAGAACCACACCAGACACGAAGGAACCCACGTGACCACCCCCTTCGACGCCGGGCGGCCTGCGGCCGATCCCCCCTCCCCGGCGGTCCACGCGCCGGGCGGGCCCGGCATGCCGCACGCGCCGGAAGGACCGCTCCTGCCGGTCGCTCCGGGCGACGGGGGAGGGCGCCGGTACTCGATCAGCGCGCACGAGGCATCCCTGAACCCGTCCGAGCTCGACTTCACCGACTACGACGACTTCGCCTCGGTACTCGAGAACACGACCGTGCACCGGTCGACGATCGGCTGCGTCGTGCCTGCGTACAACGAGGAGGAGTCGATCGCCGACGTGCTGCGGTCGCTGCTCGGGCAGAGTCGGGTTCCGGATGTCATCCACGTCGTCGTGAACAACACGTCGGATGCCACGGTGAAGATCGCCTCGGAGTTCAGCGGACCCCACGAGATCACGACCGAGCTCGGTGAGCAGTTCACCGAGGTGTTCGTGCACGACATCGGCAAGAACCCCGACAAGAAGGTCGGTGCGCTCAACTACGGGTACGCCCTCGTCGAGGGGTACGACTACCTGCTGGGCGTCGACGGCGACACGATCGCCGATCGGCGGGCGGTGGAGTTCCTCGAGAGCGAGGCCGTGTCGGACTCGCGGATCGGCGGCATCTCGGCGATCTACTCGATCGACGACAAGCCGATCACGGGGGCGATCGCGAAGTTCCTCATCGCCGGCCAGCGCACGCAGTTCGCCGCCTTCAACCTGCAGAACCTGCTGCGCGGGCGCAACATGGCCGTGCTCGGCGGGCAGTTCTCGGTCTTCTCGACGACGGCGCTGCGCGAGGTCATGAAGGCCAACCACCAGAACTCGCCGTGGGTGAAAGACAGCGAGGTCGAGGACTCGCTGCTGTCGCTGCAGATCAAGAGCGCCGGCTACCTCACCAAGATCAGCCCGTTCGCGCGGGCGGACGTCGGTGGCATGACGACGCTCAAGGGCTACGACGCCCAGCAGGTGAAGTGGACGTACGGCGCGATCGAGCTCATGTGGCCCGGCCAGCGCGGCGACACGAAGGGCCAGCCGTTCCACCCGAACCTGCGCCTGCGGTGGTTCGAGAACTTCTCGATGCTCACGAACCTCTTCGTGCGCGTCGCGTTCCTGACCCTGCTCGTCGCCTCGCTGTCGATCGGCGCGTTCGTGTTCTCGGCGTGGTGGCTGATCCCGCCCGCGGTCGCGATGCTCCTGAATCTCCGCGTCGCGCGGGCGATGGAGGCCTGCGACACGCGCGACATCCTGTTCGCGGTGCTGATGCTGCCCGCCGAGGTCTTCATGTGGATCCGCATCAGCCACTTCCTGCGGTCGTGGACGAGGTTCCTCTCACGCAAGAAGGTCGACAACTGGGCGATGCAGGCCAAAGCCGAACGCGGCGGCGGCAGCATCGGGCACTGGGTGCCGTTCATCATGCTCGCGATCGTCGCGATCGCCGTCGCGGTGATCTGGGGCATCCTGACCCCGGTGACGCAGTCGGCGATCCTCTGGATCGGCTGGCCCATCGTCGGAGTGGTGACCGTCATCCAGACGGTGCTGATGGCCTTCAAGCTGTTCCAGCGGCACCAAGGGTTCAAGGTGTGACACGCTGCTGAGACCGGTCGGGATGCCGGGGGGCTCCCGACCTCGTCGGTCCGGGTTGTGCGTGAGGCGTTTCGCCCGCACGGCCCGGGCCGGCACTTTCTTTCCCTCCGCGGCGCCGGAAGGATGCCGGAGAGGTGCCGGCGGCGTGCTCAGGCGGCGTGCTCGGAGGTGAGGCGGTAGCCGACGCCGCGGACCGTCTCGATGTAGCGCGGGTTGTTGGGGTTGTCGCCGAGCTTGCGGCGCAGGTTCGTCATGTGCGCCTCGATCGCCCGCTTGTCGGCCTCGCCGACGAAGTAGCTCGTGACGTACGACTCGCCGCGCAGCACGAGCGTCAGATCGGCCTTGCTTCGGACGCGACGCTTGGATTCCATCAGGGTGGCGAGCAGGTCGAACTCGGTGCGGGTGAGCACGACCTCCTGCCCGCCGACCACGGCAGTGCGCTGCTCGGCGTTGACGGACAGATCGCGGTGCGCGACCCAGCCGGGCCCCGAGACGAGCACGGGCCCGGCCGCGGCATCCGCGGTCGCGAGGTCGGTGCCCGGCACCTGCGGACCCGCGGTGGCCGGCACGACGATCGGCACGGCGGCAGGGGCGGGCTCGGGCGTACGTCGATCGTCGAAGCTGTACGGCGGGTCGCCCAGGGGGGCCTCGGTGGGGGCGTCCGTCGCGGTGCCGGGCGGCACCGCCGCCGGCGGTTGCATCGGCCACGGTGCAGCGGCGGGCGGATATCCGTAGCCCGGCGCCTGCTGCGGATACCCGGGCTGCGGGTAGCCGGGCGGCGGATACGCAGGCTGGGCCGGGTACGCGCCCGGGTAGCCGGGATACCCCGGACCGGCGGCGATCGGCTGCCCGGGACGGGCGCCCGGGAACGAGGGGCCGCCGATCTCTTGACGAGGTGCCGACGGCGACGCGGCTACCGACGGAGCGCCCCCGCGGGGGCGGCGCAGCAGCGAGTCGATGCGCGCGCGCAGCTCGCGCGGGCGGAAGGGCTTGACGACGTACTCGTCGGCGCCTGCGCCGAGGCCGACGACGACGTCGGCCTCTTCTTCGAGGCCCGTGATCATGATGATATAGGTGTCGCTCTGCGCCCGGATGCGTCGCGCCGCCTCGAAGCCGTCGATGCCGGGCATGTTGACGTCGAGGGTCGTGACCAGCGGCTGGTACGAGGCGACGGCGCGCACGCCGTCGATGCCGTTGCCGACCGACACGGTCGAGAAGCCCGCCGCTTCGAGGACCTCGACGATCAGATGACGGATGTCGGGGTCGTCCTCGATGATGACGGCGGTCTTGAGGGGGAGGGAAGCATCTGTCATGGCCCGGTGTTCTCCAGTGGGGGGTGGTGGAGCGTGGGGGTGCGTGTGCCACAGTCTAACCACCGGCACGGCGGCGGTTCGGCGCTCGGGCCGTGCGTGCGACGCGGCCGGGGTGGCGGTGTGGTCAGCGGACATCCCGGGTGAGGTCTTCGGCGGCCTTCGGCCACCACACCCCGGCAGCGGGTCCGCCGTTGCAGGTGCCGTCGCTCTCGCCGGGGGGTTTGATCCACAGGTTGGTGTCGACGACGTCGTCGCCGTAGGTACCGCCCGGCGCCCCGACCGTCTGGCGGGGCGGGTTGCACCACGCCGATCCGGCGGTGGCGGAGCCGTTGCGCGAGGTGTCGATGATCGCGTGCGTTCCCCCGAGACGGTCGGAGAGGGCGTGCGCGTACGCGAACTCGGCGTGGCTGGACTGGTAGTTCGAGACGTTCGTCGCGACACCGCGCACACGGTCGATGAGACCCATCTGGCGGATGAGCGCCGCCATGTCGTCGGGGCTGTGCCAGGCGCTGTGGCCGCCGTCGATGTAGATCCAGGTGCCGGTCGAGGCGAGCGCGTCGACCGCGCGGGAGAGGTAGCCCGCGCGCGTCGGGATGTCGCCGCACTCGGATGCCAGGGCGATGCTGTCGGGTTCGAGCACGACGATCTTCTGCACATCGGGGGCCGTCTTCAGCGCGGCGGCGATCTCGTCGATCCACACCGGGTAGTCGATGGCCGACAGGCCGCCGGCCGAGTGGTTGCCGCAGTCGCGGTCGGGCAGCCCGTAGACGACCATCGCGGCGGCGCGCTTCTGGTCGCGCGCCTGCGACACGAGGCTCACGACGGTCGTGCCGGCCGTGCCGATCGGGTCGTGCTCGGGCGTGAGCCAGTACGCGGTCGGCTGGTCGGCGAGGTACTGCGTCGCGGCGGTGCCCGCGGCATCCATGGGCACGTTCTCGAGCGCGGTGCGGGCCTTGGACTGGGTCGGGGCGATCATGACGGTGCCGACCTCGGGCGCCTGCGCGGTGAGCGAGTACAGGCCGCGGGTCACGGTGATGCCGATCACGGCGATGATCGCCACGACGAGCACGAACGCGACGACGGCGAGGACGATGATGGTCCGCGTCGAGAGTCGGCGGCGCCGACGAGAGGCGAGGGGGGATGCCACTCCTGCACTGTACCTCGCGGGCGCTCAGCCGATGCCGCAGGAGGCCTCGACTGTCGGCGACAGTGCGGCCTGCGCGGTCGGGGTGACGATCGCCTCGGCCGCCGCCACGCGGGTCGTCGCACGGACGACGACCGTGAGGTGCGCGCTCTCGCCGGGGGCGAGGTTCACGGCCGAGGTCAGCACGCGCCGTCCCTCGTGCGTGCCCGAGGCGACCTCGCGGCCGGCGGAGTTGACCGCCGAGACGAGTTCGAAGCCTTCGGGCAGGTAGACGTTGCTCACGACCTCGGTGACCCCGGGGGCGGTGCCGAACCATCCGTCGCCGGTGATGTACGCCGGCAGCGCGGTCGCGGCGTCGGCCGGGGCGGTGCTCGTCAGAGTGACATCGAGGGTCAGCTCGCGTGCGGCGAGGGTTCCGGCGGGCTCGCAGGAACCCCAGCGCAGGGCGACGTCGGGGGTCGTGTAGTAGCTCATCTTCGAGCCGGTGCCGTCGTTGAGGTAGACGCCGAATCGGGCCGTGCGCGCGTCGGTGACGGGCAGGGCGCCGGCGATGACGCTGGTGTCGAGCACGGCCTCTTCGCCGGGGTCGGCGCTCCAGACGAGCAGGCGGTGCTCGATGCCGGCGCGGGTGAGGGCCGAGACGAGCTTCTCTGCCGAGCCGTGGCCGGCCGCGAGCGCCTGGAAGACGGCGCCCGAAGCGCCGGCGAAGAACGCGTCCTGATCGGCCGGGTTCGCGTAGCGGAAGTAGACCTGGTTGAGCAGCATCGGCACGGCGTCGTCGGACGACAGGGTGTCGCCGGTGGGCAGCGTGACGGGTCCGGTCGCCTGCAGCAGGTACGAGAGCACGACGGGGTCGACGGCGATGACCCCGTCGACCTGCACACCGGAGTGGCGCGCGTACATCTCGCGGGCGAGCGGGGCGCCGACGGCGAAGTCGGGCACCTGCGTGACGTTCTGGATGTACCGTGCCGGCTTCGTGTCGAAGATCTTCGTGACCTCGTCGCCGAGCGGGGCGACCGGTTCGGCGAACCCGCCCGGGAAGTCCCGCGTCGAGAGGGTGCCGACGAGGGAGAGCGCGCCGTTGTCGGCGCGCAGAACGACCCCCGCCCCGGCGATGCCGCCGAGCGAGCGCCACTCGGCGTTGTTCTGCACGAGCACGAGATAGGTGCGCGGTCCGTTCTGGCCGAGCATGCCCGGCAGCAGCTGCGTCGTGCGCGCGAGCGCGTCGGTGGCGGTGGCGACTCGGGTGAACAGCGTGTCGGCGGCATCCACCGCCCGCGCGACCTCGCCGACGAGCGGGGCGCGGTCGATGTCACGGATGCCGGTCGACGCGGCATCGGCGCGCGCCGCGGCGGTCTGGGCGGGTCCCGCGAGTGGGGCGAGCACGGCCGGGTCGATCCGGCCGCCGACCGGTCGGATCGCATCGAGCGAGAGCCCCTCGGCGGCGGACGCGAGCGGCGCCAGCCCCCCGAGCAGCTGATCGCCCGACGCGGCGACCGCGGCGAAGGCACCCAGCTGCGGGCCGAGCCAGGGCAGGTGCTCGGCGGCCCGCCAGACGGGGTCGGAGGTGAGGGTGTGGGCATCGGCGGCATCCGCGGCGAGGCCTCGCAGGGTTTGCGCAGCCGAGACGGGGTCGGCGGTCAGGGCGGCGGTTCCGGCGCCGGCGGTCTGCTCGATGTTGCGCAGGTGACCGTAGGCGTCCGCTCCGCGCACGCCGATCCAGACGGCGGCGATGAGGGCGAGCAGCAGCAGGGCGCCCACGACCCAGGCCAACACGCGGCCTGCCGTGCGCGCCGGAGGGGGGAGGGTGCTCACGCGAACGATCCTACGGGCGTGATGCCCGCCGCCGGCACGGGGTGGTCGCCGGCGACTCCCGGATCAGATCGATGCGATCGCGCGGTCCCAGCGGTCACCGCCCGCGCGCTGCGCGTCATCGGCGGCCGCGGATGCCGCGTGCACGAGGTCGTCGAGAGCGAATCCGAACATCGACACGCTCGCCCAGCCGACGCTCGCCGAGAGGCGCACCGTGATCGACTGGTCGTCATCGACGGTGGTGAGCCGGTCGAGGAGCGCGCGGATGATGGGCCGCACGGCCGGATCGTGCCGCGGCAGCAGCACCAGAGCGCGCGTCGGATCGAGCATCTCGATGTCGGCCTCGGGCGGCACGACGTCGAGGAGATCGTTCGCGAACCGTTCGAGCACCCGCGAGTAGGCGAGCGTGCTGGATGCCTCGCGCAGCACCTGCGGGTCGTCGAGGCGCACCTCGAGCACCGACCACCAGGCATCGCCGGCGCGCTCGGCGCGGGAGAGCCGGTCGCGGGCGACACGGTCGAATCCGGCGCCGGGGACGGTGTCGGTGGGTGCCGCCTCGGTGCGGCACAGCAGGAGCGTCGTGACGAGCGCGGTGACGAGGTAGATGATCGCCATGATGCCGAGGTCGGCGCGGATGGTGTCGACGGCACTGGCGACCGCGGCGGTGTCGTTGGTCGGACGCAGCACGCGAGTCACGACCCAGATGAGGGCGAAGACGCTGGAGACGCCGGCGCCGACCGCGAGGGGAAGCACCGCAACGCGAGTCGCGCCCCGCAGTGCGACGAGCTCGGTCGAGGTCGCGATGAGGGCGGCGGCGGCCAGAACGACCCCGACCGCTTCGGCGACGTCGAGGGCCACGCCGGGCGAGCGCTGCAGTACGAGCAGCACCGCGGTCCCGCCGATCGCGGCGGCGATCGTGGGCAGCAGGAACACGCGGGTGCGCCCGGCGCGGACGCGCACCCCGACCCAGACGAGGCCGAGGGCGAGGAGGGCGAACCCGGCCGACATCGCATTCAACGGGGCGACGTCGGCGGAGGCCGCCGCCTGGGCGAGGTAGGACGCGCCCATCGCCGAGGTGAAGGCGCTCGACCAGATGACCGACTCACGCGACGGGCCGGGCAGGAACCCGACACCGATCATGATCACGGTGCACAGCGTCGTCAGGGTGATGAGGACGGGGGCGATGCTCGCGTCGATCACGAGGCTCCTCCTTCTGCGGCGCCCTCGAGGGGGAGCGATACCGTCGCGGTGGTGCCCGAGCCGAGGGAGGACTCGAGGGTGATCGTGCCGTGGTTCTCTTCGACGATCGTGCGAACGATCGACATGCCGAGGCCCGTTCCCGAGATGCCGACCGAGGTCGCGCTGCGGGCGCGGAAGTAGGGGCGGAAGACGTTCTCGAGGTCGTCCGCGGCGATGCCGATGCCCGTGTCGCGCACGGTGAGCACCGCGCGGCCCTCGTCGCGGCGCAGGGTCACGTGCACCGCGCCGCCGCGCGGCGTGTACTTGATGGCGTTGCTCATCAGGTTGTCGACCACCTGACGCATGCGGAAGCCGTCGCCGACGATCTGCAGTCGCCCGTCGTCGTCGAGCGTGAGCTCGACGTCGGCGGCGGCAGCGGCCGGTGCGAACGCCTCGACGGCGGAGGTCGCGATCGTCGTGAGGTCGAACGCGTCGCCCACCTCGACGGGACGGTTGGCATCGAGCAGACGGGCGATGAGGACGAGCATGCGTTCGGCGGCGCCGTCGATGAGCGCGGCGTGCTCGCGCTGCGCAGGAGTCAGATCGTCGTCGAGCAGCAGGTCGGCGTGGCCGATGATGACGGTCAGCGGGTTGCGCAGCTCGTGCGAGACGGCACTGGTCGCGGCGCGCTGCGCGCGGCGGCCCATCTCGGTGACGGTGACGTCGTCGAGCTCGATGATCGACACGCCGTCGGTTCCCGGCTCAGCGCCGGTACGGCCGCGGATCGACAGCGAGAGGGCGCGCCAGCGGCCGTCGGCGTCGTACAACCACAGCGGTTCGTTGCGCACGCGCTCGCCGCGGCCGGCTCTCGCCAGAGAGGTCTGGTCCACGGGCACGACATCGCCGCGATAGGCCGCATACTCGACGGCGCGGCCGGGGTGGCGTTCATCGACCTCGCTGAGACCGTAGAGCGAGCGGTAGGCGGCGTTCGTGCGCTCGAGGCGGCCTTCGCCGTCGACGATCGCGAGCGCCGTGCCGATCGAGTCGAACAGGGCGATGGCGCGGCGCTCCTGCACCGTCGCCCGAGCGAAGGCGCGATCGACCTGCCGCGACTGCCGGCGGATGAGCCTGCGATACGCGCGTCCGCGCCGGGTGCCCTGACTCATCGCCACGCCGAGGAAGCCGAGCGCCAGCAGCACGATGATGACCTCGAGCGGCTCGGCCGCATCGGTGCCGGGCAGCCACCATCGGGTCACCTGCGAGCCGACGATGAGCGCGAGGGCGACCACGATCGCCACGGAGGAGTAGTAGGTCGCGATCCACGCGATCGGCACGATCCAGAGGTAGCCGAGCACATGGTCGGCGTTGGCCAGGCATCCGATTGCGAAGATGTCGACGATCGGCAGCGTCAGCGCATACGGTCTTGCCCGTGCCCACGGGGTCACCAGGGTGACGACCGTCAGGGCCGCGACGGCCATGATGCCGACGAGGAACCACCCGTCCGAGAACAGTGCCGGGTCGAGGGTCGCGATGACGACCGCGACCGTCACGGAGCTGAAGGCGACGACGAGCTGCCATTGCCATACCGAGCGCACGATGGTGCCGATCAGCTGCGAGTCATCCCATCTGCTCCAGTCGGCATCGGCGGTCGCCCACCGGTGGGACATCATGACGGGTCTCCTGTCGTCGCGTCGTCGGCCGGGGCCGGCGTCGGTGTCGTGTCGAGCGCGGGGGCACCGGCTCGACGCAGCAGCAGGGTGGCGCGCGTTCCCTGCCCGGGATGCGACACGATCGTGACCTCACCGCCGTTGCGGCGCGCGAGCATGCGGGCGATCGCGAGGCCGAGCCCCGTGCCCGGCATGGCGCGCGTCTCGGACTGCTCACCGCGGTAGAACGGCTCGAACGCCTGCAGCAGCGTCTCGTCGGCCATGCCGGGCCCGCTGTCGGCGACGGTGATCATGATGTCGTCGGCGACCGCGACCGCGGTGAGGTGCACGCGCCCCTGCGGCGGCGTGAACTTGATCGCGTTCGAGACGAGACTGCTGAGGGCGCGCTTGGCGTGGATCGGGTCGGCGTGGAGGGTGGGGCCGGGCGTCTGGTCGATCGTCACCGAGACGCTCCGTCGCTTCGCGTCGCCGGCGTGCAGGTCGACGACCGCGGCGATGAGGGTGGATGCCGGGATGTCGACCCCGACGGGCGGCGAGGCCTGCGAGCGCGAGAAGGCGAGAAGGTCGTCGAGCATGCCGGCGAGGCGGCCGGTGTTGCGGTGGATCGCCTGCACCCACGGCTGCGTCTCTGCGGGGAGGTCGTCGTTCTCGCGCAGCAGGTCGGTGTAGCCGGCGATGATCGTGACGGGGGTGCGCAGCTCGTGGCTCGTCGTCGACAGGAAGTCCTCGCGCTGGCGTTCGAGGTCGTAGCGCACGCGGAGAGTCTCGGTGGTGGCGCGAGCCGCCTCGGCGCGGGCGTTGGCGGCTTCGAGTGCGCGCCTCGAGTTGGCCAGCGACGCGGTGCGCTCGGCCGCGGTCGCCACGGTGAAGATCGCAATCGTGCAGAGGAAGCCGACCGTGCTCGTCGCGAGTTCGATCGACTCGAGTCCGGTGCCGAGACGCGACGGCCAGGCGAGGCGGGTCAGCGTGAGGATCGCGATCGCGATGAGGAGCGTCTCGACGTGGGCGAATCGCGGCGGAAAGCGCTGGGTCGCCCAGATCAGCGGCAGGAACACGAGGAACCCGAGCCGCAGCTCGAAGAAGAAGCCGAACCCGATGGCGAGCGTCGCGATCGTGACCGCGATCTGGGCGGCGATCTCACCCGCGCCGGGAACGGTGACGATGCGGCGGCGGGGCAGCAGGACGAGTGGGGTGATCAGGAGGATCGCGGACAGGTGCGACCCCGCGGTGAGCAGGGCCATCGCGCCGAAAGCCGAGTGCACGGTGACGCTTCCGATGGCGCCGGCGAGCAGCCCGAAGGCCGTCGAGGCGATGAGGGCCGAGACGGCGAACCGCAACGAATCGGCGGCCGTGTGCAGGCGCACGTCGGTGCGGGTGCGCAGCAGGAGGGCGATGAAGATCGCGGCCTCGAGCGCGTTCGCGGCCCCCAGGGCGATGGCCTGCGCGGGATCGCGACCGCCGACGAGGCTGCCGAGCGAGGTCGCCGCGAACACCGCGACGAGCGCCCACGGGCGATGTCGTGCGGGGGCGAGTAGGGCGAGGCACGTCGAGACGCCGGCCGCGGGCCACCACAGCGCGATGGGCATATGCGCCGGAGTGAATGCGACGCTGCCGACGGAGAGAGCGAGGATGAGAGCGGGGCCACCGGTCCACAGCACAATGCCGCGCCGACGCGAAGTCTCTGCGCGGCTGCTGCGATCCGCCGCACGAGCCTTCATACACCTACGCTAGTGCGTGGAGGGGTGCCCGCGCCTCCACCGAACGTCGCCCCGAGGAGCGGATCAATGGCGAATGTGCTCGTCGTCGAGGATGATGCCGATGTGGCAGAGTTGCTGCGCACGGTGCTCACCTTCGCCGGTCACTCCGTCGAGATCGCCGTCGACGGGCCGTCGGCGCTCGCCGCCGCGGCGGCCCGTCGGCCGGACCTCGTGACGCTCGACTGGATGATGCCGGGCATGACCGGCATCGACGTCTGCCGTGCGCTGCGCGCGGATACGTCGCTGGAGGGCGTGCGCATTCTGATGCTGACGGCGAAGTCCGCCCCGCACGACATCGCGCTCGCCCGCGAGGCGGGGGTCGACGAGTACGTCGTCAAGCCGTTCTCTCCGCGTGACCTGCGCGCACGGATCGCGACGCTGCTCGGCTGACGCCGGAGCATCGTGGATCCTCCGCTCGCGGGTCGTCAGCCCAGGCGGACGGTCCGGTCGCCGGTCCACACGATCGCGCCGGTCGAGGTGAGATCGAGGGCGACGGGCTGCGTGGGATCGGTCTCGACGCAGCCGAGGTCGCGGGCGTCGGGCTCGTAAGCGGTGACGCGCACGCCGGCGCACGAGGCATCCGTGTGCGCGACGACGACCGAACCGCGGGTGGCGGCGAGGGCGTGGGCCGTCATGGTGAGGGCGGTCCAGCCTCCGCTGGAGCGGACGTACGCGGTGCCGTCGCAGATGAGGCCGGCGGTGCCGTCGGATGCCACGCGCAGCCCCCACGGCTCGGCGCAGGGCGTCGCGGCCGTGCGCCCCGCGAGCGTGACGGAGCCGTCGGTGTGCGCGTACGACTCGGCGCCGAACTGGGCCGGGTAGGGCTCCCAGAACTGGCCGTCGGTGTAGGTGCGCACGGTGGTGGTCTGGCAGGCGGCGCCGAGGTCGGCGACGATTCCGGCGGCGTGCGGCGAGATCGCGGTGAGGCCGCGCACCTGCGCGAGCGGCTGCGCGGCGGGGGTCACGTTCTGCCAGGTCGCGCCGCCGTCGGCGGAGTGCTCGATGACGGGCGCGGTGCCGCCGCAGGTGCCGGCGGTGGCGCGCCAGAGGGCATCGGCGCCGATGGCGAGAAAGCGCTCCGCGGCGCCGGGGGCCGCCGCCGGGCGCGCCGTGGCGGATGCGCTGGGCGAGGGCTGCGGGTGCGACGCGGTCGGCGTCGGGTGCGGCGTCGGTGTGCGCGGGGTGACCGAAGAGGTGGGGGCTTGATAGGAGGGGGCATCGGATGCCGGTCGCACCTGCCGCAGGGCGAGCACGCTGAGCGCGCCCACGACGATGGCGAGCACGATCACGGCGACGGCGACCGTGATGGCGCCGCCTCGTGTGGCGGAGAGTCGGCGATCCGCACCGGGGCGGGCCACGACTCAGGAGTCCTGGCGGCCGTCGGTGGGTTCGCGTCGCGTGGCGTCGAAGCCCAGCTCGTCGAGCGAGGGCGCCGCGGGGACGGTGGCCAGGGGCGACGTGCGCCCGCGGGTCTTCTTGCCGCGGGTGTCGCTCGGGGTCTCGCGGTAGCCGTATCCGTATCCGTATCCGTACCCGTAGGCCGAGTAGTACGAGTCGGGGCCGCGCGTGGGGACCATCGACATGACGAAGCCGGCGAGCTTGGCGCCGACGGTGCTGAGTGCTTCGGTGGCTCCGGTGAGCTGGTGCTTGGTGGCGCGACCGGCCGAGACGATGAGCAGGGCGCCGCTGGTGGCGCGGGCGAGGATCGCGGCGTCGGTGACGGGCAGCAGCGGGGGCGCGTCGCACAGCACGACGTCGAACTCGTGCTCGAGGGCGTCGAGCAGGGTCGCCATCTGCTGCGAGCCGAGCAGCTCGCTCGGGTTCGGCGGAACCTTGCCGGCGGGCAGGACGAAGAGGCTGCGTCCGCCCCAGGGCTGCAGGACGTCGTCGACGCGGGCGCGGCCGATGAGCACGTCGGTGAGGCCGGCGCCGCCTTCGATGCCGAGGTATTCGGCGATCTTGGGCTTGCGCAGGTCGGTGTCGAGCAGGGCGACGCGCTTGCCGGCGTCGGCGAGGGCGATGGCGAGGTTGATCGCGGTGGTCGACTTGCCTTCGCTGGGGATCGAGCTCGTGATGACGAAGCTGGCGCGACCGCCCATGTCGAGGAACTGCAGGTTGGTGCGGAGGGCCCGGAAAGACTCGGCGCGGGGGCTGAGCGGGTCGGCGTGCACGATGAGCGGGCGCTCTTTGGCCTTGGCGTCGTAGGCGATCGCGCCGATGGCGGGGGCCTGCGTGATCTGCTCGGCGTCGCGCGGGGTGCGGACGCGATTGTCGAGGGTGGTGCGGAGCACGGCGACGCCGATGCCGAGCGCGAGGCCGACGAGCACGCCGAGCGCGAGGTTGAGCGGCACGTTGGGGCTCGAGGGCTTGAGTGCGGGCTGCGCGTCGGTGACGCGGCTGAGGCGCACGGGGCTCGACCCGTCGGCGGCTTCGGGCTCGAGCTGCGGCACGGCGGTGGCGAGGCTCGTGGCGATCGCGTTGGCGATGTCGGCGGCACGCACCGGGTCGGGGTTCGAGACGGCGATCGTGATCAGCGTCGAGTTGAGCGCGGCAGACACCTTGACGTCTTTGGCGAGGTCGGCCGACGTGCCCTTGAGGCCCAGGTCGGAGATGACCGGGTTCAGGACGACCGGCGTCGAGGCGAGGCCGACGTAGGTGTTGATGCGCGCCTGCGTGAACGTGGAGCCCTGCTGCAGCTCGGCGGCGGTGGACCCGGCCTGAGTCGACACGAAGACGGTGCTCGACGACTCATAGATGGGCGTGCGTGTGAGGGAGTACCCCGCGGCCGCTCCCAGCCCGAGAAGCGTCAGCACGACGATCACGAGCCAGTTCTTGCGGAGAATGCGGATGTAGTCGCTGAGCTCCATGGTGCCTCTCGGGGGGATCTGCGTCCGCTTGCTGGTGCGCAGGCCGGACGTGACGGGGATCAGTCTGCCACAGCGAGTGTTTCGCTCTGGTGACGTGGAGGTGTGCGGATGACGTTTGCGTCATCTGCGGGCACGGATCCGCGATGGCAGGGGGAGAGCGCGGCGGTTAAACACCAAGATGCGGCGGCGGGCACGGTTGCGGGGTGCCAGGCGTGGGGCCTCGGGGGCAGGGCCGGCCCACCCCGTCAGCCGGCCGTGGAGCCTCGGGGGCAGGCCCGGCTCACCCCGTCAGTCGGCCGTGGAGCCTCGGCGGTGGACCCGGCTCACCCCGCCAGCCGGCCGTGGAGCCGCGGCGGCCAAGCCCGGCCCGACCCGCCGTCCGGGCGCGGAGCCGCGCCGAGCCGCGGCGGCCAGGCCTGGCCCGCCTCACCCCGCCAGCTGGGCACGGAGCCGCGGCGGCCAAGCCCGGCCCACCCCGTCGGCCAAGCACCGAGCCGAGCCGAGCCGAGGCGCGACAGGGCGGCGACAGGGCGGAGGTCAGGCGGTCAGGGCGTAGCGGGCGGCCCCGCCGGGGCGGGGTGTGCGTGTCGGGTCTATCCACGGGGGTGGGATGAACCAGACGTGCGCGGTCGTTCCGGTGCCGTCGACATGGATGTCCCATCCGTCGTTGTGGATGCGGTGGTGGCATCCGGTGCAGAGCAGCACTCCGTTGGAGAGGTCGGTGGTGCCGTGGTCTCGTTTCCACCAGTTGATGTGGTGGGCGTGGGTCCAGGGTGGGGGCGCCGAGCAGAAGGCGCAGCCGCCGTCGCGTTCGACGAGGGCGAGCTTCTGTGCCGGGGTGAACAGGCGCGTGGTGCGGCCCCAATCGAGGATCTCGCTGTCGCCACCGAGCACCGCGGGCACGATCTGCAGGTCGGCGGCGAGGCGCCGCACCGCCCCGGCAGGCAGCGGCGCGTCGGTGCCGTCGACCTGCGCGGCGCCGAGGCCGGATTCGAGCTGTTCGAGCGTCATCCGCACGACGACGGTGGTGGTCGCCGCGGTGGGCACACGGGTGCAGCCGATCGCGTGCGCGCACACGTCGCTGAGCGCGTCGGCACGCATCTGGGTGGGGCTGCGGTGGTCGCGGGTGGCGTCGTCGGCGTGCTCGTTGCCCTGCATGATGCGGGTGACCATCGCATCGACGGCGGTTCTGATCGGAGCGGCGGTCTCGATGTCGAACACCCCGGTCAGATGCACCAGCCCGTCGCGCTCATGAATAGTGAGTGAACGCTTCGCGCGACGGTCTTCGTGGCGGTCGTCGACGCCGTTCGGGTCGAGGTGCGCCTCGGCCCGGGCGATGAGTCGGGCGAGGTCGTCGGCGCGCATTCCGGGAGCGCGTGCGCACAGTTCGCGTTCGGCCGAGTCGAGCCGCCCGGCATCCACCCGCACAGCCAGCCGGTCGAGGAGGGTCACGATCACCGCCGCCGTCGTCACCGACAGAGCCCCGGATGCCACGGCCGCGGCGACATGGGGGTGCGGGGCGGGCAGATGCTCGCCGTCGAGCGACATCCGCGGGGCGGTCGCCTCGCCGACCTGCACGATCTTCACCGCTTCGGCCACCGACGACCCCGTCGTCGCCTGGATCAGCGCGACGGGCGACCGGAACCCCTGCGTCTTCGCGAGCGACTCTTTGCCCAATTCGGTGCGCGACTGCCGCGAGATCTCGGCGGCGACCGGCGCGAACGCCGCATTCACGTGGCGCAGCAGGGCGCCGAATGCCTGATTCACCGCGACCAACGCGCCCGGCGTCAGCGACTCGGGCGCCTGCCCGCCACCCGCCGCGGTCAGCGCGGCGAGGGCTTCAGCGATGCCATCGAGTCGGTTCTCCATGACTTCGACATTAGAACATACCTCCGACACTGGCGCAGGTTATCCACAGTACGGATGTCGGCCCCGCCGCAGAAGCCAGCGCCGCACTGCACGCGCTCGGTCGTGTGAATGCCCGCGCTGCTCGGGAGGCTGCGGATGCGATCGGTCCCGTCGATGCCACCACTACGTCGGGTGTCGCGGATGCGCTCGATCCTGGCGATGCCCGCGCTGCCCCGGACACCGCTGATGCGCTCGATGCCGTCGACGTGCTCGGCGCCGTGGATGCTGCCGCTGTTCCGGACGCCGCGGATGCCGCCGCAACCCCGGATGCCAGAGGCGCGCGCACCCCTGCCCACACCAGCGCTGCCCCCGGATCCCACGGGCGCGCCCCGCCCCGCGAACACCAGCGCTGCCCCCGGATCCCACGGGCGCGCCCCGCCCCGCGAACACCAGCGCTGCCCCCGGATCCCACGGGCGCGCTCCGCCCCGCGAACACCAGCGCTGCCCCCGGATCCCGCGCACGCGCTCACCCCGCGAACACCCGCGCTGCCCCCAATCCCGCGGTTCCGCTCCGCCCCGCGAACACCTGCACTGCCCCGATTGCCGCGGAAGAGCCCGCTCCGGTGGCCGCCGACCGCCGGCCGCCGACCGCCGACCGCCGACGGGACGACCCGGGACCCTCCTGTGCCGGGTCACCGGCCCCGAGATGCCGCGCGGATCTCGGACGACCCCGAGATACGGCGCGACCCCGGTCGCGCGCCGTGAAGCCCAGCTTCGAGACCCCTCGACGCCCCACCCGCGCAACCCGCGACGCAGCGCCGAGCCCCGACAGGGAGCCCCGCCGCAAAACCGCGCTGGTGGCGACGCGCCCCTACGCGAGCCCCGACAGAGAGCCCCCCGAACAGCCGCTACGCGAGCACCGCAGCACCCGGACGCTCCGCTACGCGAGCACCGCACCACCCGGACGCTCCGCTACGCGAGCACCACCCGGAACACCCGCTCGACCGCGTCGATCGCGGGCGCGAGCTCGTCGGCGGACTGGGCGTACAGCTCGGCGCTTCCGCCGATGGGGTCGATGACGTCGTCGTCTTCCGGCGCCGCCGGAGGCAGGACGAGCCCGCGCCGCCCGGCGATGGCGGCCAGCGCCGCCGTGATCCGCGCCCGTGAGTCGAGCGCACCGTCTGCCGCTCCGACCGACGAAGCCGGCCCACGCGACCCCTCCGGCTCCACAGCCGAAGCCTCCGCCGCACCGCGCCGCCTCGACCTGAGAGACCCCAGAGACCCCAGAGCCCCGAGACCCCCGAGACCCCCCAGAGACCCGAGACCGTCGGACCCCCCCAGAGCATCAACAGCACCAAAAGCACCCACGGCATCCGCCGCGGCGCGCAGCTCGTCGTCCGAGACGGCGGCGGCGAGCCGGGCGAACTCGCGGGCGGTGAAGGTCGACCGTCCGCGCGCGGGCGCGAGCTCGACGACTTCGCGGCGGTGGTCGCGGGCCATGGCGAGCACGAGCACGGGGGATGCCAGGTGCGCCGGCGTCAGGTGGCGCGCGCGGTGGGCGGCGGTGGCATCCGCCTCGATTCCGCGGGCGATGGCGAGCTGCGCCGACTCGGGCATCATGGGCGCGCCGTCGCGGGCGCGCGTTCCGGCGCTCGAGGTGGTGACGCCGAGGTCGGCGAGGCGGCGCGCGATCAGCTGCGCGGCGAGGGGCGACCGGCAGATGTTGCCGGTGCAGACGGTGAGGATCTCGAGCACGACTGCTTCCTGAGGGGGAGGGGGACTGCGTCTCGCGGCGCGAGACCGGTAGTTTGGCCGCGTGCCCGATCAGCATAGCGATGACCGACCTGCGTCCTCCGCCGCGGTAGAGCCCCCCACTCCGCCCGAGTCGACGGCCCCCGCGCCCGACGCGAGCAGCGACCCCGCGCCCGGCCCGACCAACATCCCCGACCAAGCCCCCGAAGGCCCGACCCCGCCCCGCCACCGCCCCCGGCGCGACTGGCGGCAGGGCGGTCACGCCGTGCGCCGGTGGGACCTCACCGTGCTGTCGGTCGCCCTCGTGGGCCTCGGGCTCGGCGTGGTCGCCGGCGGCGCCGTCAACCGGATCGCCGCCCCGTGGGCGCCGTTCGCCTCGAGCGTCGTGCTGTGGGTGGGCATGCTCGCCGCCATCGTCTTCGCGCTGGCACGGTCGCGCCCCGCACGGCTGCTGCGGTTCAAGCCCACCGACCTGCTGTGGGGTGTCGCCTTCGGCCTCGGTCTGAGACTGCTGCAGGGGTGGATCGCGGGCGGCGGATCGTTCCCCTCCGCCGGTGCGCTCGGCGGTGGGCTGCCCTCGTCGTGGTGGCTGACCGATGCGCTGCCGGCGGTGGTGATCGCTCCGCTCATCGAGGAGTTCTTCTTCCGCGGCATCCTGCTGGTCGTCGTCTACCAGCTGTTCCGCCGCTCGCTCGGCGGGCTGTCGGCGGGCCTCACGGCGCTGCTCGTCTCGACCGGCGGATTCGTGCTGCTGCACGCCGCGTCGGGGTCGCTGACGCTGAGGGATGCCATCGTGCTGTTCGCCGTCGGTGCGACGTGCTCGCTGGTGGTGCTGCTGACGGGACGCATCTGGGGCGCCGTGCTCACGCACGCGGTCTACAACGCCGCCTACGTGGTGCTGATCGTCGCCGGCACCGCACTCGCGTAACGCCGAGGACGCCGCACGGCGCCGAGTCGAGCCTGTGCGGCATGCGACGAGACCGCGAACATTTCATCCAAAAGTAGATGAGACGGCTCTCATGTATGCCCCTAGTATGCAAGATGCCCCCCGGCATCGCCGCGGACGGTGAGCACCACTCGTCGCCGTTCGTTCTCGACACACCGTCGACACAATCGACTGCTAGTCTCCCGCTCACGCCGGACTTTCCCCCCACCCAGCGAAGGAGCCACCGCAGTGTCGACCGACTTCGAGGTCGATGCGACGACGGAGTCGCTTCACAACTCACCTTCCCCCGATAGGCCACGCGGCGCACGCGTCGCGGCTCTGGGCGAAAGCGAGGCGACGAAAACTCATTCGCGCCCCGCCCTGCGCGTGGCCGACAACTGGCGTCGCCGCTTTCAGCGTCGGCTCATCGTCAGCGACCTGCTTGCACTCGTGTGGGTCGTGTTCGGCACGCAGATCGCCTGGTTCGGCTTCGGTAACGCGCAGCTCGCGATCGCCAAGGACGCCCGCATCTCTGACATCTCGTACTGGCTGTTCTCGATCATCCTGATCGTCGCCTGGATGGGCGCCTTGTCGTGGAGCGATTCGCGCAGCTACCGCGTTATCGGAATCGGAACCACTGAGTACGTTCGCGTCGCGTCGTCCAGCTTTCGACTCTTCGGCGTCATCGCGATCATTGCATTCTTAACGCAGACGGATGTTGCGCGAGGATTCTTGCTGCTCAGCCTGCCGATCGGCGTAGTCATTCTTCTGTGGACCCGGTGGCTATGGCGTCACTGGTTGCTCTCGAAGCGCGGTCGCGGAGAGTGGTCGGCTCGGCTGCTCCTCGTCGGGTCCGAGTCCTCGGTATCTCAGATCGCTCGCGAACTGCAACGTTCGCCGAGGTCGGGCTACGTCGTGGTCGGAGCTTGCATCCCCCACGGCAAGATCGCGGACACTATCGAGGGGACCGACGTGCCTGTGATGGGCAGCGTGAACGCGGTGTCGTCGGCCATGGCTGTAGTTCGGGCAGACACGGTGGCCATCACGAGCACTGACGAACTGCCGGCCGACAAGGTGAAAGAGATCTCGTGGCACCTCGAGGCGGGGCGACAGCACATGGTGCTCGCCCCGAGCATCATCGACATCGCCGGCCCTCGTCTGCATACGCGTCCGGTGGCGGGGCTGCCCCTCATACATGTGGAGACCCCGAGATTCTCCATGGGGCAGCGCTTCGTCAAGCGCACCTTCGATCTGATCTGCGCATCGATCTTTATCGTGCTGCTCTCGCCGTTGTTGCTCGCGGTGACCATCGCCGTCTCGTGGACGAGCACTGGGCCTCTTCTCTATAAGCAGGTGCGCATCGGCCGCAACGGCCAGCCGTTCAAGATGCTCAAGTTCCGTTCGATGCGTGTTGGTGCCGACAAGGAGCTCAAGGCTCTGCTCGAAGCACAGGGAACGAGCGAGAAGCCGCTCTTCAAGATCAAGGATGACCCCCGAATCACTCCGGTGGGCACGTTCATCCGGAAGTACTCGCTCGACGAGCTTCCACAGCTGTTCAACGTGCTGGGCGGCTCGATGAGCCTCGTCGGCCCCCGTCCGCAGATCGCGGCGGAAGTGGCTCTCTACACGGATGCCGCTCGGCGGCGGCTGCTCGCCCGCCCAGGCCTCACCGGGCTGTGGCAGGTGAGCGGACGGTCCAGCCTTGATTGGGAGGACGCGGTGCGTCTCGACCTTTACTACGTGGAGAACTGGTCGCTTGTTAGTGACCTCGCAATCTTGATGAAGACGGCGAAGGCCGTGCTCGCACCGGGGGAGTCTGCGCACTGATGTCGGGATTGCTGGTTCATGAGTGGATCGCATCGAGCGGTGGATCTGAAAACGTACTTGAGCGGTTCGCTTCCATATATCCAGACGCGGACATCCTTTGCCTCTGGAACGATGCGCACGCCAGATTCGATTCCTCGAGAGTATCGGAGACGACGCTGTCTAAGACGCCGCTCCGTAGGAGCAAGGCGGCTGCGTTGCCTTTGATGCCCCTTGTTTGGCGCGCCAGACGCGAGGGATTCGATTGGGCACTGGTCAGCTCTCACCTCTTCGCACACCACGTTCGGATGCCGTCAGTCGATGTGCCTAAGCTCGTCTACGTACACACGCCCGCTCGGTACATCTGGGCGCCGGAGCTCGACAGACGCGGTGATGGCTCGCTCGCACGAGCCGTGGGCGACAGGTTCAAGAGCCTCGATCGTCGTCGGGCGGGCGAGGCACGGAGCATCGCAGCCAACAGCCACTTCATCGCCGACCGAACCCAAGAGGCTTGGCATCGCGACGCGATCGTCATTTACCCGCCGGTGAACACCGAACAGATCACAGCTATCGCCGACTGGCGAGAGATGCTAGGTGAGCGGGAGCGCGAGACCTTGGAAGCGTTGCCTCAAAGCTTCGTCCTCGGGGCTTCTCGACTAGTGGACTACAAGCGGCTCGATCTAGTCGTCAAGGCCGGCGAGTCGGTAGATCTTCCGGTCGTCATAGCTGGTTCGGGTCCTGCGCGTGCACAACTGGAGGAACAGAGCCGCCAAGCGAAGGTCCCAGTCACGTTTGTGGACTCGCCTACTACTCCTTTGCTCTACGCGCTGTACCAGAGGGCCACGGTTTTTGTGTTTCCGCCTGTCGAGGACTTCGGGATCATGCCCGTGGAAGCCATGGCGGCGGGCACCCCTGTGGTGGTCAATGCCATCGGCGGCGCCGCGGAGAGCGTGAATGCGCCGGAAGCCGGTGCAGTCTTTGTCTCGGAGGATAGACACGAACTACGGCGTGCGGTACTCGATGCGTCATCCATCGATCCTGCTGCTGCGAGGGCTCGCGCGGAGCTCTTCAGCGCTTCTCGGTTTGACCGCGAAGTTGCCGCATGGGTAGCTACAAACGTAAAGGGAGGTGGAACCGATTGATTAACGGTCCCGAAGCGGTGGCACGCGCAGGTGCGGGAGCAGTTCGTCACTCAAGTCGGGAAAGCACAGTTACATCCTGGACACCCCTCGGAGAAACGCGTGAACTCCTCGATTGAAGTCAGCACACCCGCAGAGCGCTACCAAGGACGAGAAGTCCTCGTAGTTCGACACGCTTTTCCGGTGCTATCGGAAACCTTTATTCGTCGCCAGGTAGCCGCTATGAGGCGGACGCGAGGGGTCATTTTCTGCCGAGACCAGCTTGCGAGCGATGGACCATATGAGATCGCCGGTGGCAGCCAACTGTCCCGATTCGAGAGATTTTTCTACACTATTTTTCGGTCGACCAAGATTCCTCTCCGGCATTTGCGAGGTCGCGAGGTGGCGCTCGTTCACGCACACTTCGCCATCGAGGGTGTCTATGCGCTCAAGCTCGCGAAGAAACTCCGAGTTCCGCTTGTAGTCACTCTCCACGGCTTTGATATCTCAATGCATAGAAGTGCTCTACTACGAAGTATGAAGCCGGCTTGGGTGAATTTTGCGCTCTTCGAAGCGAGATTGAAGAAATCACCGACGCAGTTTATTGCAGTATCGGAGCACGTCCGGCGTGCGGCGGTGGAGCGAGGTTATCCGGGCGGCCAAATTCGAACCATGCCGATTGGTGTCCCCGTAGAGCAAACAGTTACGCGTGAGCCTCGCGGCCAGTTTCTTCACGTCGGTCGACTTGTCGAAAAGAAGGGAACATCTACGCTGCTCCGAAGCTTCGCCAAGATTTCCTCAGAGACAGACTGGGAACTGAAGATCGTTGGCGATGGCCCGCTTAGAAACGAACTCGAGGCTCTTTCTCGTGAACTAGCCATCGACTCCAGAGTGGTCTTCGTGGGAGCGCAGTCGTCAGCGTATGTGCGTGAGTCGATGGAGACGAGCGGTATCCTGGTCGTACCTAGTAAGACCGCCCACAACGGAGATCAAGAGGGTCTTCCGACGGTGGTTCTCGAGGCGTTAGCCCTAGGCGTACCCGTGCTCGCTACAAGGCATGCGGGTATCCCTGAAGTTGTGGTCGATGGCCAGAACGGATGGTTGGTCGATGAGGGAGACGAAGCAGGTTTAGCGCGTACTCTGCTCGGTGTGGCAAGCATGAATGCGATTGAACTCCAGGGTTTCTTCTCCCGGGCCCGCGAGTCTGTCGAGAAGAGCCACTCCTTGGAAACGCAGACCGCGAAGCTCGAGGAGCTATATGACGAGTTAATAGAAGGTGCGCAGGTGACTAAATGAAGCTATTGCAAGTAGCTCGCGAGATTCGTCCGGGTGGCGGGATATGCGGTGTTGCCTACGAGCTGGAGGCCGAGTTCCAGCGCCTCGATGTTGACGTTGACCGCCTCGACTTGGAGGTCATTGGGCGTTCGCTACCAAATGTCTCGCGTAGTCGCATCATCAATAAGTTGCGACTAATGCGCGACGTAATCTGGTTCACTCATCGAGCCACTCGCGAAGTGCGAGCTTGGAAGTTGGCAAATCCGCGGGGCGTCGTTCTTACGCACGGCGACGCGGTTGTTGGCGACATCTACGTTAACCATGGGTTTCATAAGGCCGTGGTTCAACGTCGCGGATATCTTCGGGCTATCCTGGGGAACCCATTTCATATCTATCTTATGTGGCGAGAAAGGCGACGCTTCTCTGCTAGCGATCTTCGCCTGGTTGTGTCGCTTTCAGATGAAGATGCAGAGCTCTTACCGACCCTCTATCCGGGATATCGCGGATCCACGGTCGTTATCCCGAACGGGGTAAATGTTGAGAAGTTTAGCATTGATAGTGTGGCCCGGCCCGAGAATCCCTCGCTGGTATTCATCGGTCACGAGTTCGAACGGAAAGGTCTCGACGTGGCGCTGGAGGCGCTGGTCGAATTGCCAGCGTGGAGACTTCTCATCGTCGGAGGCGATGAGTCTATGGTGGCTACATATAAATCGAAAGCCGCTCAGTTGTTTGTTCAGGACAGAGTAATCTTTCTCGGACGACAAAGTGACATCCGCCCCTTCCTCCAAGAAGCCCACTTTCTGATACTTCCGAGCGCGTATGAAGCCTCTCCGCTGGTCGTTGCAGAGGCCTTAGCCGCCGGGGTGCCTGTTATTGCGACGCCCTATGGGTCGGTGAGTCAATGGGTGGCGACCGGTGTCAACGGCTTCCTTATCGAGAAGCGGGCAGGGGACGTCATAGCGGCGCTTTCCACATTTGATGTAGAGGAATCATGGGCGGATATGAGTATCCGAGCGCGCGAGTCGGGCGCGAGGCTCTCCTGGGGGGCGGTCGCGGAGAAGTATTATCAAGAGATGGCAGCATTAAAATGAAGAGTCTCACTGTTGCCAGTGCGGTGTTTCCGGTCCCCGTTGATCGCGGGGACGCTCTGCGCGTAGCGGCGCTGCTGGATGCTCTTTCCGTTGAGCCGCGGTTTGCGAAATGGTCGAAAACACTAGTGGTTTCCAGAAGACCTGACACGACTGCAGACGACGTCGCCGCGCTCCGGAGGCGCTATCCAGGCTTCAACATCGTATGCACCTCCGCCTCGCTCCTACTTGGACATGGTCGGCCGGCGCGAGCTGTGAGATGGTTAGTTAGTGTCCTTGCCCGGACTCCGAATGGCATCCTTGAAAAAGCTCCCGCCCGCTTTGTTCGAGCTCGTCGCGATCGCGGTCCCGCTGATCTCCTGTGGGTACTTGGTGAGGGTGGTGCAAGGCGACTCGCCGCCGCTGAAGCCGATCTCGTGGTTTGGGACAAAGCGAACGTTCTGGGGGCGTCCATGACATCCATGTGGGCTAACCGCGCAATCCGCACCGCTCTAGGGGTTGTCGCTGCTCGTGCGTTCGAGCGCCGCGTGCTGCGCCATGTGGACAAAGTCGTTGTAACCTCCATCGACGAGGACATCCGGCTGCGTTCTATCTATGGAAGGTCTGCGGACGCGATCGTCGCCTCAGGAGTTCAATTGGGTGTGATCTCGAGGTCGGCGCATCGGAACGGCATTGGGTGGATGAGTTCGTTCAACTATGGTCCGAACGTCGACGGCTTACGCGCATTCCTGCAGCTTGCGTGGCCGGCTCTGGCCGATGAAGGTCATCACCTGTGGGTCGCGGGTGCTGGGGAACCGCCGGCCGATTTGAAAGCAATCATGGAGCGCGATCCTGCGATAACGTTTAGTGGATTCGTAGCTGATCTGGACACATGGATGTCTGAGCGCGAAGCCGCCGTCGTTCCAATCTGGGCTGGAGCTGGTGTCAAGCTGAAGACTCTCACATGGCTTGCCAGCGAAACGCCTGTGATTTCTACCGACGCCGGCATTGAGGGGATTGCGGTGCGGGATGGTGAGAGTTTTCTCATTGCTTCTACTCCAGTGTCCTTCGCCGCCCGAATTAGGGATTTCTACGGTATGACGGTGAACGACCGAGAAAATCTCGGCCGCTGTGGTAGAGAATTGGTGGAGCGTGAGTTCGGGGCAGAAACGCTGTCGGTCGACTATGTGAAAAAAGTAGCGTCCTGGGCGGGTGCATGAACCTCGCGCGACGAACCTGGGTGAATGTCTTTGCTCGCTTATTTGGGTCTCTATCAGGGGCGTTGGCCGGCGTTTTCTTGGCGCGCGGACTCTCCGTAACAGACTTTGGTTTTCTGTCTAGCACTTTCGCCCTCGTTGGCGTCGCGACCTTGGCGTCGGATCTTGGTGTTTCGCAGACCACCACGCGCCTCGTCAGCAGGCATCCGGAGAAAAGCGCAGAGATTGGTTGGATCGGAGCTCTGCAACGAGGTAGCCTAGCTCTGCTTTTTACAGCGCTGTCGTGCCTCGTGATTCTCTCGCAGCCAGTTCCGGTGAGGATCGCGAGCATAATACTAGCGGTGTCGATCATTGCCGCTGCAGGGAATGTCGGTCAGTCCTTGCTACTAGCACGACTTCGCCCAGATCTCGTCGCAAAGGCCGGGCTTGTTCAGAGTCTGATTTGGACCCTGGGCGCCTTTTCTTGTTGGCTTCTATCCGGCGGTCCCGTCGTCTTTGCCGTGTTTTTCCTGATTTCTCAGATTGCGCAGAGCTGTGTAGTTCTTGCGCTGAGCAGAGACTTGTTGCGGGCGCCGCGCCGCGCGTTGATGTTAAGGCTTGCGAAGCCAATCATCGCGTCGTCGGTTACGGTTGGCGTCGGCGCGCTCGCCTGGGCAGCAATGCAGCGCCTGCCGATCGTCTTTGTCACTTCGACGGCCGGTGCACAGGAGGGGGCTTTTCTGGGTGTAGCGGGACGGATTCTGGACGTCCTTTTCATATTCCCGACCGTAGCAGCGGCAACGCTTCTTCCTGTGCTCGCAAATCGAGCGGGAAGTGCCAAGCAGGGTGACGTTCAGCGTCGCTCGCTTGCACTAATGACTGCCCTTGGCGCCGTCCTGGCGTTCGGTGCCAGCATCGGTGGGGGCGCCGCCGCGGTCATAATGTTCGGCTCCGACTACGTCGCGTCGGCGGCTACCGTCGCCGTCTACTCTCTCGTTGTCCTGCCGTTCGCAGTGGACTGCTACTGGGGCACTCAATTGATCGCCGCAAACCGCGGATCCGCAATGGCGTGGACTGGTATCGTCTCGGCGTTAGTTTCCATCACGCTGGCTATTGTCCTGACGCCTACGTGGGGTGCGGTCGGCGGTGCTTTTGCCGTCCTCTTGGCGCAGAGTCTTCGCGCGCTGTGTCTTTGGATTGCTGCATCAGATCTGCGGCAGCGGGCAACGCGATGGGATCAGGGCGTTAGCGCAATTCTGGTTGTAGTTGCGGTAGGGGCAGTATCGTTCATCACAGATATCTCGCATGTCCTCGCAGTGACGCCAGTTCTTGGCATCTTGGTTGCTGGCATATCGAGTGTTGTCTTCGCTCTCATCATTATGGTGCTGTTGCAGATTCGTTGGCGCGAATTTCTCGCTGTATTCGGAAGAGGGGCCTGAGGCCATGCGCATATTGCTTATCTCCACTGCTGATTGGGATCATCCATTCTGGACCAACAAGCAGCATGTTGCCGTGACGCTGGCTGATTTGGGTCACGAAGTACTATATGTAGACAGCCTGGCCATTAGGTCGATGAGTTCCGCGGATCTGACTGCCAATCGTGGTCGCATCATCCGCCGCATTAGGTCCGCGTTTCGGGCTCCTCGGATTGTTCCAGAAGGTGTGCAAGTAGTGAGCCCCCTTGTCTTGCCAGCGTGGGACAGGGCCTTTGTGAGGTTTGTTAATCGGGTGGCGTTGGCTTTTCAGAGCAGGTTTTGGCGCGTGAATCGGTTCGCCCCGGATGTGGTGCTAACTTACTCTCCTATCACGCTTGTTGCATGGCCTCGGCTCAGGTGGCCGGTCTATTACCACCTTGTGGACGATATTTCGGCGCAACCCGGAATGCCTCAGGCTCTAATAAGGTCGGCAGAGGATCATCTTTTAGCTGAGGCGCGTCTAGTTTTTGTGACGAGCCCGGCGTTAGCAGAAATCGCAGCGAGGGTTGCGGCACCCGATCGCATAATCGAGCAAACGAACGTGGTCGGCGACGAGTGCTTCGTGTCACGCTCGGAAGTCGTGCGTCCGGTCGACTTGCCGCCTGGTCCAATCGTTGGATTTGTGGGTGCGGTGAGTGAGTACAAGTTCGACTTCACCCTGTACCGACAACTGGTGGAGCTTCTTCCGGGGGTTAACTTCGTGATCATCGGGAAGCTTGGCGAGGGGCAGATCGGTCAGGAGCTGCCGGACTTCTTTGATCTTCCGAATGTCCATTTCCTCGGCCCCAAGCCATATTCCGAGGTTCCTCATTACATGACACACTTCGATGTGGCTGTTCTTCCATGCCCCTTGAACGAGTATACGCGTGCGATGTTCCCAATGAAGTTCTTCGAGTATCTGGCAGCGGGAGCTGCCGTCGTGTCGACTAGGCTTGAGTCGATTCAAGCCTTCAGCGATGTAGCATTCTTTGCCGACTCGGCAGCGCAGTTTGGGGAGCAGATCCGCAAAATACTGGATTCTGGTAATCCCCGCGCTGCGGCCGGTGTTGACATCGCTCGTGAACACACCTATCAGTCGCGAACGGCGGCGATGATCCGTCATTTTGAGAATGTGGACCAACCGTGACTGCGACGTCTCGCCGTCGGCCCGCCCTCATTTTTCGCTCACCTGGGCGCGCGTCAAGCTCGACTGAGCGTCTGCTGGCGGCGGTGGTGTGTTTAGGCGTTCTGCTGCCGTCGCTGCTCGTTGTTCTCGCTGGCACCCGCTACTTGACACCCACAGGCTGGGCCTCGCCAGATAGCCCCGCGGCGAGTCTTGCCCGCAATGCTCTGCTTGGCGCGCTCCTTGTACTTCTCTTATCCAGAATGGTTGTTGCGCCGTCAAGTACGTCTAGACCGCCGTCCACGCTCCTTGTAGGGATTGCACCCGTTGTTGCAGTAGTTTCATCGCTGGCTAGTGGTGGTGATGTGGTGCCGACGGTCATCGCTTTTGTTACGGTTGTTTCCTTCTGGGTGCGACCTCCTGGCCTCGAGCTAGTTCGTCATATCGCCGGTTGGGGAGTTGTGTCCTGCGCCGTCAGCCTGCTGCTTGGTGTCGCGCTTCCGGCCTATGGGCTCATGCCCACAGTAAGCGGCGATCAGTCAGACAAGGCGATAGTCGGTGGCACCCTGCTATCTGGAATGTTCAATCATTCGAACACGCTCGGTGCAGTTGCCGCACTGACTCTTCCGCTGGTTTTTTTGTTTCGCCGTCGCATGACAGTATTCTTGTCGATAATTTTTACGTTTTGCGCGTTGATCTGGTCGGCGTCGCGAACTTCGATGATCGCGGCGATCGCTATGGCTTTCGCGTGGTTTGTCGTCCGTCTTTTTCGGAGATCGAATCGCGTGTCTGTGGCCGTTGTCTCGTTCGTGTTGATCGCTTCATTGCTCTTGGTTGCGATTACCCCCTTTGTTACTGACGACCCGACAGCGTTCACCTCGCGTGGTCAGATTTGGATCTTTTCCCGCGGTGCTTTTGAAGCGGCTCCTATATTCGGCAACGGAGTTTCTTTCTTCCAGGACATTTGGGCTGTGAATAATGGGCTCTTCAAGGATGCTCAACACGCGCATAATTCTTTCTTGACTCAGCTCACTACCCTAGGATTGGTTGGCGGAGTCGGCCTATTTTTACTTGTCTTTATGTGCGCTCGCGTTTCCCTGGCGTATGCGCGAATAGGTGACCTTCGACTGTCTATGTATGTAGTGGTCTGGCTCGTTTTGAGTATCGGTGAGACGGTCTGGCGCTTTAATGTCACTCAACCGATGTGGCTCTTCGGAACTTTGCCTTTAATTGTCCTGGCGGCCTCGGGAGTTCCGCGTTGGATTCCTTCGCAGGCAGAGGATGGCCAATTGAGGCAGGCGCGGCCTCGTCCGTCGTGGTACCAACGGGGCGCACCGCTGGTATCCTCTGATTCTGTCGCGCATCGATAGGAGCGCTTACTGCCTTTTTCCAGTTCCCGGTCTCGTTTGCCGCGATTTCGTTTAGAAGCTGGATGCGCGCTTCTGGTAGGAACAGTCTTGCGTGTTCTCCCCCGATTCCGTCCCCCCACTTGGAGTTCGTATGAAGCTGTCGGTCATCGGTTGCGGTTATCTCGGCGCGGTTCACGCAGCCGCGATGGCATCCATCGGACACGACGTCGTCGGTATCGACGTCGACCAGCGCAAGATCGACGCGCTGTCGAAGGGTGAAGCGCCGTTCTTCGAACCGGGACTGCAAGAGATTCTCACTGCTGGCATCGCGGCGGGCAACCTGCGCTTCACGACCGACATGGCCGCTGCGGCTGGCGCCAAGGTGCACTTCGTCGGCGTCGGCACGCCGCAGCAGAAGGACGGCTACGCCGCCGACCTGACCTACGTCAATGCGGCCATCGATGGGCTGCTGCCTTATCTCGCCGAGGGCGACATCGTCGCGGGTAAGTCGACCGTCCCCGTGGGCACGGCCGCCGGTCTGGCGCCGCGCGTCTCTGACACCGGCGCGACGCTCGTGTGGAACCCCGAGTTCCTGCGCGAGGGCTTCGCGGTGCAAGACACCGTCGACCCCGACCGTCTCGTCGCCGGTGTACCGGCCGGCGAAGAGGGTGAGCGCGCGGCATCCGTGCTGCGCGAGGTCTACCACCCCTCCGTCGCGAAGGGCACGCCGTTCATCGTGACCGACTACGCGACGGCCGAGCTGGTCAAGGTGTCGGCGAACGCGTTCCTCGCCACCAAGATCAGCTTCATCAACGCGATGGCCGAGATCGCTGAGGTCACCGGTGCCGATGTCACCCAGCTCGCCGATGCGATCGGTCACGACGCGCGCATCGGCCGTCGCTTCTTGGGCGCGGGCATCGGCTTCGGCGGCGGGTGCCTGCCGAAGGACATCCGTGCCTTCTCGGCCCGCGCAGAAGAGCTCGGGCGTGGCGAGTCCGTTGCGTTCCTCCGCCAGGTCGACGAGATCAACCTGCGCCGCCGCGAGCGGGCCGTGCAGCTTGTGGTCGAAGGACTCGGCGGTGCCGTGTTCGAGAAGAAGGTCACCGTCTTGGGCGCAGCGTTCAAGCCGCACTCTGACGACATCCGCGACTCGCCCGCACTCGATGTCGCCGTGCGTCTGCATGGGCTCGGCGCGAACGTGACCGTCACCGACCCGGCGGCCATCGAGAACGCGCGTCGCATCCATCCGCAGCTCACCTACGTCGAGGATCGTGACGAGGCCATCCGCGATGCGGATGCTCTCGTGCTCGTCACCGAGTGGGACGAGTACCGCCGTCAGCTGGCTCCTGAGTACGCCGCGACGCTTACCGAAGGGCGGGTCGTCGTTGACGGTCGCAACGGCCTCGACGCGGCTGCCTGGCGCGCCGCGGGGTGGACGTACTTCGGAATGGGGCGGCCGTAACGAGCGATCGGTCTCGTTTGTCACGGCGCCGTCGTCGTTTTCCGTTGCGCCGGTGAGCGATAGCGTCTGACAAAACCGGGGGGAGTGTCGATGACGAACGTGCAACCGGGGTGGTACCCCGACCCGAACGGCGGAGCGCACGTCCGCTGGTGGGACGGCGCCGCATGGACGGCTCACGTTGCAGATGGGCCGAGAGCGGTATCGCCGGCCTCTGCGCGCGAGCGTCGGCCGGGTCGATCGACCCCGCGCCGTGGATCGAGCCGACGCAAGGGGCTGCTCGTCGGTGCGGGTCTCGTGCTCGGCATCGCGCTGATGGGCGGCACGATCAACGCGGTCACGCTCGCCGCGCGTTCTGCGGCCGACGCGCGTGAGCCCGTCGCGTTCGTTGCCTCGTCGGCGTCGCCCACCGCGGCATCCACACCGACACGCACGCCCACGCCGACCCACGTTCCGGTCATCACGACGCACGATGAGGTCGCGGCCGAGCCGGTGCCCTTCGAGCGCACAAGGGTCGACGATGCGTCGATGCCAGCGGGGCAGAGCGCGGTGACCACGGCCGGGCAGAACGGCGAGCGCACGCGCACCTACCGAGTGACCCTCACTGACGGTGTCGAGACTGCGCGAGAGCTCGTCTCTGACGTGGTTACGACGGCTCCCGTTGCCGAAGTCACGTCGGTCGGCACGTACGTCGAGCCGGCTGCGCCGCCGCCTGCTGCAGCGTCGGACGGCTGCGATCCGAACTACGCCGAGGCATGCGTGCCGATCGCGAGTGACGTGGACTGCGCCGGAGGGCGAGGCAACGGCCCGGCGTACTTCGATGGCGTCGCCCGCGTCGTGGGTCGCGACATCTACAAGCTCGACGGGGATGGCGACGGGTGGGCGTGTAACGGGCTCTTCGCAGTTGAGGGTGTAGTCGAGGGTCGGCGGCTGGTTCGCGGATAGACGTCGAGGTCTTCCAGGATGGAAGTTCTCACACTGCCCATCTGCCGGAAGACCTCGACTTGCACCACCCTACGTTCGCGACCCCTGACCTCACCACGTTCTGCCGTCTCGATGAGCTCGGCCTCGAAGCCATCGGCCAGTTGATCGAGCCCGACCGGGCGGTACTCGAGTGCCGCGTCGTTGACGATGACCCGTGGTGTCGGAAGTGTGGCGCCGAGGGCGTGCCGCGCGACACCGTGACGCGTCCGCTCGCGCACGAGCCGTTCGGTCACCGGCCCACGACGCTGCTGGTGCGGGTGCGCCGCTACCGGTGCGGCCACTGCCGCCGCACCTGGCGGCAGGACACGACGAACGCGGCGGCGCGGCGGGCGAAGATCTCCCGCGGCGGGGTCGGGTGGGCGCTGAAGGCGATCGTGGTCGACCACCTCACCGTCTCCCGCGCCGCGGCAGGCCTGGGGGTGTCGTGGCACACCGCGAACACCGCGATCCTCGCCGAGGGCAAGCGGCGGCTGATCGACGATCCGGCCAGGTTCGACGGCGTCACCACGATCGGCGTCGACGAGCACGTCTGGCGTCACACCCGGTTCGGTGACAAGTACGTGACCGTGATCATCGACCTCACGCCCGCCCGCAACAAGACAGGTCCCGCACGGCTGCTGGACATGGTCGAGGGCCGGTCGAAGCAGGTATTCAAGGAGTGGCTCGCCGCCCGGCCTGCGGAGTGGTCGAGCCGGATCGAGGTGGTCGCGATGGACGGGTTCTCCGGGTTCAAGACGGCCGCGGCCGAAGAGCTCCCCGACGCGGTTCCGGTGATGGACCCGTTCCACGTCGTCCGCCTGGCCGGCGACGCGCTCGACCGGACCCGGCAGCGCGTCCAGCAAGACACCCTCGGGCACCGCGGTCACGCCGGCGACCCGCTCTACGGGGTCCGCCGCACCCTCCACACCGGCGCGAGCTTCCTCACCGAGAAGCAGACCGCGCGGCTCGACGCGGTGTTCGCCGCCGAGGAGCACGTCGAGGTCGAAGCGACCTGGGGCATCTACCAGCGCATCGTCGCCGCCTACCGCGAACCCGACAAGAACAAGGCGAAGGAGATGATGCGGGCGGTGATCGATTCCGTCAGCAGTGGCGTCCCCGCGATGCTGGCCGAGATTTGCCGGCTCGGTCGGACGTT